>JBDOMT010000431.1:0-14297 GCA_039831705.1 Pirellulales bacterium | reverse complement strand
TCACGCCCCACGGCTAGATGCTTTCGCCACTTCGTGGCGATTGCGGTAAGTAAGCCACAACCAGAAAGTCGGGCTTTAGCCGACTGTCGGCGAACCCTCCGCCTTCAGGCGGTGGTCTTCAGTTCACCAAACGAACTTGGACAATGACCGCGTGGATCGTGGCAAAAAGTGGCGGAATTGGTATCGCGATCATTCTCCAAGATTCGTTTGGCTGGGGACGCAAGCGATGGAGTGCGATTAATTTTTGGAATCACGCGTTAAGTGGCAGTCCGTTTGTAGACTGGAACGAACGGCAGCGCTGTTCCGGGAAATCGCTAGGATATGGCTTAATCGGGCCCATTCCCCACTTGTCAAACGAATCTTTTCGTTTTGTCGCACATTGCCGCCTGGCTTCACCTGGTAACTTCCTGCGACAACACGAAAAGTTCGGCTTGACTAGATTAATGTTGGGTCAAAAATTCGTCGGAATTAAACAGGACCCAACAGACATCTTCGAGTCCGCGCGCTGGCGACTCTTGGCTTGCAATATGAGCTGTTGCCGTTTGCATCTCTTGCTCGGTAGGTGTACGGCACATGGCGAAACGATACAATTCGGATAGCACGTCTTCTGTCGTACGACCTGCTTCCAGCATCTTATGAAAACGATTATTTTTATCGGCTAATTTTTTATGGATCAAAGATCCGTTGAATAGCTGGATTGCTTGAGCCAAGGTCGAGTCTCCGCTCCGCTCGCAGGCACATGCGGTAGAACGTGCTGGTCTGCCAAAGGTATCCAGGAATGTATTTTTATAGTCTGGACTGGGCAGCGCGGTAGCTTGTGTGCCAGCAGGAAGACCTGCGAAATTCTCTTTCAGATTTGTGACATGGCAAATTGCATCAAGCAGTTGCTCAGCGCTGAGCATTCTCATCTTGGCATGCGAGAAGAATTGAGTGTCATCTTTGTTCAATTCGTTGGCTTGACTATTAAGCTGGTAAATGCGGCTGTTAAGAATGGTTCGCAGTATGTGCTTTTGATCGAAACCATGCTCCACGAAATCGTTGGCCAACTTGTCAAGTAACTTGGGAGTAGCTGGAGGGTTCGATTGACGGAAATCGTCCACCGGATCAACAATCCCATGCCCCATGACTTCTGCCCAAATTCGGTTGACTGCAACACGAGCAAAGAAAGGATTCTCAGGGCTCGTCAGCCAGTCCACAAATGCGTGCCGCCGGTCATGAGATGCCAAGTCGCTGACCGTGGCATTGCCTGGCAGCCATGGTTTCATCGTTTGTCCGGTGCGAGGTTGACGAACTTCGCCTTCACGAGCCACATACACAATTTGCTCTTCAAATCGCAGGCCCGGTTTACGGCTTACTCGGTTAAAGAATGCTGACAAACCGTAGTAATTGTCCTGGGTCCAGTTTTCAAAAGGATGATTATGGCATTTTGCGCATTGAATACGCGAACCCAGAAACAATTGAGCTGTCGTTTCCGTTGCTTCAGCCATATTGTCACAAGCACGGTAGTAATTTGCTGCCGGTTGGTCGTAAGTACTGCCCTGAGCGGTTAGCAACTCTCGTGCAAACTTATCAAATGGTATGTTGTGTTCAAACACATCGACCAACCATTGATAAAATTTATGGACTCCTGCTTCTTTCATTTCACCTTTTTTGAGACGTAGCAAATCGCCCCATTTGAGTGCCCAAAAACGTGCATGTTCAGGCCGTTCCAACAATTGATCAATCAGTTGTTGTCGGCGTTGATTGGACGGGATAGCAAAAAATGCTTCTTGCTCGGCAAGAGTAGGCAGTATCCCTAGAACATCCAAGTAAATCCGGCGTAGAAAATCATTATCGTTGCACAAATCGGCAGGGGGAAATTGCAATTGCTTCAGCTTCTCATAGACGAACTCGTCGACATAATTATTTGCCGGGGGATCAGGCCATACGAATCCTTCTACATCTTGGACTAGGGTAAATTGGCAAGAAACCAATTTATCAAGATATCGTGCCATGATTGCTACCTGGCCTCGGCGATGGCCAATTATCAACCCGTCCTTGGTAACCGAAGCAATCTCTTTATCGGAGGTAGAAAATTTAGTAAGTCGTGTTACGTCGCGAATCGTGCCACTGTCAAAATGCGCCCGAGCAACAATCTGTTGCTGATAATGAGGATGCTTAAGTACTCTGCCAGAAAGAGGCAACAGCTCAAGCTCGACGCATTGAGCCCCCTTGGTTTGATCGACTTGATTCCCCTCGGCGATCCATTGGAGCAAGACGTCGTAACCATGGTCCGCCTGATTGAGCTTTAATCCGCCCAGATGATTGACCTCCATGGTCGGCTTGAGTAACAGCAGGCTCTTCGCAGGATCGATTCGATTGGTACGTCGGCCAAGAGCGGCACGTGTGAGCGAAGCCTTATCCATCGCATGGTCATAGGCCTGTAATGAGAGTTGAAAACCGCCTTTCCCACTGGGCGAACCGTGACATGCACCGGAGTTGCAGCCCAGATGAGTGAGCGATGCCACTATCTCTGTACGGAATGAAATGGGAGACGGTTGATCAATTCCGTCGACGTTTACCTCGATGGTTGCATGATGTTTACCAACTTGGACTTCGAGGGTTACCTTGCCATTGCTTTGAGGCCACAAGGCTCCATTTCGAAATTCCACAATGCCTGGATCTGCTGCGACGAACGTCGCTTTGCGGGTCAGATCGACAACGTGCCCGCCGTTAAAATGACCGCTCACCAATACGATTGCCCGTTCACGCGGTGAATGAAACGTAAGTTGAGCAGGTTGGACCTCGATTGTTACAAGTCCTGGAAAGTCTTGCTCATCGCCCGTTGCCCAAGCATCCTCTGCTGCCCAGCCTGTTTTCGTATAGGAAACTCCAATCGAAAACCAGCCTGTCACTGCAATCAAAAGACTCCAGTGCAAACAGAGCCTCAGCACTTCTAAATGTATCATGGCGTTTCCTCCGTATTTTTTTCTGCTGAAGCCCCAGTTTTTTGCTCTGCTGAAGCCTCCGTTTTTTGTTCTGCAGAATTAAGTTCAGCAGGTAGCGGCTGTATTTCAATCATTGCTGGCTCACTCTTAACTCTGGTAGTTTGCCCTTTTACGGTGGTGGAAGCAACTACGATTAAATTATTAAACTTCCCCGTCGGTGCGTTAGCAGCCGCATTAATATGAATTTCCCCTGTCGATGCATCAGCAGGGATCATGACATAGATTGGGGAAGAAATTCCCGCTGGCCCATCGCTGATTTGTAGCCTTACAGGCTGAGGATCGGCACCAAAGCGTTGCAGTTGTACCTTGGCCACTTGTTCTCGGCCAACAATGCATGGGCCTGCCATCTCTAGGGTGGCGACAAGCGGCTTGGTAACACGAAGGCTAAGATCTTCAAGAGTAACCTTAAGGGTTTGCTCTTGGAATTTACCGGTGCCGACAATGCGAATGGGAAAAGTACCTGTCGCAAAGTCCTCCGGGCCTTTGAGTGTCACCCGATAAGATTTTTTGCCCTCTTCCACCGCCGCCACTTCCGCAGTGATCCCTTCAGGTAAACCTTCCACAGAAAATGAAACCGCATCCTTGAACGATTCGTTAGTGCGATTGATGGCAATATCAAAACTGGAAGTGCCAACATGCTGCGGAAAATAGAGTTGCTTGCTGCTCACAGCAAGATCAAAAAATTCAGGAAACGTTGGCCCTACTCCTACGGCTACGGTACTCTCAAGTTGTGTTGGGAAGGACAAGACATTCGGGAATAGAGTTGCCAAAGGCGTATGCTGACTTGCGCTCACCGTGAACGTTTTATCCTCAATCTTGGCACTTCCGACAATTTTCATTAAGCGAATGGCACCTGTCGGCAAATTCGCAGGTAAGGTGATTTTTAGCAGAGTATCATTGCCTTCCAAGCGATTTCCTTCAAGTGTTACTCCATCTCCTAGTCCTGTTACCGAGAGTTCAATCGCCCCACTGTAGCCACTGCGTCCTGCCAGTACCTTGACCACAACCGTTCCCGCTTGGGGTGATGTGTACTGCATCTGTTCCGCGTGGAGTGAAAAACCGAAGAACGTATCTTGGATATCAATGCGATAGAGGTGCGCTGGGCCACCACCGGAAAGTAAATCCTCCACCTTGAGCAGGTACTCTCCATCTTCTGGAATCTGGAAATTTAATACGGTTTGTTGGCCTTGTTGGGCTAATGCAAGTCGTGCACCATCGGCCCCTTTGTGTAAGCTCATGTACAAGTCACAGGGAGAGCCAACCTCCCGCGATTTGGCGACAAAGTGCAGACGCTGTCCTGCCTTAGCCTGAAACCGATAATGATCGGCATCTCCAGATGTTTCAAAGCGGCCATTCAATACACCAGGTACCTCAACGGTCGTGGCCGTATCTGGTGTGTTGTTAGGTTCCTGTTCGACGAATTCTCTGCCAGGATGCGATTCCACTTGAAACCATCCTGATCCTGTTGTGGTGGGGATGCCAAAGGAAACAAGTTCCGCTGTCGTCGAGTTGTTTGGCAACTCAATGTGTACGGGCGAATGATTTGTGACTGCGCTACCGATCAACTCAAAAGATTGAACGGTTCCACTGGAGCCACCGGATGGAAAGACGGTCGTCACCAAGGGGAATTTGCCAACACGTAATCGGTATCGATATTCGGCCCCTCCCTGATGGCGAACATCTGAAATTGCCAGCAAGTAGTCCCCGGCCGTTTCGAATGAGTGCGAGAAGCGACTATCTCCTCCTGAGCCATGGGAATCGTCAATACGAATAATTTCATTACCGTTGACTGTCAGCAACCGCAGCACGGGGTCAAGCTTCGAACCCAAACGTTGTGATACGGTTTCAAAGGATAGTTGTTCTCCGGCCAACACATGGAATCGGAATAGATCTTCATGGACCGCATCGCATTGGCCATCGATGGCGATGGGTAAGTCAATCTTTTGGGCTTGCCCCAGGGTATGATTCGACCCGATGTCTGCGGTAGATATCAGATCATCCACCATCACCAAGAGTGGATTGGAAACGCCCTCCGAGGTGACAACACGGACAGCACCGACACCAATTTGTTCACCTCGCCCTGTGGTAACTCGACAAATCAGCTTCTCTCCCTTCTTCGAACTCTCGTCATCCGCCGTAACAAAATCGCAGTGAGCAGCAAACGTGGTCCACAAGCTTTGCGGCTTCTGTAAGTGCTGGCCGGTAAAGGTAATTTCCACCGTTTGTCCAGGGACAACCGCTAATGGATTGATTTGAGTAACTTGCGGTGGCGCAGCCACAACCGCAGGCCCTAGCAAAAGCGTCAGGAAAGCACCCAGTAAACAACCACAGTATTTCATCCAGAAGTTCCTATCGGAGGGGTATTCAGTCAGAAAACGCAGTACATCAATTATTACCTGAATGTGGATGGAAACCAAGTAAATCAAAGAAATTTCCAGGCAAACTGCAAAGTCATATCCAGCTAAAATAATACCGAAAAATTGAACCACGGAGTCACAGAGGGCACGGAGAAAAGGTCCATTGGTAAAGCTTCTCCGTGACTCCGTGGTAATCCTTATCTTCTCGTTTCTTACCAGTAGGATCTTTAAAATACCGACTTTGTAATTCTCCTGAATAAATTCCAGCTCGTAGCGGTGGCATTGATTAAGTGTACGCGTGAGCCCTGCTGTTACAGACAAGGGTGCGCTAAATTTTGGCTTGACCAGTTGACCAGAGATAATCAGCCAACAAGCTCGGCAATTGGCCTGGCTGCGGCGTCCACGGGCCTTTGGAGCCGTCCCTGGGCATCGGGGATTGCACCATGCGGATCGATTCCCAAATTATGCAGCAAGGTGGCATGGACATCGCCAAAAGTTACGGGCCGGTCGACGACTTCTCCGGCGTGTTTGTCAGTGGCACCAATGACTTGTCCCGTGTCCATGCCACCGCAAGCCAGCAGCGCAGAATTGACTCGAGGCCAGTGGTCACGTCCAGCACCTTGATTGATTTTGGGTGTCCGTCCAAACTCGCCCCACACAATCACAGACACATCCTTTTCAAGACCCCGCTCGTGCAGATCTTGCACCAAGGCTGAAACCGCACCATCAAGGAGTGGGAATTCTGCGCGACTCTGTTTGAAATTGCTGCCGTGCCAATCCCAGCGGCCGAAGTTGAGCGACACAACCCGTGCACCGGCTTCGATGAGCCGTCGGGCAACCAACAGGTTCTCCGTAATTCGTGGGGCACCGTCCGCTTTGTACTTGGCAACTCCTGTCCCATAGCGTTCTACAATCTTTGGATCTTCACGGCTAATGTCCAGTGCCTCGGCCAATTTTGGAGAAGCCAGAATGTTCCATGCCTGGTCGACAAACTCGTTGCGTTCTGTCTGTACGGGTGAAGCTGCGATTGTATTTTGCCAGCGATCAAGGGCGGTTAACAGAGAACGCCTGTTTCTCAACTGCTCAACCGAAACATCATGGAGTACCAAGTGCCCCGCATCGGGTGCCAGTTCATTCGTCTTCTCTGCTTTGTGTCCCGGCGAATATTTCCCCAGTAAACTATAAGGCGCGTAAGGTGCGCCGAGAAATCCGCCATCACCGGGCTCGCCCCAGGGGCGGTGACTGGTGCTATAAAATAAAGATAAGTTGGGTGGTACTTCAGCGCATGCGGACCCTTGGAGTCGTGATGCCCAAGCTCCCAGTGAAGGGGAATTTGGATCGAGTCGAGGTGACATACACTGCGTTGCAAAGTGTGGACCACGTGCGCCGACGATGCTGCGAATGACTACCAGTTTGTCCATCATCGCTGCCAGTTTTGGCAACAATTCACAAATCTGGATGCCCGTTACGTTGGTATTGATCGGCTTGAACTCACCCCGAATCTCATCAGGCGCATTCGGTTTGAGATCCCACAGGTCCTGGTGGGGAGGGCCGCCCGGGAGAAAAATGTTGATCAGGCCCTTGTGGGAGATGCCTCTGCTTGTATGAATGCCGTTGGAACGGCCGCTACTCAAGGGGCTGGCGCTTTGTTGCGATTCAGCCTGCAACAGTGAAGCAAGTGACAACCCACCGGCTACGGAGCCACCTACAGTGAGAAAATCACGACGTGAAATCCCGTCACAAAAAGGGCCTCGGCCTTTCGCTTGGTGGAAAAACGTCAACATTCGAGATTCTCCCTAAGAAAACAGGTCGAGGCGTATTATAATACAGTCAAGCATTAAAAAGCAAGATAAAAAAACAAGAAAGGGACCGATTTATGGACTTAATCTTTAACGTAAAATTTCTGCTGGTCATAGCTATTTGGGCGATTAGCTCGGTGGGGCAAGGTGCCAATGATACCCCAGTCGAACCAATC
Organism: Pirellulales bacterium; assembly: GCA_039831705.1. GTDB lineage: Bacteria > Planctomycetota > Planctomycetia > Pirellulales > Lacipirellulaceae > JAJRWS01. The sequence goes on along the minus strand of JBDOMT010000431.1, from coordinate 6,978 downwards.
AGTTTCATCCGTCAGGTCGCCCCGATTCTGGTGGGAAGGTGTGAAGCTTGCCACGGCAAGAAAACGGCCGAAAGTAATTATCGAGTAGATACATTCCAGCGTTTCATGCAGCCCGGCGACTACGAAAGCCCGCCTATCACCGCAGGCGACTTGGACGACAGCGAAGTTCACCGACTCATTATTGCCGAGGAAGCGGATGAACGAATGCCCAATAATGGTGACCAACTCTCTGCCAATGAGATACAAATCATCGAACAATGGATAAACCAGGGAGCAAAATTCGACGGTCGAGATCCGGTTGCACCGCTGCGTGGCCAAATACCCCACCTTGCACATCCTGCGGCTCCAGACATCTATCCTGCCCCCATTCCTATCACAGCAGCCACATTTACGATTGATGGTAAACGGCTGTTGGTGGCTGGCTACCATGAAATCATGATATGGGATCCTGAGAACGCAACTCTTCTGCAACGTCTCACGGACATTCCCCAGCGAACCTATGGACTTGCCTTCAGCCCAGACGGAAAATTTCTAGCAGTTGCAGGCGGCGCAGCGGGTGTCTCCGGAGAGGTGCAACTCATTGCCTGGCAAGATGACAATAAAGCAGAAACTGGCATCAAATATTTAGCTTCCCATAGCGATGTGTTTTTTAATGTGGCTTTTCGACCGGATGGCCAACAGTTGGCAGCAACCTGTTCGGACGGGTCAATACGACTGTTTGACGTGGCCACAGGTGCAGAACAACTAAAAATTGATAACCATTCCGATTGGGTGACTGCGGTCAGTTATAGTGCCGATGGCAAGCGGCTTGCTACCTCAAGCCGTGATCAAACAGCCAAAGCATTCGATGCGCAAACGGGTGAACTGCTAGCAACTTACTCGGGACATGGGGCGGCTGTTCGAGCAGTAGCCTTTATGCCAGATGGAAATAAAGTTATCAGCGCAGGTGGAGGAAAAGTACGTGTTTGGAATATTGAAGATTCGAAACTGATTGGAGAGATGGCTGGGTTCGGAGGCGATGTGTACGCGTTAGTCAGCAATGAAGAAACCCTCATTGCTACATCCGCAGATCGTACTGCTCAGCAATTCAACCTGTTGGATCGCAAGCAGACAAAAGTTTTTGCGGATCATCCAGACTCGGTTTTGTCGATCGCTTGGGATCCGACTGGCGGTCGCATCTGCACGGGTTGTTTTGATGGAGCCGTTTCGATCTGGAACTTAAAGGAAGGCACCTTGCTCAAACGTTTCCTGGCCGTGCCACCAGAGCCAGAGGTCGAGAAATAGATATTGCTTTAGCCATTTGAATCACGATCATTTGAGGGGGAATGCTTCGACAAGCAGTTGACTAACGCTGTGCGTGGTGCCTGTCTAAGATCAAAAGATCTCTCGCAATCCCAGTGCACCATGAACTCACCACGAAGAGCACGAAGGACACGAAGAAGAGGATTGGATTCTTCGTGCTCATCGTGTCCTTCGTGGTGATAATTTTCCTGTTTTGTAGCCACTAAAACACATTTGAAGAACCTAAACATAGAACAGGTTGTCAGTAGAATTATGCGATTGACGCACCTAAATCGTTTCCGTTGGATTCTTGTGGTCTTATTCGCGGCCGTGAGTTGTCCTGCAATGCAACCTGCGGCTGCGATTGAGTCGGCCGATCGTGCTTGGCCCAATTGGATGGGGCCCCACCATGATGGTATCTCGCGGGAACGAGGTTGGTCGGCCGATTGGCCAGAATCTGGCTTGCCCATTGTGTGGCAAAAGCAAATCGGAATCGGTTTCAGTTCTCTGGCCATAGCCGATGGACGCCTCTTCACCATGGGGCACAAGGATGGCAAGGAAACGGTCTATTGTCTCGATAATGCAACTGGCGAAATTCTTTGGACTTATTCCTACCCTGCGGCACTGGTTGACAACCTTCACGAAGGGGGGCCTGGGTCGACTCCAACCATCGATGGCGAGTATGTCTACACGCTTGGTCGTGAAGGCCAACTCTATTGCTTTCAAGCCACCGATGGAGAAATTATTTGGTCCAAGCTTCTCCAGCAGGATTTGGCTATTAAGTTGCCCGAATGGGGCTTTACCAGTTCAGCCTATATTTTAGACAATCAACTTATCCTGGAAGCAGGCCGAGTCGTTTCCTACGACAAAGCATCGGGCAAGAAGAACTGGCAAACTGCGATGCACACGGCCGGTTATGGCACAGCCCGAAGTTTTTTGCACAATGGCCGCCCACACCTTGTCACGCTCGACTGCGATGGCGTTCGAGTCGTACAAGCGAATGATGGCAGTCCGGTCGCTTTTGCGGAGTGGGATTCACCTTTCCGGACCAACTCCACGACCCCGATTATCCACAAGGAAACGCTTTACATTTCCGCCGGCTATAACATCGGCTGTGGACTGTTTCGATTGCAGGGGGATACGTTGCAGTTGATCTATCACAATCGAGAGATGCGCAACCATTTTAACAATTCGATCCTCTACGAGGGCCATCTGTATGGCTTCGACGGCAACTCCAACTTGGGCCGGGTGGTGCATTTGAAATGCATGAAACTCGAGGATGGTAGTGTGGCTTGGAAAAAGCGTGGATTTGGTTGCGGCTCACTCATGATTGCCGATAACAAACTGCTGATACTCAGCGACGATGGTACCCTGGTTCTCGCCCTGGCGACTGCCGATGGCTATCAAGAATTGGCCCGATCCAAGTTTCTCGACGGACGCTGCTGGACGGTGCCGGTGCTGCTCAGCCGACACGTTTATGGCAGAAACGCAACTGGCAAACTGGTCTGCGCCCAACTGCCTCCGACGGAGTAATGAGTGCAGCGGAAAGAACTTACTAAGCAAGTGGGACTTATGTACCCACTCGCTTGCGCGTCGTGCCTGTATCACCGACTATTAAAGGTTTTCTCAAAGTGTCCTACCCATTCAACTCTAAGTTGTCTAACCTATTTCACATCTGAAATAATCTTCGTGGTCGGCAAGGTAGTTTGGAGTTTTTGAATGCCGGAACTGGTTACATGGGTCAGCCGAAGATTTAGTTTCTTCAGTTTTTTGAGTCCGGTAAGATGCTTAAGCCCGGCATCAGTAATTTCGTTCTCTTCCAAATCGAGCTCAGTCAAGTTACTGAGACTATCCAGATGGGCCAGGCCTTGGTCTGTAATTTCGGTATCTTTGAGGCTCAGCCATGCAAGGGTCTGCATGGTCGTTAGATGGACCATTCCAGCATCGCTCAATGGAGTATGCCAAAGATTGAGCCAGGCCAGCTTGGGCATTTTCGTCAAGTAAGCCAATGCTGCGTCACCCGCTTGGGTTTCACTGAGGTCGAGCTTTTCCATGTTCTTAAGAGATTCGAGATGCGCGATACCCGCCTCGGTCAGGGCAATGTCGCGAATGGAAAGGCGGCGAAGCTTGGTCAATCCAGACAGAGATTGTAATCCTTCGTCCGTAATATAACTGCTACGAAAGAGCGTGAGCGTATGCAGTTTGGGGAAGGAGGATAATGTCGGCATGCCTTCGTCTGTGATTTGGGTATCTTCGAGTGTCAGATCGACCAAACCGCTAAGATCTTTCAGGTGTGCCAGGCCCTCGTCAGTGATCGATGAGCGTATTTTCAAAGCGCGCAGATTTTTTGATCGTGCCAAGTGTGCCAGGCCATCGTCGCCGACCAGCACGCAGCCGCGCAGATCGAGCAATCGCAACCCGGTGATGTCTTGCAGGTAGGCCAGGCCATCGTCGCCAAAGTTGTTATAAAGTAGATGCAGGTATTGCAGACTGGGCAGCTTTTTCAGATGGGCCAACCCTTCGTCAGTGAGATAAGTGCTGCGACGCAGGTTCAAATCTTTTAGTTTTTTCAAATGCGCAATCTCTGCCAACCCATCGTCGGTGATTTCGGTATTTTCTAGTTTCAAGACGACCAAGTTCTCAAGAGCCGCCAATTCCCGTATGCCCGCGTCGCTGATTTCTGCTCCCCAGAGGGAGAGGCGTTCGAGCGTTTGAAGCTGGGAAATCATTTTCAGGTCTGCGTCGTTGGCTTGTCGCTCGTGCAAATCGATCCGGCTGGGTTGGCCACGATCGTTTAGTACCAGCTTGCCGCCGAGCTGCTTGATGCGCCGTTGGATTTGAAGCAACTGTTGGGTTTGAAGCAACAGACCAGCTGAAACCTTATCGACCGGTTGATTTTCTTGTTCAGCCGACGTTGCTTGCCTTGCTTGTATGAAGCCTACCCATGGCACGATAAAAAATCCCAAGAGCATTATTTTCCAAAACTTCATCGATTTCGCCTTTTTTGTAGATTCAAAGGATTTCAGCTTTGCAGATTCAAAGGATTTTCATCAATTTCGCCATTGCATACCTACCCTATCAGCCTACTTGACCGTTCCCCAATAGGCAATCGGAGAGAAGTGACTCTCACTCGTGAGTCGTCAATTTGCAATTGTGCTGGTTCTACGTTATCCTGAGGCTCCTACCAGTTCTTCCCTCCTAACGCCAATATTCTCAGACAGACACTTTCAAGGAGAAAAATCCATGAGACAACAGACCAGTCGACGTAATTTTTTGCAGGGAACCGCAGTCGCCGGTTTGGGCTATTGGACGGCAGGTGGTGTGCAGGCAAAGGAAAGCAAATCGCCCAACGAGAGAATCCAATTTGGTTGTATTGGTATCGGTGGCAAAGGTTCGAGCGACTCGGCCGATGCCGGTAAAAATGGCGATGTGATAGCAATCTGTGATATCGATGAAAAGCGGCTCAACAATGCGGCCAAGAGCAAATTTAAAGGAGCAAGAAAATATTTCGACTACCGCAAAATGCTCGACGAGATGGAAGGCAAGATAGATGCGGTAACGGTCAGTACCCCCGATCATAATCATGCGCCCGCCTCCGTCATGGCGATGCGGAAAAAAATCCATTGCTTCTGTCAAAAGCCGATGACCCGTACGTTGCACGAAGCGCGGGTGATGGCCGAAGTGGCGCGGGAAAATAATCTGGCGACCGAAATGGGAAACCAGGGAACTGCTCTGGCCGGTTTGCGACGGGCTGCTGCCACGGTGCAAGCGGGAACGTTGGGAACCGTCAGCGAAGTGCATGTTTGGACCAATCGTCCGGTTTGGCCGCAAGGTGGTCCGCGTCCAAAAGCATCAGAAGTTCCTGCACATGTGAATTGGGACTTGTGGGTTGGCCCCTCACCGATGCGTCTCTATGCCAAAGGCTATCATCCATTCGCCTGGCGAGGCTACTGGGATTTTGGTTCGGGCGCCTTGGGGGATATGGCCTGTCATACCTCGAACATGGCATTTGCGGCTCTCGATCTGCGTGATCCAATTTCTGTGGAAGCGGAAAGTTCCGGCCATAATGGTGATAGTTTTCCCAAGTGGTCGGTCATCGATTACGAGTTCGCAGCTACCGATAAGCGACCTGGTTTGAAGATGGTCTGGTACGACGGCGGCAAGCTGCCGGACAAAGAACTGCTCGATGGAAATGTGGCCAAGGGTAGTGGTTCGGTCATCATTGGAGACAAAGGCAGCCTCTACTCTCCCAATGACTATGGGGCCGAGTATCAGTTGCTCGGCGGCGTGGAGCAGCCTGAAGTAGATTTCGAGGAATCACCCGGTCATTTTACTGAGTGGGTACGTGCCATTCGTGGCGGCAAGCCTGCCATGTCGAACTTCTCCGACTATGCGGGACCGCTGACCGAAACCATTCTGCTTGGTAATTTGGCAGTCTGGTCAGGCAAGAAGGTTATCTGGGATGCCAAGACGCAACAGGCCAAGGGTACCGACAGCCTGGATCAAATTATTCGTCCCGAATACCGCCAGGGCTACTCACTGTAGTTAACCCGGTAGTGGAAAATTCCTGCTTGGTCCCCACCGGTTTCCCGGTTTGGGGACTAGCAGGGCGACCAAGTGATTTTCCGAGTCCAGGGCAGCGATTTCCGTAGTCGATTTCAATCGCGGTTCCTTGTGGGAAGATACCCTTTTCTTGGCAGATTCAAGGCCCTTAGTAGATTCAAAGTCCTCCGCAGTGTCATGCAGAATAAAACGACCATGCTGGACATCGGCTATTTGAGAGTCTGTTAGTTGTACCCGTGGCATATCACCTAGGGTGGTCAATGGCGACTGTAAGCACTTGGTCAACTGTCCATGCGTGACGTTTTGTGGATCGAGTGCCTGATCGATAGCGTAGGGGCCAATGGCCGTGCGAATCAGCCCGGTCATCACCGCTGCAGTGCCCACTGCTTCTGCCAAGTCGCGCCCTAGCGATCGGATATAGGTGCCGCTGCCACATACGATATCAAGCACCAGTTCAGGATACTCGTAGTAGTCGATGGCGATGGAATGGATGGTCACCGGCCTGGGAGGGAGAGAGATCAATTGCCCTTGTCGTGCCAGATGGTATGCCCTTTTGCCGCCGATCTTGATTGCGGAGTAGGCGGGTGGTCGTTGCTGGATTTGACCGATAAATTTTTCGAGCGCAGCCAAAATCGCAGCGTGGGTCGGCCGGATAGCGCCGGGTAGTGGTACCAGTTCTCCTTCGGTATCGTCGGTGGTACTGTGACAGCCCAGGCGGAAAGTGCCCCGATAAGTCTTGGGCATTTGCTGCACTTTTTCGATAAGTCGTGTGGCTGGCCCCAGGCAGAGAACCAATACGCCATGGGCCAACGGGTCGAGCGTTCCCGCATGGCCTACCTTGACTGGACGAATGAGCCGCTGAATTCGATTGACCGCGTCGCGCGACGTGTAGCCGACCGGTTTATTAAGATTGAGGATGCCGAACATGGTAATAGAGTACTCGAAGTTCGTGTCCCGGATGAGCAATTACCAATGCCAATCGTTTTTGTCCTAAAGCCCCTATTTTCTGCCTCATGGTGGTGGTAAGTGTACTAGTCCCCGATCAAGCGTAGACGAAGTCGTAGTTCCCATTTTGGGTACAAAAAAACTCGAAAACACCCTATGATACTTGTGTCAAACAAACGTGGGCATCAG
>JBDOMT010000228.1:0-3191 GCA_039831705.1 Pirellulales bacterium | reverse complement strand
AAGCGGAAAATTGGTTTCGTTAAAAACGGCTGCTGTCGCCGCTGCGCGGCTAAAATATCTGTAATGCATCTATTCCGTGGGCTCACGCCCACGGCTAAACGATGTCGCCGCTGCGCGGCTATTATGCTTTGCCCGGTATCGAAGTACGCTTCCGTAGCCTAGTTCTACTGAAGTGATCGCCTGAAGGCGAGGGTTTTTAGATCCCAGTAGGAGACAATAATGATTGAATGGAGCCGTTGGTGGAAATGCTATTGTTGGACAATTGGCGTAGGGGCGGGACTGGGCGCCACCATAGGTCCACTAGCTGCCAGTACCCTGTGGACGGAAAATGGTGAAAATGGCTTGACCTATGTCATCGACCAGACCGACCCTAATTATTCGTTATTGCAATCCGATGTGGCATCGCAGGGAAACTATGCGTTCCATTTGGCCAACCCGGGATTCCAAGACAATTGGTTCGAAATCGACCAAACCATATCCATAGAATCCGATACCCAATTATTTTTTCAAAGCCGTCTCCGCTATGCGACCCCTTCGCAATTTGCCAAAGTTCAGATTTCGACCGACGGTGGTAGTACCTGGCCTGTGGACTTGTTCAGCCTGTCCGGTGATAACAGTTCGGGCCAAGGGGTTTTTGGACTGCAACAAGTCGACCTGAGCGGATATGCCAGCCAATCTTTGCGCTTTCGCTTTTATTACGACTTCGTCGGTGGCTCCGCATTCACTCAAACCAGCACCGATGTGGGTTGGTTCATCGACGATGTTCAGATCGCCGACCAATTACAGAAAGCCGAGTATTCGATCGGCAATCCAACCGCGCACGAACAAGCCTACCGCGAGTATGTCAACCAGGCCCGCACCGACGCCTTGGTGGAAGCCAATCGGCTGGCAAACGAAACAGATCCCGACATTGTCTCCAGCTATTCATTTTTCGGAATCAATGGTCAGGATATTGTCGACCAGTTCGCATGGTACATCGATCAGGGCCATTTCGAGCGCTATGCGCAGCCTCTTTCCTTCAACGAAAATCTGTTACAGGCAGCCCAACTGCATACCTTGGATCAGTTTGATAACCAATTCCAGGGGCACACAAGTTCCAGCAATCCGCCCGCTCCGTTTCTGCCAGGCTACACCCTGGGGGACCGGATCGATGCTGTTGGATATAACGGAGGGGCAGGAGAGAACGTCTTTTCACATGCCGATTCGGTAGCTCAAGGCCAGGCAGGATTCGATGTGGACTGGGGGAATACAAGCAATCCGGCAAGTCCTGTTTACAATCCCAACTTCCTCGGCCAAGGCATGCAAAACCCAGCGGGACACCGTTTGAACATCCACAATAACGACTTCAAAGAGGCAGGCATGGGAGTGATCAATGGCACCAACGGTTCGGTCGGGCCACAATTGATCACCCAGGAATTTGGCGATCCGGGGGCAGCCACCTTCATCACGGGTGTCGTCTTCGACGATCTGAATGGCAACGCTTTTTATGATGTGGGCGAAGGCCGATCCGGGGTACGCATCGACGTGATCGGTTCTGGGTTCTTCGCGATCAGCAGCACGTCGGGAGGGTATTCCGTTCCCGTGGTTGGCGACGGACAATTCGACATGGCTTTCACGGGAGGCGGTTTTGCTGATTTAAACACGACCGCAACGGTGCTCGGTGGAGAAAACGTAAAAGTCGACTATGTGGTGGTTGCCCAAGCACTGTTGGCGGCCGATTTCAACGAGGATGGCGCTGTCGACTCCGACGATCTTGCCATCTGGCAAGCCTCTTTGGGCCTTACCGCCATTGGCGATACCGATGACGACCGAGACACCGACGGCGCCGACTTACTCACCTGGCAGAGACAATACACGGGCTCCCCTGCTGCGACATCCTCCTCGATCAGCGTACCCGAACCGGAATCCTGGTTACTGCTGGGTATGGCCTGCTGTGGTTTGGGGATTTTTTTCAGGCGTAGAATATTTGGTTCATCGTGACCTTTGTGGCTGATATCAGTCAGGCATAAAGTTCGATCGCTTCGTAAAACACAGTCTAATACTAAAGTGCAGAGTTGAATGGGAAAGACTCTATTAGCGATTTTTTTAACTTAACCCTGCGCAGTGGTATCAGTTAATACGTTTCTCGCGGCCTTTCCAGGCTTGCTCGCGTAAGACATATTTTTGAATTTTTCCAGTCGACGTTTTGGGCAACGGTCCAAACACAACCACATGCGGCGTCTTGAAGTGCGCCAGCAGGTTGCGGCAGTGCTGGATGATTTCCTCCTCGGTAGCGGTGGCGTCTGTTTTCAAGGTCACGTAGGCCTGGGGAACTTCCCCCCAGTGATCGTTGGGAACCGCAATGACCGAGCATTCCATAACCGAAGGGTGACTCGCCACCGCTTGTTCCACTTCGATGGTGCTGATGTTCTCGCCACCCGAGATGATGATGTCTTTTTTGCGATCGCGCAATTCAATCATTCCATCCGAGTGCCAGACGGCCAAATCTCCACTATGAAACCAATTTTCGTCAAATGCATCCGCCGTCGCTTGCGAATCGTCATAGTAACCTTTCATCACCACATTGCCTCGCATGACCACCTCCCCCATGACCGTTCCATCTCTGGGTACGTCATCCATGGCGGCATCAACCACACGTAGATCCCCTGCACAAACATTGGGCCATCCCTGCCGCGCCGTCCGCTGTGCCTGCTCCACATTCGGCAATTCCTGAAGCGCCAGCGAAGCCACGTTTCTGGTGAATGGACCATAAGTCTCGGTGAGACCATAAACGTGTTCCAACTCAAAATTAAAGCTGGCCATCTGCGCAATCAATGTTGGCGAAGGAGGTGCGCCTGCGGTGAACACACGCACTGAACGTTCAAGCCGATGCGCCCGCGCATCGTTGACCAGCATGGTCAATACGGTGGGGGCGGAACAAAAATGGGTTATTTCGCCATCGAGAAGTTGCCAAATTTTCTCCGTGTCGATACTTGGTATGCAGATACTCTGTGCCCCCACCGCAGCCAGGGCCCAGGGGAACAGCCAGCCGTTGCAGTGAAACATGGGCAACGTCCACAAGTATTGACTCTCGGTGGTCAGGCGGTGTTCCAGCGCCATCGCCAGTGCATTGAGATAAGCGCCCCGGTGTGAATACATCACCCCTTTCGGCCGGCCGGTGGTACCGGAAGTGTAGTTGATGGAAATCGTCT
>JBDOMT010000512.1:0-14403 GCA_039831705.1 Pirellulales bacterium | reverse complement strand
AACGATGAAGAAGGGGAATATTTTATCTCCACCGCTAGGCATTCCTTCCGGCGTCGCGGCCATCGAACCGTAGTACATGAACAGTAAGGTACCGATCAGAAAAAAGATCGCCGAAATTGGCAGGTACAACAGGCCTCCTAACCAGAGCGATTTGCGTGCCTCGCGATCCGATTTGGCGGCCATGTAACGCTGGACAAAATTTTGATCGACGCCAAAGTTTCTCATGTTGTCGACAATCCCAAAGATAAACACCACCCAAAAACCCTCGATCATCAAATCGAACTGCCAACCTCCAAAACTAAATTTCTCTTGTTCCCAGGCCACCGACAGGGCATGTCCCGCCCCTCCTGGCATCCGCGCCACTAATAAGCCGCAACAGACCAGTCCACCGACCATCAACACAATGGCTTGCACCACATCGGTCCAGATCACTGCCTCGATTCCTCCCAGGACGGTATAGATGATCGTCAACAATCCCAACACCAGGATGACAACCACAATGTCCCAACCGAGCAGTTCCTGCATCGCTAAAGAAACCAGGTACAAGACCACTGCAATTCGGCCAATCTGCAGCATGATGAGCGCTAACCCACTGTAGGCTCGGGCCCAATAACCAAAACGATGTTCCAGATGCTCATATGCGGTGGTTTGCAACTTTCCCCGATAAAGGGGGATGAACCAGCGCGCACTAATCCAACAGGTAACCGGGATGGTCAGTGAAAATACAAACGGGCTCCAGTTACTGGCAAAAGATTTTCCCGGATTGGCCAAAAAACTGACACTACTTAAGTAGGTAGCCAGCATCGACAAACCGATCGCCCAGCCTGGCAAGCTGCGACTGCCCACCGTGAAGCCTTCCAAGGTTCGGCTATGCCGGAAAAACCAGGCGCCAAACAATACAATGCCGAGAATGTAGCCCACGATCACCACCATATCGATCAAGGGCAAATGGGCGGGCGAAGGCATATCGGTTGATACTCCTGGATATTCGAGTAAGTGATCTGCTGTCAGATTGAAGAGTGGTTGTCGTTACTCTGTGCATCAAGATAGCGAATCACAGGCTGATAAGACAGTCCCGTATTGATTGCCTTTTTATTGGGTCCATAATCCTCGCCTACAGGAGATCCTTCAGTAGCACCATGATGTACGTCTTTATGTCATCCTGAAGGCCCCTGTGGCGACCGAAGGATCTCCTCGTGCGTTACGAAGATTCTTTCGTCGTAGCCCAAAGCATGTTTCGGTACCTTCTTGGTGTGCTCAGCTCAGGAGGAGATTAAGGTTGTGGACCTCTTGTGCTGCGCACACCGACAATCATTCGGGTACGTTTCTACACAGGCAAAGTCTACTCCGAACGACTGTCGGTGCCACCCTCTAGCATTTTATACCGACAGCAGCGAAGGACTTTAGCCCGAAGCTCACAAAATAACCGGATCGACAGACCTTCGGCCAGAAATTATTCTTCACGCAAGTTAACCATGCGCAGAGGTGGCAACTCGGCGGCCAGCAGGGGTAACATCCGATCGATGTAGGCCTCTTCCGCCAAGCTGGTCAAGCGAGGGTCTTTGGTCTGAGGACTACTCGATTTCAGCAGCACCAATTCGTCTGCAGACAAAACGATTGCCAATCGGGCCGCAATGGAATCGCTGGTAACTTCCCACTGGCAAGGCAACTGAGTTCCGGGGAGCGTACTTTCTTCGCGACGCATCCACTTGGCAACATCAAACAGTGTTTCGCCCGCTTTTTGCACTCGACGTTTTACCATGCGCATTTCAGCGGTGAATTTCAACCCAGGCAGCCACGCATGGAATATGCGGGCGGTCACACTCATCAAGTCGATGCAAATCCAGTGAGCGGCGACTTCCTCGAAGGGTCCTTTTTCATCGGACCGTTGCCCAAGATGCCAACGACGCACCTGCTCTACCAGAGGTCCCCCGCCAACAATCAGTACATTATGCGCTGTCGGTTGTGCCGCCAACCAGTCGTTGATTCGCATGGGCAAGTCGGGCAAGTCCAACAGGCTTCCACCTACCTTCACCACCCGGACTGTATGGTCTTGTGTCATGTGGTTTCTGCCATTGCCAAATTTCGCTCACGGGCGAGCATCGCCAGGGCGTGAGCCGGACCACAACAACTTACCATGTCACCCCACTGGGCTGCGAGTGAAACCGTTTTGACATTCCATGACAGACGTTCGATTAAATGGCGCGCCAAAAATTCGCCCTCTCCGCTGATCACTATTACGGCGGGTAAACGTTCGAAACGTGAGATCGCGTGCAGAACGGCCACCTGCAACTGCTCCAGTTGAGCATTACGGACGGCAGTGGCTGCCTGTAATGCATCCGATCGGGTAAATATTGACGTATCAGCACAAAGAGTCCGGGCCAACCGTCCATGACAAAATTCCTTGGTCTGGGAGCGCCCATCGGCCGTATGTCGATTGCCAGGATCTTCAGGTATTTCATCAAGTAACACATAGGCATCCGCGGTGGTGGCAAAGTGCTCCTGGGCGGTGGGACATGTCCCTCCCTGCCATGGCAATTCGTGAACCACACCGTGTAATCCGCTGCGTTGAACTCCCGTGTAAACCAGCTCTCCAGCCACTAGCCTCTCGGTATCGGTATGTCCAAGTGTGCTGGGCTGCACGCCTTCTGCAGTGACATCCAGGGGAATGATATCGCAGGTGGTCGAACCGATATCGAGCAACAAGCCGAACGCTCCCTGACAATAACGGCAGGCAACCTGTGCCAAGGCGTGCCAATTACTCGCTGCTGCCAACCTTGGCTCGGCGATCGCTTCCTCAGAAGTCACAAATCGGCCATTGGTCAAATAGACGCAAACAGGTCGTCCCTGAGCGGCCTGCTCTGTTGCAGTAACAATCGCATGGACTCCATCGGCCTTGCTGGTGAAACAATCGGCCAACTCCCCGGTCATGGTCAAGGCCAGTTGCTGATTTGAAGGCCCCACTTTCAGATGAGTGGTCACCTTGGCCAGCAGCTTTTCGATCGCAGCGGTCAATTGATCCGGTTGTTGCCACAGTGGGAAAGGCACCGAACAGGCATACCTCTCCCCATCCGCCGCTTTGAGATTAGCACCGCCTATGTCCAGCCCGATCCAGCTCATGAGCCCATTCCAGTTCGTGGACCCGTTCCAGTTGGTAAAATAATCAGACTTCTTGCCACGACCGGCCTTTGGCACTGGCGAGCACGGCATCACAAACTTTCTGCGTTTCTAACGCGTCCCGGAAAGTAGGAGCAGCCGGTTCTTTGTTGGCAAGACCGGTCAGAAAATCGGCCACTTGATGGACAAAACTATGCTCGTAACCGATTTGCAATCCGGGAACCCACCAACGGTCCATGTAGGGCTGGTCGCCATCGGAGACATGTACGCTTCTCCAACCGCGAACGCGGGAATCATCCGAGTGATCAAAATACTCAAGCCTGTGGAGATCGTGTAGATCCCATCGAATCGAGGCATGCTCTCCGTTGATTTCCAGCGTATAGAGGGCCTTGTGCCCACGCGCGTAGCGGGTCGACTCAAACAGGCCCAGGGAGCCGTTCTCGAAGTGACACATGAAGGCACAAGCATCGTCAATTTCAACCGCCTCCACCTTGCCGGTGAGTTGATGGTGTCGCTGCTTGACGAAAGTTTCAGTCATCGCACTGACATCGTGAATCGAACCATTCATCCAAATGGCCGTGTCGATGCAGTGGGCCAGCAAATCACCGGTCACGCCGCTGCCTGCCGCCGCCGCGTCGAGTCGCCAGAGCGCCTCTCCACCCTGTGGCAGATCCTCGGCAATGGTCCAATCCTGCAGAAAGTTTGCCCGATAATGGAATATGCGTCCCAGTTTTCCCGAGTCAATAATTTCCTTGGCCAGGGTGACCGCCGGTACGCGGCGATAGTTATACCAAACCATATTCGCAACCTGTGCCTGTTCAACCGCCTGGCACATTTCCTCGCCTTCGGCAGTGTTCATCGACAGAGGCTTTTCACATAAAATCATCTTCCCCGCTGCGGCCGCAGCCAAGGCGATTTCCTTATGCAGATTATTGGGTACGCAAATATCTATCGCGTCGATATCCTCCAAGGCTATCAACTTGCGCCAATCGGTCTCGGTCGATTCATAGCCCCAGGTGTTTGCAAACGTCGCCACGGACTCCGCATTCCGTGCGCAGACGGCCTTCAGGACCGGGTGGTACTCCAGGTCAAAAAAGTTGGAAACACGATTGTAAGCATTCGAATGAGCTCGGCCCATAAAGCCACAGCCGATGAGACCGATATTGAGAGGGGTGGGCATGGGGGGGATTCCTTTTGTGGCGGACGGTAATCGGGATGGGGGGCAAAAGCGGGTGGATTATCTCTTCCTTGCTTAATTTTTTGCTCATGAGGGTGGCACCGACACTGGTCCGAACACATTTTTCTCGCCAAAAAAACGTCCTGCGGACCAGTGTCGGTGCCACCCAAAAGTATCAACACACTTATATACTGATAAGTTCTACCAGACCCCGCCCTCCTGAATCTCAACTCTCTCCCCATCCGTAGGCGTCACGAACCGCGACCATGGCTGCCAGGATGTCGTTCCAGGTATCTTGTTGAGCCATGACCTCGTTGGGAAACATGCAGCCGTCCCAACAAACATGCGTAAGTTTTTTCGAAAGCTCTCCGTTGCTCAGCCAGCAGCCAGCCTGTTTGGTGATATCGAGCTTGCCGTTGGGATCCTTGGGCAGGCAATGGCGACCGGTCTTATCATGACTTCCCGTGCCGTGTACGGTGGCATCGTTTTGTGCAATATGAAAGTCAAAGGTCCAGGGTCGTAACGCATCGGTCATTTGGCTATAGGCAGCGTCGAATGTCGCCCGATCGGACCAGTCGAAATCTTCTGGCAGCATGCGATCCTCCAGCGAGTTCATGCCGAGTAAGTACAAAAGCGTGTGTGCCATGTCGGCTTGAAAGCCTAGTACTTCAGGCCGATCGACCATTTCCAGCAATTGGACCATGCGCTTGCAACTGTGCATGCCACCCCAGCAAATTTCTCCTTCTGCGGCCAACCGCTCGCCGTGCTCGACAGCGATATCACAGGCCTGTGAGAACGTTTCGGCGATCAGCTTCTGACTCTCCTCTGGATTCGCGTACCAATCGTCTGGTCCGCAGGCGGAGTCGATACGTACAACTCCGTAGGGCCGCACTCCCAAGGCCCGCAATTTCTGTGCGATCGCACAGCCTTTCCTCACTTGAGTTAAAAAATCGGTACGGCCTTGCCCTGGATCCATCGCGCTGCCGCCACCAGTGGGTGGCCAAACCGGCGCGACCACCGAGCCAATGACCAACCCACGTGTTTGGACTTTTTCCGCTAACTGCTGTAATTGGTCGTCTGTGGCGTCAATACTGACGTGGGGGTCAAACAGAAATAGATCGACGCCGTCGAATTTCTGCCCATTCACCTCTGCCGCAGCCGTATAATCGAGCATGGTATCCAGATCGATTGGCGGGTTATCGGTATCCGGTTCCTTGCCGACGACCCCCGGCCAGGCTGCATTGTGAAGTTTAGGGTAGGAATTGGACATAATTTGAGTCTCCGGTGATGTGACAGCATCCCTGGTTAGGTGTTGATGTTTTATCCTTTCCAGCGATAATTGTCATCCATGTCGTGGAGAAAAATCCAACTGGTGACTACCTGGCAAGCAGGAAACCGTTAGTTATAGCGGTTGCGATGCATCGTTCAGACGCTGGCAAACCCGTTCCCGACTTCGACGCCCCCAAAATCGGGCAGGTGATCGCGCCACTTTGGGTAAGGGTTGGCTCATAAATAAATTGGGTGTTTTGGCGCGGCGAGGATAAAGCAGCGTAGGAAGGCGAAACAGACATATTGCTTATACGTCTATGCAGCCTGACACCCGCTGCCGTAGCCGCAGACCGCCAAAATGCCGAAGTTATTTTTGAGTCGACCCTAAGGACTATTGGAGAACAAGTAGAACATCGATCACTGGGACCGCAAGGTAACCAGACAGAACAACCTCAACGGCTATTGGACGCTCCAGACACCTATTCAAGGTGCTAGACAACTACCATCGTCTGATTCAGCGAATTGACGACAATGACAAGATCCAACCCTGTCGCAGGATCCTGTTGGAGATAACGCAACCAATACAATAAATGGAGAATTTATGAATCAACCATCGCTCTATGAGCGTCTAGGCGGATATGACGGGCTTACCGCTTTTGCCGATGATCTTCTACCACGTTTGTAAGGTGACGTTCAACTTGGTTGATTTTGGGAGAATCGTGGTGACGATGGTATCGCAAGGGGAAAGCAACTTTTAGTAGATTTTCTAAGTGCGAGCGCAGGTGGACCAATGTACTACACTGGCCGCGATATGCAGACGACCCACGCTGGCATGAAGATTAGTGAAAGTGATTGGTCAGCTTTTCTTGGTCATGCAGGTGAGACGTTCAAAAAAATATAAGTGTTCCACAGCAAGAATGTGACGACGTAGTGGCTTTTGAATTGAGCTTAAAAGACGATATTATTGAATGCTAAGTACATCTGCCAGCATGAATCCAGCACGTTTATTATTAAGTATCTTCTCATGAAACATATTCGTAATTTTTGCATTATTGCCCATATTGATCACGGCAAGTCGACTTTGGCCGATCGACTGATTCAGGCCTGTGGGGGCGTTACCCAACGTGAGTTCCACGATCAGATACTCGACTCGATGGATATCGAGCGTGAACGGGGCATTACCATTAAGAGCAATACGATTACGCTCTCTTACCGCGCACCAGATGGACATGATTATCTGCTGAATCTCATCGATACGCCTGGCCACGTCGATTTTTCCCACGAAGTACGTCGTTCTCTGATGGCGTGTGATGGTGCATTGATTGTGATCGATGCTTCTCAGGGAGTCGAAGCACAGACGGTAGCCAACCTCTATTTGGCTCTGGAACACGATCTGGAACTTTTGGCGGTCATCAATAAAATCGATCTCCCGGCTGCAGATGTTGAACGGGTGCGTGAGGAAATTGATGCCGATTTAGGGCTCGATCCATTTGACGCAGTCCCTGTTTCCGCCAAGACGGGAGTCGGCATTGAGGATGTGCTTGCAGGTATCGTCGAGAAACTGCCAGCTCCCAAGGGCGATGCGAAAGTCCCACTCAAAGCCTTGGTTTTCGATGCCCATTTCGATTCGTATCGGGGGGTGATTCTCCAGTGTCGTGTCATGGAAGGCACACTAAAAGTTCGCGATACGATCCATTTCATGCACACGAATCGCAACTTCGTGGTGGACGAGTTGGGTTACAATCAGTTAAAGCTCAATTCCAAGAACCAGCTCAGCGCCGGCGAGGTCGGTTATATCGTCGCCGGAGTGAAAAGTGTCCAGGATATTGAGATCGGTGATACGATCACCCTGCTGGAGCAACCGGCAGCAGAGCCGATTCCTGGCTATCAGGAAGCGAAGCAGGTTGTTTTTTCTTCGATCTATCCCATGAGTACCGACAAGTACCCGGAACTTACCAAAGCGCTGGACAAATTGGCCATCAACGACGCGGCACTCACCTACGAAAAAGATAGCTCCGCCGCGCTTGGTTTCGGCTTTCGCTGTGGTTTTCTTGGGCTTCTGCACTTAGACGTGATTCAGGAGCGTTTGCAGCGAGAGTTTGACATTGGCCTGGTTATCTCCGCCCCGTCGGTAAAATATCAATTAACTTTGAAAGATGGCTCCACAACCGAGGTTGACAATCCCAGCTACTGGCCTGATCCGATGAAAATCGACTCGGCTACCGAGCCCTACATTAAAGCATCGATTCTTACCCCGGAGGAGTACGTCGGTCCCGTAATGGAACTGTGCAGAGAACATCGTTCGGAGAGTCAAACGATGAATTATCTCTCCGCGGGACGGGTCGAAGTAACAAGTGAGATGCCGCTGGGAGAAGTACTCTTCGATTTTTACGGCAAGCTCAAAATGATCACGCGCGGCTACGGATCCTTTGACTACGATCCTATCGAATATCGAGATACCGATGTGGTAAAGGTCGATATTCTGGTCAATAAGGAGCCGGTCGATACGCTTGCTTACCTAGTGCATCGCGACAAAGCGCGAACTCGGGCACTTCACTACTGCGAACGGCTTGCCAAGGAGATTCCACGCCACCAATTCAAAATTCCCATCCAGGGCGTCATCGGTGGCAATATCATCGCGCGCACGACGATCCAGCCTTACCGCAAGGATGTCACCGAAAAACTTTATGGTGGCGACGTGACGCGCAAGAAAAAACTGCTCGAAAAGCAGAAAAAGGGCAAGGCAAAAATGAAGCAGTACGGCAGTGTCAACATACCCCAGAAAGCGTTCGTTTCGGTGTTGCGAGCCGATAAAGATTAGATATCAAGGGGCAGCCGATAAATAACTACTGACTTACACTAGCGCATACTAACCTTCATGACGATGGTACAATGTAAACAAGTATGTATAAGTCGCTGTCGCATCTACTGTATTCTACCCATATTTACAGCGTTTAATCCCACCACAGCATAAACAAAATCCATGGTCTCTTTTGAACTTAACTCGCAGCAGCAATTAGTGTAGGAAACGGCGCGGCGGTTTGCCAGTAATGAAATGGCTCCTGTGGCTGCGGAGTATGACGAACGTGCTGAGTTCGCACTGCCCGTCTTCGAAAAGGCTTTTGCTGCAGGGCTCATGAACGACAGTGTCCCGGAAAAATATGGCGGGCCGGGCTTGGCTTCCTTCGAGACGACGTTGATCGCCGAAGAACTGGCCGTGGGTTGCGCGGGCATGACCACCACCACGCTGGGGAATGGGCTAGCAACCATCCCACTGCTAATTGCCGGCACCGAAGAGCAACAAGAGCGTTTCCTTACGACGCTAACCAGCAAGCTGACTTTTGCTTCGTTCGACCTGACCGAACCAGAAGCCGGATCGGACGCCGCTTCGATGTCGACCACCGCAACCAAAAATGGGGACCGGTATTTGCTTAATGGCGAAAAGTGCTTTATTACCAACGGCGGTATCGCCAGTTATCATATCGTGTTTGCAACACTCGACCGGGAAAAACGAAGCAAGGGAATTACCGCCTTCATCGTTCCCAGCGATACCCCGGGCGTAACTCCGGGAAAAGATGAAAACAAGATGGGACATCGGGCTTCCAATACGACGGCTGTCCGTTATGAAAATGTGGAAGTTCCTGCCAGCCAGCGACTGGGAGCAGAGGGACAAGGTTTTAAAATTGCCATGCAAACTCTCGACCGGGCCCGCTCTTCAGTAGCGGCGATAGGCGTAGGAGTGGCTCGAGCGGCTCTGGAACATTCCGTCCGCTACGCTCAGGAACGGAGCACCTTTGGCCAGCCGATTGCCAATCATCAGGGAATCCAATTTATGATCGCTGAGATGGCACGCGATGTCGAAGCGGCCCGCCTGCTGACCTGGCATGCCGCCTGGATGGTAGATCAGGGCATGAATGCATCCAAAGAAAGTGCGTGCGCCAAACTGTTTGCCACCGACACGGCCATGCGCGCAGCTACCGACGCGGTGCAAATTTTTGGCGGCAATGGCTACATGCGTGAGTTCCCAGTGGAAAAACTGATGCGCGACGCAAAACTCTTGCAGATTTACGAAGGCACCAATCAAATACAACGAATCGTCATTGCCCGCAAGGTGCTTGACGAGTAACGTAAATTACCAACCACACCCCCTAACCAACTTCATGAAAATACTTGTAACGATCAAACGTACGCCCCATCGAGATGCTCGAATGCGTATCGCAGCCGATGGAAAGTCATTGGATACGGCCGACGTGCCTTTCGAAATTAACCCGTTCGATGAAATCGCGGTGGAAGAAGCGTTGCGGGTCAAGGAAGCGGGGCAGGCTGAAGAAGTCGTGGTGGTCACCGTGGGCATCGAGGCAGCACGCGACCAACTGCTGGCAGCCTTGGCGATGGGGGCCGATCGGGCCATCTTGATTTCCACCGATGCGGTTGCTCAAGACGAGCCTCTGGACAGCTTGCAAATTGCGAAAACATTGGCCGCTGTCATCCAAAGTGAAAAGCCTGGCTTGGTCATCATGGGCAAGTTGGCGATCGACGATGAAAACTGGCAAATTGCGCCGATGGTTGCCGAATTGGCGGGTTGGCCACAGGCGGCCTTTGCCTCCAAGTTGGAAGTGGCCGACGATGGAAAGACTGCCCGAGTGACACGCGAAGTGGATGCCGGTTTGGAACAAGTCGAACTTACCCTGCCCGCTCTGATTACGACCGACTTGCGTATCAACGAGCCACGCTACGCATCGTTGCCCGGTATCATGAAAGCCAAACGCAAGCCACTGGAAGTTATATCGTTGGAAGAGTTTGGACCTTTGAGTGAAATGGGAGGGATTGGGGAGTCACGTGTGCATACGGTTTCTTACCAAGCACTGCCACCCAAAGAAAAAGGAATTCTGGTTGATAGCGCAGCAGAGCTGGCTGCTATCCTGAAAGAGAGGAAGCTCGTATGACAACTCAAGATGTACTGGTTATTGTAGGCCCCACTGCTTCGACTCTGCGCAAGATTGATACGGCTGCCATTGGCTTTGGCAAACGGGCAGCTGCGCTTCTTTCAGGTGAATTCGACTTGCTGCTACTGGGACCTCTGGCTGCAGAAGCGGCTCCTCAGTTTATTCCATTCGGAGTGCGTAAAATTTACACACTCGACCATGCGGATCTTGCGGATTACACGGCCGAAGCCTACACCGGTGCCGTGGTCCACTTTGCGAAAGAGAAAAATTACCGTTTCTTGAGCTGCACTGCGACCTCAGCTTCACGGGACTTTTTTCCACGAGTGGCGGCCCGAATGGATATCCCGATGGCCAGCGATGTGCTGGAAATTGATCAAATGAATGGCGACCAAGCGCAGTTGATACGAGCCGTTTTTGTGGGAAATCTGTTGGCCACTGTTTCCATCTCAGGCCCCCAAGTACTGGCCACCTGCCGGGCAAGTAAATTTGAAGCTTCCACCGAGGGAATCACGTCCAAATCACCCATCGAAGCAATTGAGTTAGCCAGTGCCTTGGCTTGCGCCGATAAAAAGTTCATTTCCATCACCGAACAAGCTTCAGACCGACCCGATTTGACCGAGGCAGAAGTTATCGTTTCGGGAGGTCGAGGAACACGCGGTACTGAAGGTTTTCAGATTCTCGAGCAACTGGCAGATCAGCTTGATGCAGCAATAGGTTGCACTCGAGCGGTTGTCGATTCGGGCTGGATGCCCAATGAGATGCAAGTCGGCCAGACGGGGAAAAATGTAGCTCCCAAACTCTATTTTGCAGTAGCCATTAGCGGAGCCATCCAACACCTGGCAGGCATGCGCAGCTCCAAAACCGTGGTGGCTATCAACAAAGACCCCGAAGCGCCTATCTTCGAGATCGCTGATCTGGGCCTGGTAGCGGACATGTTTGAAGCGGTCCCCCAGTTGGTAAAAGCCTTACATGCTGAGAACTAAGGAGTAAAAGATTTCTCCCAATCGTTGAAGGCTGCTTCCAATTGGGCAACACGCCGGGCCTGCCCGCTGGCCAAATTATGCTTTTCCGAAGGATCGACCAAGAGATGAAACAACTGCCACGGCTGATCTGGATGCTGGCGCAGAATTTTCCATTCTCCTTGACGCAATGCAGCATGTTTCCGAAAAGAAAAATAGAACGATTCATGTGGTGATGGCAAGTCTTGGGTCAGCAGAGGGAGCGGATTCTTGCCGTCCAAAACAACCTGGTCAGGCAATTTCGCATTAGCAATTTTGGCGCTGGCGACCAGGAGATCGGGAGACCAGAAGGGCTCCGATCGCACCGTACCCGCTTTGATTTTTCCAGGCCAACGAGCCAGCGCAGCGACGCGCAGACCACCTTCCCAGCAAGTCACACCACCTTGGCGTAGAGGCTTGTTGCTCCCCACATCAAGCCCTTCTCGACCGAGCCGAAACGCCCCGTTGTCCGACATAAAGAATACCAACGTGTTACCCGCCGCTCCCACTTCCTCCAGAGTCGTGAGTACGCGGCCTATGGCGTGGTCCAGCGCATATACGACGACATCGTATCGCTTCTTTGGATCGGTTTCTTGCGGAGACGTAGCGCAGGCGGTGAATGCCCAATTGGGAGCTTGCCAAACGTTTGGCTGTCCGGCCCTTTTGTTCCCCGCAGTGGGGAAATGGGGAGCGTTGAAAGGCAGATAACAGAACCATGGGCGATCGCCTTGGGTTTTTCTCCGAATGAAATCGATTGCTGCATCAGCAAAAATATCTGTGGCATATTCACCCTCTCGGTGAAGTTCGTCGTTACCGTGATACAGATCGTGCTTCTCGCGATAATGATGATGAAAATAATCAAGGTTTCCAGAAGCGTGACCAACAAATTCATCAAAGCCTCGATCGGTTGGCCTCGATCCTTCCGCAAATCCGATATTCCATTTGCCAAAGCAACCGGTAGCGTAGGGTGTTTGAGCAGTTTTCAGAATCTCCGGAATAAGGATCTCCGTGGGCCTCAAACCGACGCCGTAGTTGCCTTCGACTCCTGACAACTGATTCACCAAACCGTGACGCTGTGAAATTCTTCCCGTCAGTAGGCAGGCACGCGAAACCGTGCATGTTGGAGAGGCGGTGTAGAAATTAGTCAGCCTGGCACCTTCGGCTGCAAGCCGATCCAGATTTGGAGTTTTGATGGAGGATTCAGGATTATAACATGGCAGATCGCCGTAGCCCAAGTTATCCGCAGTGATGAGCAGAATATTGGTCCAAGCGACCCTTGCCTCACCGGCAACAATAAGACCGGCCGGTAAAACTGTCAGTGCGACGGCGAGTGGTAGCAAAGCAATGAACTTCACCTTACCGGTACGCACCCACTTCCGGTACCGACTCGAACGTATTGGGCCCAAAGTAGCGTAAGCTGACCAGTGGTTCGCTACCGGTATTCTCGATTTCCACTTCGGCACTGGCCCCTTCGTGGGTAATGAATACTTCATCCTCGGTTGCGGCTCCAAAGCGTATCATGGCTGGAGTTTGCAGAGCCAACTTGCCCATTTGCCCGCGGCCCTGGACGGTAATCCAGCAGCTTGCACCGGGATCTTTCAGGGTGCACTTTGCGCCTGGCTCAAGCGTGAGCTCCTTGGCGCTGAACAACTGCTTGCCGTCCACAAGACCATAGACGATCCAGCGATCGACCCAGCCGGTGCCCTCATCCGCAACCAGCGGCTCCAGGTAATTGTTTTCCTTGAAATGTGTGTCGATGTTCTTTTCCCAATCGAGTTGGCCAATAATGAAATCAAGATCTTGATGTTTTTCTTCGGGCATGTCCTTTACCAGAAGTGACCAGGGAACCTCACGGCCTTCAACCAGGGACTGATACATGCCAAACACATCGCTGCCCCATTGCGGCTCGTAGGTGCACAGTGAGCCGGGTGCGTGCAGCACTCCCGGGGGAATCAGCCATCCGGTGCCGCGCTGAAGTCGGTAGGCACGCGACAGGTCGAGGATGCCGTTATCGCCACGACTCCAATTCTCCAGACAACGACGCAGATCGGCCTTGGTGGTACCAGGCTCTAATCCCATGAAAGTATAGGCGAAGTTGTTGT
The DNA here is from genome assembly GCA_039831705.1 of Pirellulales bacterium. Lineage (GTDB taxonomy): Bacteria > Planctomycetota > Planctomycetia > Pirellulales > Lacipirellulaceae > JAJRWS01. The sequence continues at coordinate 794 of JBDOMT010000512.1, read as the reverse complement.
CCACATTGTTGTATTGGGGACAGAAGTAGTAGGACTCCGGCTTTCCTTCCTGACCAACCAGCTCCGCATCTTCCTGCCGTTGATGCATGTGATGAGGAATGGGCCCCATATTGTCGAAGAACTTCGAATAAACCGGCCATTTTCCATACTTGTCCCAGAGTGACTGGCCGATGATTCGTGCCGGTTCGGCAGCAATTGCATCCTTAAGCAGGAATAGCTGCCCATCTCCAACGTTGCCAGTACTTGATGAGCCATTACTTGATGAACCCGTAGGCCCACTGATAAAACTTTGTCCCTCGTGCCACACACGGCCCTCATTGGCGGCGTCGGTGGTACTGCCAAACCAGCGTTCATCGATGCCACCCCGGTGAGCCCCATAGGCGTACCAATCGTGAGGATGCAGCTTAATACGCTTTCCGGGATGGAGGAAACTTCGCGGTACCCAATTGGGGGCCATCCTCAGCAGCCCTTCACCAGCTTCCAAAGCCTGATGGATCGCATGCGTGAGGACCTCGCCGTGTAAGACGTTTTGTCCGGTATACGTTGTCGTTTCGGCAGATACGGTAGTTGCTGGTGACATCAAGGCACAAACTCCTGTGATTTATCATATATACTCAATGACGAGCCTCCTTTTTACTCGCTAGATTGTCTGAAAACAAGTGAAAGAAGTAGGCATCCCCACGCTGTTGTTTATACACAAGTCTCTTGTTTTGGCCCAAACGCTAGCCATGCGGTAGCAAAGTCGCACATTCTTCTGATGCCGACCCAGACTGTTTGTGGTCCGGGAGGGGGTT
>JBDOMT010000174.1:6208-14613 GCA_039831705.1 Pirellulales bacterium | reverse complement strand
TCAGATTATTCCCTAGCCCTGAAAGGGCGACAGCGAGTGGCCCAAGCGGAAAATTGGTTTCGTTAAAAACGGCTGCTGTCGCCGCTGCGCGGCTAAAATATCTGTAATGTATCTATTCCGTGGGCTCACGCCCACGGCTAAACGATGTCGCCGCTGCGCGGCTATTATGCCCGCTTTGCCCGGTATCAAAGTACGCTTCCGTAGCCTAGTTCTACTGAAGTGATCGCCTGAAGGCGAGGGTTTTTAGATCCCAGTAGGAGAAAATAATTACTTGGGGACAAAATTTCAAGTATCGGCAGCCTCGCTCTTCTCTGATTTCCTTGCTCTTCTATGGTAAGATGATTGGAGCGATTGTGTGATTTCATTCCGAAACACTGAGACTTCGCCTGTGAATCAATTCGTAGTAGCAACATTATTATTGTGGACTGTGGCCGCACCGCTGGTTGCCGATGACCTACCGCCTGGTGTAGTCGACACGCAGCAAGCCAGCGACATACCATTGTCACCTGCGGAATCGCAAACTCGCATTACGGTTCCCGAAGGGTTTCATGTTACCCTCTTTGCTGGAGAGCCTGACATTCGCCGGCCGATCGCCTTTGATTTTGATGATCGGGGCCGGTTGTGGGTAGTCGAAAATTATTCGCACCCCGAGTGGCGGCAAGATGGGGCTACCGACCGGATTGTGATCCTCGAAGACACCAATCAGGACGGGCGATTCGATCAACGAAAAGTATTTTGGGATAGTGGCCGTTATCTGACAGGAATCGCACTGGGTCACGGAGGCGTGTGGATTGCCAATTCGCCGGAGTTGGCGTTCCTACCCGATCGAAATCGCGATGACTTACCCGACTCTCCCCCGATCGCCCTGCTCGATGGCTTTCAAGTGTCGAGCAATAACGTGCTCAACAATCTACATTGGGGCCCCGATGGGTGGCTCTACGGGGCTATTGGAATTTCTACTCCTTCGCTGGTGGGCCAACCAGGTGCGTCCAAACTAGGGCGTAAGAAAATCTCACGCGGCATCTGGCGATATCATCCCATTCATGGAAATTTTGAAGTCGTGGCCGAAGGCATGGTCAATCCGTGGGGCGCCGACTTCAACGAATATGGTGACCTGTTCACCAGCAACACAGTGATTGCCCACCTGTGGCACATCGTACCAGGCATGTACTGTCAGCGCCGCGGCGTGGAACAAGATTATCCTTATGCCTATGGCCGAATTCAATCGATCGCGGACCATTTGCACTGGGGCGGCGGCAACTGGAAAAGTTCACGCGATGCCGAACCGCGTCATTCGGTGGCCGGCGGTGGCCATGCCCATTGCGGCGGCATGGTCTACTTGGGAGATAATTGGCCAGAATCTTATCGGGGCACTTTTTTCACAGCCAATTTACATGGTAATCGGGTGAATCGTGATCGTCTGGTCCCCAATCGGTCCACCTACGTGGGCGTACACGCCGACGATTTTCTTTTTGGCCACGATCCTTGGTTCCGAGGTCTTTCAATCAAGTATGGACCCGATGGAGGCGTCTATCTATCCGATTGGCATGACCTGGGCGAATGCCACGACTCCGATGGCAGCCATCGCAGCAGCGGCCGGATATTCAAGATTGTCTACGGCGAGCCAAAACTATTCGACCTCGACTTGCAACTTCTTTCCAGTTTGAAATTGGCTAATTTGCATCTGCATCGCAATGCCTGGTGGGTGCGACATGCGCGTCGTATTTTGCAGGAGCGGGCAGCCGCGTCCGAGGATGTTTTCGATGCTACACAAAAATTGCGCAGCTTATTTCAGAACGAGACCGATGAACGCCATCAACTCCGCGCACTCTGGACGCTGTTTGTCATGCAGCAACTTTCGCAGGATGAGTTGGTGGAAATGCTGCAACATAAAAGCCTCCATGTGCGGCGTTGGGCGGTGCGGTTTCTCGTCGACAACAGTCATTCTGCCGATGGCAATCTCAACGAAAGTCTCAACGAAAACAGTCTCAGCCTATCGGCACTGGCCAAAATGAAAGAGTTAGCCCACGTTGATCCTGCGGCGAAAGTACGCCTGGCGCTCGCGTCTGCGTTGCAACGAATGACCCATGAACAACGAAAACCAATAGCCTGTGCATTGATGGAACATGCCGAAGACAGCAACGATCCCTATCTACCACTGATGATTTGGTACGGGATGGAACCGCTGGTGGCCACAAACCAATCTGCCGCTCTGGAATGGGCGTCTCGATCCAAGATTCCCCTATTGCGCCGCAACATTGTCCGGCGGCTGTTGGAGGTCGACTCCCCGCCGGTGGATCTCATAGTCCACCATGTCCTGCAGTGCACTGACGACAACCTGCGTTTCGATTTCTTGAACGGCATGCTGGATGCGTTGGAAAAACGAGGCAGCCATTCCACCCCGAAACAGTGGCCGAAACTTTACCCCCAAATGACGGCCACTTCCCATAGGAAGCTGCGGTCTTTGGCTACCCGACTGGCGATCCTCTTTGGAGACAAACAGGCCATTACCAACTTGCGCCGCGTTGTACTCGATCCACAAGCGTCAAGCAACCAGCGGCAGAACTCGCTCCTGTCGTTGTTGAAAATTGATGACGGACTGTCCCTGACGACATTACACGATCTGTTACAACCACCATCTGAGTTACGGCCCCAGGTGATTCAGGCTCTCATACTGCGAAATGATCACTCGACGGCCGATAGACTACTTGCGGTGTATCCAACACTCGATCCAACCGAGCGTCAAGCCGCGATTCATGTATTGAGTTCACGCCGCGACTTCGCCAGACGGCTTTTGACAGAAATCGAACAGGAAAACATTCAACAACATGAAGTGTCCGCTTATGCGCTAGCCCAACTCAGAGCCTTCCGTAACGAAGAGCTCCAACATCGAATCGGCCAGATTTGGACAAATGATTCTCAGACGTTAGTCAAATCAGATAATATTGCCCGCTACCAGCAACGCATGACAGCCGAATATCTCGCCCAAGGCGATGACGATGCGGGACGACTTTTATTCAAGCAATCCTGTGCCAACTGCCACTCTCTTTTTGGCCAGGGTGGCCACCTAGGCCCTGATCTTACCGGTTCGGGTCGTAAAGACTTAAACTACATAATTAGCAACCTGATCGATCCCAACGCAATCGTCGACCCGGCCTACCACACAACCACCATACTCACTATGGAAGGACGACTGTATAGCGGCATCATGATCGAATACACGGAAGATCGCGTATCCCTACAAACGCAAAACGCTCAAATTCGCTTGCCGCTGGACAGTATCGAAGAACTTCGCACCTCCCATACCTCCATGATGCCCGAAGGCCTGCTCCGCAAGTTCAGCGACAAACAAGTACGCGACCTGTTGCTCTACCTGCGCAGTTCTGGTGACAACTATGGATCGTCCGATAAATGAATACCACCTTCGGAAGGGGGAGGGTCCGCACCAGTTGGCTAAAGCCCGACTTGATACTTGGATTTAATTACTACCTGATAGAAGCCAGTAAATTCGTAAATCTCGTGAATTTCGGACTCAAGTCCTTCACTCATTTGGGTGGCAGCGACAGTCGTTTGGAATTGACATTGACTGATATCAATATTAATGAGCACAGAGGAACAAAACAAATGCAACTATGACTTCCAGGTTTCGCAAGCATCAACGAACTTCTCTTCGTTTTCTTCGTTTTCTTCGTTTTTTTCGTTTTCTTCTGTTCAATTTTTTCGCTTCTGTAATAATGATCGATAGAGTTTAAAGAGACATAAGAGACTCCGGGAACGGCAAAGCCTGGTGAATTCTCACCAGGGAATCTGATGGTCCTTACTGTGAGGGAATTACCGATGCGAAAATTGAATGTGAAACGGATATCTCGGAGGAATTTCATGCACACGTCTGCCGTGGGATCAGTCGCGGCATTGGCGGCTCCGGCCATTGTGACGGCGAAAAAATCCGATGGCCCATTAATCGTGGGGACAGGTGATTATCGGTACGAAGTCCATCATGCCTGGCCACAGCTACCCGACAAATACACTTGGCAAACGACCCACAATGTGGCCGTCGATAGCGCCGGGCTGCTCTATGTGATTCACGAAGGGCGTGCCGATCAACCCGACCATCCAACAATTTTTGTTTTCGATCCAGATGGCAAGTATGTGCGTTCATTTGCGAGCGAGTTTCAGGGGGGCGGACACGGTCTCGAGATTCGCAACGAAGGAGGACAGGACTTCATTTATGTCACCGCTTATCAAGCGGTACGATCTTTTGCCAAGCTCGACCTGATGGGCGAGCGGGTCTGGCGGAAGGGCGCACCGATGGAAGCGGGCGGTTATGCAGACGGAGAAGAAAAAATTGTGCATGAGAAACCGATGTGGGGACGCGATCGATTCATGCCAACCAACTACGCCTTTGCCCCGGATGGTGGATTTTATTTGGCGGATGGGTACGGTTCGTATCGGATTCACCGCTACGACCAGGACGCCAACTGGCTGAGCGTATTTGGCGAGCCCGGAACCGAAAATGGCCAGTTTCAATTGCCCCATGGACTGTGGCTGGACGATCGGCAAGCAGGTGAACCGACCCTCGTGGTGTCGGATCGTGTGAATGGCCGGTTGCAATGGTTTTCACAGGATGGCAAGCACCTGCGCACTCAGGGCGGATTTTTTCTGCCGGCCAATAACGACGTGCTAGGTGACCTGATGGTGGTGCCCGACCTGGTGAGCCGAGTGACTTTGTTAGACCAAGACAATCGAGTGGTGGCCCAATTGGGAGACGATCACGCTCGGATCCAGGCAGACCAGAAAGAGACCGGAGGATTTCACATCCGAACCGACGAAACCACCTGGCAAGCGGGCAATTTCATTCATCCCCACGATGCCTGTTTCGATGCGGAAGGAAACATCTTTGTCGCCGAATGGGTGCATAGCGGGAGAATTACCAAACTGCGGCGGTTGAGTTAAATGCTGCTGGATTGGGCACGTTTGAGCCTATCTCAGTCGGTCGTGTCGTTACGCTCAGCGATAGCCATCTCGCCCTGGGAAATATGGACAACTGGTGGATTGAACAGAGCCACAACCTAACCCGCATATTTCACCCGTTTCTGCTACGGCGTCCCAAGTCCTTCCGTGGCTGCGTTATGTTTCGGGCTCGGGCACCGCGGCGCAGCAGTGGTCGCCTCAATGTGTAAAAAACACACCTGCGGTCACAAACCTCACATGCCTTGCCACGAAAGGACTTAGCTCAGCTATATTGGTAACAAGGGCCTCGCGACGAAACGGATGAAATATCCGGGCTAAGCCGCCGGGTTACTCCTGGCGGCTTTTTCATGCGCAATACGCGGCAAGCAGTGCCGTTTCTGATAGAGTAGGTTTTTTTAAAAGATCTTCACGTAGGGCACGCTGTTTCCTGAGTCCCATGACCTTCCTGCTATTCCCATTCATCGCTAGCCTGCTCTATGTGGCGGCAACACTCTTCGTCAAGCGTACCGCCGAACTGGGCATCGACCTCTGGCGCATCACTTTCGTTGCCAACCTAGTCACCGCTGCGCTTTTTCTCTGCGTCTGGCCCATGGGTGGTGAATTTCCCGGGTTCGCATTGCTGTGGCAGCCAGCACTCGTCGCCCTGGCCTTCCTTAGCGGGCAGCTGCTGATGTTTGTGGCTTTGGAAAAAGGCGATATTTCCATCGTCACCCCGGTACTGGGCACCAAAATACTGGTAGTCGCCACATTTCAGACTCTGCTCACGGCAGAACGCGTACCACCGATACTGTGGGTATCTTCCGCCTTCGCCGTGGGTGCGGTCGCCCTGATGCAAATCGGCGTCGCCGGAACACGACAGCGAGTCGGCTTTACGATTGTCGTGTCCTTCTGCTGCGGAACCGCCTTTGCCATCTTCGACGTGCTCGTGCAAGAAATGTCACCGGCCTGGGGTGTTGGCCGCTTCCTGCCTTGCCTCTTTGGATTTGTGGCCCTGTTCAGCCTGATTTTCTTGGTCTTTGTCAGAGCACCACTGCCGCAGATCCAGAAACACATCTGGCGTGGATTCGGCCCCGGCACACTTCTCATGGGTGCCCACGCACTCGCCATGGTCTCAGGTATCGCCCTATACGGGCATGCAACCGAGATGAACATCGTCTACGCTGCCCGTGGACTGTGGTCTGTGCTCGCCGTCTGGCTCATTGGACATTGGTTCAAGAACTCGGAACAGAAGCTGGGGGCAAAAGTACTCGGCAGCCGACTCGTCGGCGCTCTCCTCTTACTCGTCGCAATAGGCATGTTACTCCTCAATACGCAGAATTGAGAGGCCCAGTCAGCGATTACGAATACATGGGCGCAGAATCAGATCCTTGCAAGGATGCTCGCAGCCTAATTTTTACCAAGACCCTGGTAAGCAATAGGTATCAGGGTACCATAAACGGGAGCATGACATTCGCTGCGAGGGCGAGATGATTACGCAAACAACTGCGACAACTCCTGGATGATTCTGATGCATAAAGCGATCGTACTACTTGCCGAAGGTATCGAAGAGATGGAGGCGGTCACCGTGATCGACATCTTGCGCAGAGCCGGCATGCAGGTCGATGTCTTGGGGCTGGGCAGAGACAATATCGTTCAGGGAAGCCGCGGCGTGCTCCTCTTGAGCGAAGCCTGTCTGACGGGCGATGAGGAGGCCGATCTACTGGTTTTACCGGGTGGTGCCGAAGGTGCGCGTCGTCTGGCTGAGGATGAGCGGGTGGTGAAGATGCTCGGCCGGTTCGCCTTACAGGATCGCTGGATTGGCGCAATCTGCGCGGCACCAATCGCTCTGGCAGCGGCCGGGTTGCTCTCGGACCGCACGGCGACAAGCCATCCTTCGGTCCAGTCGGAATTGGAAACGGCGGGAGCGGATTACTCGGATCGCAGTGTGGTAGTCGACGGCCGCATCGTTACCGGCCGAGGGCCAGCCGTCTCGATGGAGTTTGCCATAAAGCTAGTCGAACTGGTAGTCGGCGCTGACAAAGCACTGGAGGTCCGTGCCCCCATGATGTTTCCAGGCTAGCCCATAATGTTTCCAGGCTGGCCCATAATGTTTCCGTGTTGGCCCCGAGAGCCAATGTTTCCAAGGAAAAACTACCAAATACCATTCAGCGGTCGGGGAGGGATTCGAACCCCCGGTACCCTTTCGGGCACGCCGGTTTTCAAGACCGGTGCGTTCAGCCAGACTCCGCCACCCGACCGATTAGTCCAGAGTTATGAGTCGAGAGGCAAAATGGTGGTACCAGCACCAACCATTCAGGCAACCTGGTGCTTTGTCAAACTTATCTTTTTGGGTTGACGCACGAATAAACTGTTGCAATACCAATACTTATTGCTGTGGCAACCCCAAAAGTAAGGCTTGACCAGACATTGGTCCGCCGGATCAAGTTTCTCGACTCTCGATCTCGGAATTCCCTAGACTTTAAGCATCCTACGCGCCGGTGTCAATTCTCAGAATGGCTCATTGTCGCATGTTTACAAGAGACTGGAATACAAGCACAATGCGCTAGCGAGTAAGTGAGTGAGTAGGAATGGTTGTCGAAAACTCACTCGCTGGGGCTTCGTGCTAGTGTTGTGGTTGTGCCCTTTTTTAAAGCCTTAACCCGGATATTTCACCCGTTTCTGCTACGGCGTCCCAAGTCCTTCCGTGGCTGCGTTATGTTTCGGCCTCGGGCACCGCGGCGCAGCAGTGGTCGCCTCAAAGTGTAAAAAACACGCCTGCGGTCGCAAACCTCACATGCCTTGCCACGAAAGGACTTAAGCCACCTCGCGACGAAACGGATGAAATATCAGGGTTAGTTGACGACCTGTTCACCAATCTGGTAGAAACAGGGGCGAGTTACTGGACACTTGAGTGGTCCGAAAATATTCTATTTCATGTATAAACTAGTTTTTGGGAGAATCGCGTGGGTTGTAGCGAACGTCAGAAGGAAATTAAGAGACGGCGGAAGCGCCGCGTACAGTTGGTCCATCTCAAAAACCGCTTGACCAAAGCTACCCAGTCGGAAAAGGTCGAGATCACACGCAAGTTACGAGCGATGACTCCCGGTGCGGAAGTACTGATCGAAAATTGGAAATTGGCGAAGCTGGATCGCTAAGAATGCTAGATCGCTGAGCCGGATCGCTGAGAATTGGGGGGGGGCCGTTAATGAACCGTTGCAGTCGCAAGGTCATTTTCAACGATCTCATCGGAATCGTGTTTGCCAACGACCGTCCGTTTACGGAAGACAAATTGCCCACTGGATTCTGCCTCATCCACGGGCTTATCTCCATCCACGGCCCCGTTTCCATGGGGCACGGGTTCATGGGGGCCAATGGGGTAGTCGATTTCCACTACTTCCCCTTCTGAAAACTCGCCTCTCAGCAATTCGGTGGCCAGAGGATTTTGCACTGCTTGC
>JBDOMT010000174.1:0-6198 GCA_039831705.1 Pirellulales bacterium | reverse complement strand
GGCCTAAGCCCAGTTGCTCCAACTGCGTGGTCAAATGGGCCAACTGCATGTCGACGATTTTCCCCACCTGTTCGCGCCCTAGTGGCTCAAACACGATCGTTTCATCGATCCGATTGAGAAATTCAGGCAGGAACTGCGTCCGCAACGTTTCCTCCAGAACCTGACCAATTTCATTTGCTGATCCACCTTCGGAAGTGACCTTCTGGATCAATTGGCTGCCGATGTTTGAAGTCATCACAATCAGTGTATTGGTAAAGTCGACCGTGTGGCCATGGTTGTCGGTGAGTCGGCCATCGTCGAGAACCTGCAGAAGAATATTGAACACGTCCTGATGTGCCTTCTCAATTTCATCGAGGAGCACCAACGAATAAGGCCTGCGGCGTACCGCTTCGGTCAATTTGCCTCCCTCTTCGTAGCCAACGTAACCAGGAGGTGCCCCAATCAAACGGCTCACGGTATGCTTTTCCATGAACTCGCTCATGTCGATACGGATCATTGCCTGTTCGTCGTCGAAGAGCGTTTCCGCCAGCGCTTTGCAAAGTTCGGTTTTCCCCACTCCGGTAGGTCCACAGAACAGAAATGAGCCAATCGGTCGATTCGGATCCTGCAGCCCACTGCGACTGCGACGAACCGCATTGGCAACGGCCGTAACCGCTTGATCTTGGCCGACCACACGCTGGTGCAATCGGTCTTCCAACTCCAACAATCTGGCACGCTCGGTTTCCATCATGCGCGTGATTGGGATACCGGTCCAGGTACTGACCACTTCGGCAATTTCCTCCGGACCTACCTCCTGTCGTAACAAGCGACGACCAGCGGCAAGCTTTGCTTCCGACCCAGATTCTTCTTCACCGGACGGGTCACACACCATGGCTGCCTGCTCTTCTCGTTCCGCCAATCGAGCATCCAATTTTTTTCCGTCGACATCCAGTTCGTAGAGGGATTGATAGAGTTCCTCACTGATGGGCTGACCAGCAGACTGCTTTTCCTTGATGGTCGCAGAGAGTTGTTCGTACTGGTGGGCCAAGGCCTGCTGCTGTTGAAGGAGATGTTGGGTATCTCCCGCCCCAAGCTTTTCACTTTCCCATTGCTCGCGCAGACTGGCCAATTGGTGTCGTAATTGGCCGATTTCTGTTTCAATTTCAGTCAGTCTCTGCTGGGCATGTTCTTCCGTTTCTTCCGCCAATTGGCGTGCTTCCAACTCCAACTGAGTGAGTTTGCGTTGAACCTGGTCAATTTCGGCAGGAACGCTTTCCAACTCCATCGCCAACTGGCTGGTCGCTTCGTCCATCAGATCAATCGCCTTGTCAGGCAAGAATCGATCGGCAATATAGCGATGCGACATTTCGGCAGCAGCCACCAAAGCCGAATCTTTAATTTTCACTCCTTTGTGATGCGCTTCGTAACGAGGTTTGAGTCCACGCAAGATCGCAATGGTATCTTCGACACTCGGTTCGCCAACGAAGACTGGCTGGAAACGACGTTCCAAGGCAGCATCTTTCTCGATGTACTTGCGATATTCATCCAGTGTCGTTGCCCCGATACAGCGCAAGTCGCCACGAGCGAGTGCTGGCTTGAGCAAGTTCGCCGCATCGCTGCCACCTTCGGATGCCCCAGCTCCAATGACCGTGTGAAGTTCGTCGATGAATAAAATCACCTGACCTTGGGCGTCTTCGACTTCACGCAGCACCGCCTTGAGTCGCTCTTCAAATTCACCCCGAAACTTGGTGCCAGCGACTAACGATCCCAAGTCGAGCGTGATCACACGCTTTTCTTTCAGGCTTTGTGGAACATCTCCCTGCACGATGCGCAAAGCCAGTCCCTCAGCAATGGCCGTTTTACCGACTCCCGGCTCACCGATCAGTACGGGATTATTCTTCCGCCGCCGTGATAGAACTTGAATCACTCGGCGAATTTCCTGATCTCGCCCTATGACGGGATCAAGCTTTCCCTGCTTCGCCCGATCGACCAGGTCGATTCCATACTTTTCCAGTGCCTGAAACTTGCCTTCGGGTTGCTGGTCGGTCACCCGTGCGCTGCCACGTATTTCACGTAACGCGGTGAGGATTTCCTGTTCACTTAAGGCATTGAGCTTCAACAACTCCGCCGTTTTTGTCTTCACCTTAACCAACGCCAAAAACACGTGCTCGGTGGAAACAAATTCGTCCTGCATGCCATCGGCCGTCGCCTGGGCACCCTCGAGTACCTGCTGCAATTCACGACTCGGTTGCGGCGGACTGCCACCGCTCGCCTGCGGTAAATGGCCCAATTCGGCTTCGACCATCTGCTGCAACTGATCCTGATTCGTCCCCACCCGATCGAGCAACGGCTTCACCACTCCATCCCGCTCGGCCAATAATGCAGCCAACAGGTGGAGCGGTTCCAGCTGAGGATTACCCTCCTCAGTAGCCAGTTCACTAGCGCGGGCCAACGCCTCCTGGGACTTCGTGGTCAGTTTGTTAAAGTCGAATGGCATGGCAGATAACCGGTTAGTTTTTCACCTCAAACTCTGCGTCGATCGCATCATCATCGGAGGAAGAATCTTCTTCATGACTGTCGGATGCCGCGGCACCGTCTCCATTAGGGGTTCCATCATCCGCGGCCGATTTGTAAAGTGCCTCGCTCATGGCATGTGACGCAGCTTCTAATTCTCCAATGGCACCTTTGATCTCCTCGACATCTTCGCCTTTCGCGACTTCGCGAACCTTGGCGATTGCCTGATCGAGTGATTCCTTATCGGAAGAAGCCAAGTTGTCGCCCTGCTCCTTGATGAGCTTCTCCAACTGATAACAACGCGACTCTGCCTCGTTGCGTGCTTCGATCAGTTCTCGCTTCTTCTTATCTTCGTCGGCATGGGCTTCAGCATCCTGTTGCATTTTGCTGATTTCCTCTTCCGACAAACCGCTGGACTGTTCGATGCGAACGTTCTGCTCTTTTCCGGTACCCAGGTCCTTAGCAGCCACATGCAGAATTCCGTTGGCATCCAGATCAAATTTCACTTCCACCTGGGGTACGCCACGTGGAGCCGGAGGAATGCCATCCAAGTTAAACTGTCCCAACAGGCGATTATCCTCGCACATTTCGCGTTCGCCCTGGAATACTCGAACGGTTACGGCAGACTGATTGTCGTCGGCCGTGCTGAAGACCTGCTTACGCTCGGTGGGAATCGTGGTGTTTTTTTCCACCAGCTTGGTCATCACACCGCCCAACGTTTCGATCCCCAAAGAGAGAGGCGTGACGTCTAAGAGCAATATATCCTGGACGTCGCCTGAAAGCACACCACCCTGAATGGCTGCTCCAATGGCTACCACTTCGTCCGGATTCACCCCCTTATGCGGATCTTTGCCAAAGATTTCTTTGACTAACTCCTGCACCTTGGGAATACGAGTTGAACCACCTACCAGCACCACCTCATCGATCTTGCTAGGATCCATTTTGGCATCCTTGAGTGCCTGCAGCACGGGGCCCCGGACACGATCAAACAGTTCGTCGACAAGTTTCTCAAACTGCGTGAGTGTAATGGTTAACTGCAAGTGCTTAGGCCCATTAGCATCGGCGGTGATGAATGGCAAATTGATATCGGTCGACTGGGCCGAACTGAGTTCTTTTTTGGCTTTTTCACAGGCTTCCTGTAATCGTTGCAGCGCCATCTGATCACTGCGAAGGTCGATACCCTGCTCCTTTTTGAACTCTTCCGCTACGTAGCAGATCAGCGCCTGGTCAAAATCATCGCCACCCAGGTGAGTATCTCCGTTGGTCGAAATAACCCGAAATACGCCGTCAGCCACTTCTAATATAGAAACATCGAAGGTGCCGCCACCCAAGTCAAAGACACAAATAGTCTCTTCTGATTTCTTATCCAAACCGTAGGCTAGGGAAGCGGCCGTCGGCTCATTGATGATCCGGGCTACTTCCAAGCCGGCAATTTGGCCAGCATCTTTGGTAGCCTGACGTTGAGCATCATTGAAGTAAGCAGGGACCGTGATCACCGCCTTGTTGACTTTATGTCCCAGATAGGCTTCCGCCGACTCCTTGAGCTTACGCAGCGTATAGGCAGAAATCTCCGACGGAGTGTATTCCTTGCCATCGACACTGACCTTCACGTAATCTTCGGCCTCACCCTCGATCGAATAAGGAACGATCTTTTCCTCCGAGCCTACCTCGCTATGTCGACGACCCATAAAACGCTTGATCGAAGAGATGGTACGAGACGGATTGGTAACTGCCTGCCGTCTGGCCGGTTCACCTACCAGCACTTCTTCCTTGTCGGTGAAGGCCACCACACTGGGAGTCAGGCGATTCCCTTCCGGATTGGGAATGACCTTGGCTTCTTTGCTATCCATAACCGCTACGACCGAGTTGGTGGTACCCAAGTCGATTCCAATAATCTTTTCACCTGTAGCCATTTGATTTACTCCTAGTTTGATGCTGCTTGCAATATTGTTTGCTTAGTAATTTGTAGAATTTAGCCCCCTGGGGCTAACGAATGCATAAACAACGCTCACGCAAACCCTGACCCCGCCATAAACCCTGACCCCGCCATAAAACCTGACCCCGTCATTAAATCCAATCATGCCAGCACCATTCAACCACTGCCATCTGGCATACTATCTACTGTCTGGAGCAGACAAAAGCAAAGACCATGCCGCTGTGGCTTGACAACCGCATATATCCGTAAGTACTTATATATACATACGTTACGACTCGCACTAAAAGGTGGATCGCGGATCGAGGCAAATAGGTCAACTGCCAGTTTGGCAGCAACTTCCAGCGAACTCCTATGAGTCACCCAACAGGGTGATGTCACAATGGCAGATGTAACCAGAAAAGCGTGTTTTCCTAGCATCTGAGGAGTAATTGACCCTTGCTGCATGGGGCCCGACAAGCATACTGGCAACTATGCCCAAGAAACGCCCCCACAAAAAAAAATCCGCCACTCCAAAATCGTCTAAATCCAGCGAAAATTCTGCTGGGAAGACGAAATCAAGAACGGTACCGACAAGCAAACAGGTGGCGAAACTCGACCGTGATATTCTGCTGTTAATTAACCGACGAGCCGAGATGGAGAGGCGACGATTGGCCGGTGGCCTACTCGATCATCAAGATTCCTCTCAATCCGCCACGCTGCCTGTCCCTGACTGCGGACATGCGTTGAAACCATTACTCCAGTCGAACCCGGGCCCTCTGCAAAGTGATGCGATACGATCCGTATTTCGTGAAATCTTTAGCGGTTGCCAGGCAGTCGTGCACACGCCACGGGTGGCCTTCTTAGGCCCCGATTTCACCTACAGTCACTTGGCTGCGATCGAACAATTCGGCCAAAGTGCTACGCTGGTTCCTGTGGGATCAATCGCCGGAGTTTTTGAGGAAGTTGAGTGCGGACAGACCGAATTTGGGCTGGTGCCTATCGACAATTCTACGGATGGACGAGTCATCGACTCGCTTGTCTGCCTGACTCAGACCCAGGTAAAAATGTGTGCCGAAGTCCCATTACGAATCCGCCACTGCCTGCTGGGGACAGGAAGTCGCCAGGACTTACGACACATCTACAGTAAACCACAAGCCCTGTCGCAATGCCGTGGTTGGCTTGCCAAACACCTGCCAACAGCCGAATTGCACTACATCGCTAGCACTGCGGAAGCTGCCGCCAAGGCCGCCAAGGATCGCACGATCGGCGCAATCGCCAGCAGGCAAGCTGGAACCAACTTCTCCCTGAGCGTATTGGCACAAGACATCCAAGACAATTCTGACAATCTCACTCGATTTGTTGTCATCGGCCAAGAATTGGCTCCCCGAACCGGTAACGACAAAACATCGATTGTTTTCGAAATAGATCACTATCCTGGTGCCCTGGCGGATGCCATGACCATATTTAAACGCAATCGACTCAATTTGACCTGGATCGAGTCCTTTCCAATCCCAGGCAGTCGGGGACGTTATCTGTTTTTTATCGAGTTCCAGGGATACCCCACCGAACTGCGTCCGAAACGGGCCTTGGCATCATTGAAAAAAAAAGCCTTACGGCTAAACGTGTTAGGCTCCTATGCGCAGGCGGATCCAATCGGCTAGACTGTGGGGCTACAGCTTAACCAGAATATTTCATAAATATTCTGCTACGAGTCCGATATACCCACTTTATCGTAGGGAGCACTTATGCCAATGCGACGCCCACTGATCGCTGGCAATTGGAAAATGAAC
>JBDOMT010000249.1:0-3253 GCA_039831705.1 Pirellulales bacterium | reverse complement strand
CCCACGGCTAGATACTTTCGCCACTTCGTGGCGATTGCGGTAAGTAAGCCACAACCAGAAAGTCGGGCTTTAGCCGACTGTCGGCGAACCCTCCACCTTCAGGCGGTGGTCTTCAGTTGTGCGTCAACCCAAAAAGATAAGTTTGACAAAGCACTGGGTGGCTTACACTCAACTAAAGGCGAGGGTTTTCAACCCATCGTGGAGACAATAAACCTTTGCGTCAATAACCTCTTCTACCACCCCAGCCAAGGTCGCGGAGGATTTCCCATCGCGCGACATCTTCTGAGGTGACAAGAGGCCGCTGTACGCTCTGACCGGCGAAAGGCTTTTGCACTGGCTGATGCTGGGCAACAAGATTGGCTACACCTCCAAAACCTCTTGGAACATTACCAACCGGTTGGCCCGAAGAAGTTACTCGACGCCCTGCGTGAGGATTTTGGAACCCGCCGACGTGAGGTGAGGCTTGGCGTGCCGAAATGGATTGCTGTCTGGCCATCCGTTCAGATTCGGTTTGTTGTTTGCTGCCTTTGCGATCAGCCTGAAACTTTATCAGCCAAAGCTTCATTTGATTGGGATACAGGGTTCTCAAGCCATCCAGGTATTTTTTTGCCTGTGCATCCGAAATTTTGGCGGATCGCTCAAAGTAGGTTTCCAACCAGGCACGGGCGCTGAGCATCTCCGAACTGTTCCAGACTTTCTCGCGTTCTTCGTCGAGTTTGTCGTAGTTCCCTTTTCTAGAGTCTGGGGATGCAGCTCTAGCGTCTGGGGATGCAGCGTCATTCGTAGACGCGCCGGGCGTTTTGCGCGGTTCGCCGGTTCGTTCCTGTTTCTCGGATAACGGATCAATTCCAGAAGGTTGAGCCGAACAGTCAATGATGTTAACAGTAGTCAGGACTGTTAATGATAGCGTGCCAATCCAACAAACGGCCGTTTTCATGGTCATCTCTCGATTGAGGGTAGAATGAATGGGCGCAAGCAGAGTAAGGTTCCACTTATCTTATCCCTAATTCACGACAGAATAAATTCGGAAGTACCGACAATGCATTTTATTGCAATAAATGGTGGATAGCAAATAGGTGGCAGTTGTGAGGGTTACTTATTTTGCAACCATTCAGGGACTACAGAATTGTCGACTGAAGATCCGACAGGAGAATTCACTGCCGAACCATGGCAAATTTCTCTACGTGGTCGTCAGTGTGATATCGGGCGGTAAATTTACACTTTGTCGCGGTGCCGGGGTCTTGTGTTGGACGTATTGCATCATATCAATTTGTCAGTGAGAGGGTGTGGTTCTACCCATTAAACCGGTGGGTTATGGCGAGCCAGGTGGTGGTGGGATGTTCAACGAAGTGCTGTCGTTGCCTAGCGAGCTCAGGTAGTGTTTGAGTAGCCCGACGGTGGATTGAAATTCCGGCATCGAAGCCAGGGCCTGATACTTTGGATCCTGTTGCACTTGTTCATAGTGTTGTAGAGATTGTTGGATCGCTGCGAGGGTGGGATGTCCTTGGCGGGAAAAAATTTCCGCAGGAAGGGCCAAGTACGTTTTCCAGGCAGGATCGACTTTCTCAAAAAGCTCCGGTGAGATCTTTCCCAATTGATCTCGTATCACGTCGGACTCATTGGTGGCGTATTGTTGCGCTGGGATGGGGGACTGAGTGGGTGCCAATGCAGGGTTAGCTGCCGACAGAGTGGGCACGGCGGATGGGGTTGGTACTGCAACTCCGGTGGCCGTGGGTGTTGGCGCGGGAGAAGCGAATCCGCCGCTGTATTGGGCGACTGTTTGGACCAGTTGTTGTGCGGAAGGAGGAATGGCCACGGGCAATCCGGGTCCGGCACTGCGATAGTAGGCGGAATTTCCCATGCCATCGACCGAAAGCATGGAGCCATCAAACGAAGCGCCTAAGAATAGCCCTCGACTACGCGCGTACGAGTAGACTTCGGCCTTCAATTGCAAATCCGTGGCTGCTGCGACTTGTCGACCGACAGGGCCTGCGGCAGCGGCCGCATCGACTCCCAGAGTGAATTTCCCGGATAAGATTCCTTGGACGCTCTTTTTTGTTTTAAATACGAGAATCACATCGGTCGACTGGACACCCACTTGCCAGCCAATACTGCCTCCGGTCAGCGAAACAAAAACGGGCGCATGCCAACTACCATTTTCGTCGCGGATCAGCAATGTGCCACGTCCATGGTGGGCGCCGATGACAAAGCCTCCTTTGATCACCTTTGGAATAATGGCGATACCCTCAGCACCAGCCAGCATACGCTGTGGTATTCGTTGGGCAGGAATGGACATGATTTCATTGAGGACAGCAATCGAGGCTCGTACATCTCTTTCTTCCCGACCTTGTCCATGGGCCGCAGGAGCACGGTAATGGGTTCCGATCAGGAAAGAAAATAGCAAAATTGGCAATAACCAACTTCTGGTACTTGCACTTGGTGTGGAAATCATAGGGGTGCACTCCGTTGTTTTTGTTTAGTATTCAAATCCGAGGATGATTTTGAACCAGAGTGCAAACTGGAGTCAATATCGATTGCGGAGCATTTTATCGTGGCTGAAATTTAGATAGTTGGAAGGGCTGCTGTTGCCACCACGCGTCTAGTGCATTGTCTGACTTGGTAATATGGGTTGTAAAAAATCAGCCGTAACGCGTTAGCGTCCGGTTTCGCGGTAAAAACCGTGGGCTACCGCCCTGCGGTTGATCTGACACTTAGTTCGATTTTTACATTTTTCCATGCTGGCAAATTGGACGGTGCGATTCAGGTTAACGCGATTATGGCTACACATCGCCCCTAACAACTCTCTACCAGCGAATAATCACCACGAAGGACACGAAGAACAGGCACGAATAGGGACTTTTCATGATCTTACTGAGTGGTCGAATGCTTCTTGATTACCCGTGTATAACAAAGTGGTTATCCTTCTCTTTCCTTCGTGCTCTTCGTGTCCTTCGTGGTTATATTGTTGTAGCCAGAAGGTTTTTGTAACTCCTGAATTCCTATTGGGGTGTTTAAATATCTCGCACTGTCCTTTCTTCAGGGATTATCTTTGAAATGGTTACTGAATGGGAAGCATTTTCCTCAGTGACATGCCCAAGTTGTACGTGTATGTTGGTGCTACTCATTTTTTCCGCTTTCCGCTTTCCGCTTTCCGCTTTTATTACACTATGACTACCAGAAAAAATAACCGTTCGGCCGCAACCTTACGACCAATTCGCTTTGACCGTGATATCCCTGGAGCCGCCCCGGGACG
>JBDOMT010000239.1:0-3264 GCA_039831705.1 Pirellulales bacterium | reverse complement strand
TTTCCTTGATCGCTGTCTGAGTCTCCGTACGCAAATGAATAGACGCGAGCAGAACCAACATTGTCTTCATTGCGTTCCTTCAATGAAGACAATGTACGTCGCATGAGACGGGCCGCAAAATCGTTGTCATCCAATAGCAATTCTCTCGAACGGCTGACCGCCTTCGCACTTCGGTTGACCACGATGAATAATTCTCGGCAGACTTTGGGGAGGTGTATGCCTTGAGACTTCAATGCGGTGTTCGACTCAGTCAGCTCAGGGAAATAGACCATACATACCGGTAGTTCAAGGTGCCTTACGTCTTCTGGCTTCACATCGATGTGTGAGTAAAAAGACGCAAATGCACTGCCTTTCCATCCGTTGGTCAATTGACGGTGCAGTGCCAGTACTGCCATAGCGCGGTGTTGACCGTCCGCGATTATGAACGAACATTTTTGTGGGTTGTATGACAGCTTTCCCAAAGGAGACTGCTTTCCGTCGCACTCCACTTGGGAAAACTCAAAAAGATCTCCGAAACTATCGTCGGTGTCGTCTGATGGGTAGTAATCGTCTATTCCTGACCGATTCTCCGATCTCGGTGCAATCACGGTGAGAATTGGAGGGAAAAACCGGGCGGACATGCCCTTATCCTCGAGTAAATATGGTATCAGGTCGTGAGCGACGCGCGAGTCATCGAGGTCTCTCTGGAGCAACTCGTCGAATGTAAGATTTTCGAGACTGAAGACCTCCCGCCATGGCAACATGTGGGAAGCGAGTTGCGTTTCCCACGTTCCATCGGCACCCGGACGAATTTTCGTGAGCAGGTACTTCGCGGCAACTCCGCCACTGTTTCCGCCGACATTGAACTCACCAAACGAGCCATATACTGAAACTTTCTGAACACCAAAATTATCGGGCATTATCTAAGCCTTTCCGCAAATGGGATCTGCCAACCATTGTAGAACTTGTTCAATTTCTCGTAGTCGCTCGTCCGTCGACGAAGGTGAGCTATCTTGATTCACCTCGTCAGATAGTTCTGGCAGGGGCTGCACAAAAACTACCAATTGAGTTGGAGCGATTCCTCTTACTCTTGCCTCTAACGCAAAACTGTGACGCATAGACAAAGCATCCATGACTTGAGGTACTGTGGCACCCTCATTGCTGTTGAGGTACCTAGAGACCCGGGACGAATCCTCCCAATATTTATTCATGGCACCGTAATGGTCCTTACAGATGCGTCTCTTGAGCTTTACAGAAATGCCAATGTAAAGTGGGCGAGCAAATGCTGGCGTCATGTGATTCGTTATGAAGGATCGAAGAAACGGCGACCCATTTACAATTCGGTTAAGTAATCCTTCGTCTTGACTACCACGCGCGTCGCTAGGCTTAAGGTGCATAGGCCCTTGTGATTCCCACTTGATCCCGTACCGCACTTCGATAACGGTTTTTTGTTCGGGCGGTGAATTCAGGAGGCTTGCAAACGTCGCGGCAACGCCCTCGACGGAGCCAGACGATGGTACATGAGGAAGAAAGTACCAAGCGTAAATGCCAGGAACGTCGTCAATCTGACTGATTCGGGTTACACGATATGCTCGTACGTTAGAGGTGGCAGATTGCACAGCCATTTGTCTCATCTAATATTGGCAATGGCTGTTCAGGAAGCGCTGCGACCTGATCTAATGTACGTCCTTCGTTCCAAGTGAATCCCTTCGATTCGTTCTCATACTTCTTCGCTGCTTCAAACATATCCGGATGATTCTTTTTCAGACGCTGCCATTCGCCAACTTGCTGATAGAAACAGAAGTAATACCCGGAGCGTGATTGCCATTTGTAATGGTCTGGCATACCAAAACCTGAGTCTTCGAGCAGCCATTTTATGTCGGTAAGCCACAGGTCATCGTCACGGAACGGATACACCGGCACGATATTTGGCTTCTCAGAAAACTTCGGCGGCTTCTTTGCTTGGTAGCCGTCTTGATCTTCATCTGCCCGTATTCTGATGTAACTGTATACGTAACCGTCTCCTGCATATTTCGGTTCAATTTTCAACTTACGTGTACACCACCGACTCGCGGGCCTCAGACGGCAATCACCGTAAAGCTCCCTGAAGTAAATGTCAAACGGGGTGCGGCCGGGCTTTGGTTTTAGGTCGAGATCGGGGTGAACCCGTCGCGAAAGATTCTGACTTTAACGCCACGCATCGACTCTAGGCGTTCGATGTATTCGTCAGTCTCGGGAAGCTCCACCTTCGTGTCACAGAATACGTGCGGGGGCCACCGTCTTGTTAAGAAAGCCTAGATGCTCGGTTCGCCGTCGAGATGTGCTTTAAGACTGGGGTCGTTCAAAAGTGCATCCTCCAAGCGGCCTATGACATTATCGTAGATGTCTCCTTTGGCCTTCAAGAGTCGTTGAATGCTCTCCTCGACCGTTCCGATGCACACATATTCATGTACGAACACGTTTCGTTTCTGGCCAATTCGATTTACGCGATCACGCGCCTGTGCGTTCGATGACGGGTTCCACCACCGGTTGATAAAGAAAACGTGATTGGCCTCAACAAGCGTCAACCCTTCGCTGGCGACTTTGCTTGACGCATAAAGGGCCGTGATTGCGGGATCCGTTTTAAATCTCTTGATAACTTGGTTGCGTTCGTCTCCATCCATTTGGCCGTGGATCATTACGGCACTGAGTGACTTCTGAGTCATTTCATGTAGAACATAGAGCGGCTCAAGCACAAACGAAAACACGATGGCTTTCTCACCCGCAGCTTTGACTTCCAAAAGTTCTTCGTGAATGCGATCAAGCTTGACGCTCGATTTGGAAACGGGATCGTAGTCGCAGACGCGACGAAGCTCTCCAAGCTTGTGTAATGGGTTCTTTAGCTGCTCTCCGCTACATCCCACACCTGACTGAACCGATCGGTACGTTCGCAGCTGAGACTTCGATAGTTCGAGCGGCTCAACGCGCAACACAAGCTCCGGCAAGTCTTTCAAAACCGCAGCCTTCGTCCGCCGAAGGATATATGGCTTCGCCCTTTCCCTTAGCGCAGCACTTGCCGTCCTGGCATCCGCGATCGAGAACCTCTTTTCATCAAGTAGGGACATCAACGTAGCCAGATCCTTCAAGTCTCGCTCAATCGGAGTCCCAGTCAACGCCCAAAAGCGATCACGTTTGAGAAACCTAAATCCCTGAACAACCTGAGATGTGGCGTTGCGAAGTCGATGTGCCTCGTCGGCAACGACCAAGTCAAAAACACGCATTTCGGCTAACGACTTTGCTTCACGA
>JBDOMT010000282.1:0-14718 GCA_039831705.1 Pirellulales bacterium | reverse complement strand
GTTGAGCCGTTGGGTTGTTGTTGACGAACACGAGGCCGCATGACTTCTTCGCGTTCACCGTCGACCAGTACACGCCCTAAACTGTTGCCAGCCCGATACAGTACGCTATCGTTAGGTTGGTGCTTAGGGCCGCAAAGATGCTCGACTTCTGCAGCCATTACTTCACTAATCATCGTGCGAACATAACCTCGAATATGGTCTCGAAAAACAATGGCGGCTTCGCCGCCTGAAACTTGCCCAAGGGTCTGAAAAAGATTACTATCACTCATGAGTGGTCTCCCCGTCGGCGCGAACCGACGACTAAATTTTGAAACTTGGCGATGGGCGAGATTCTCGCACATCGGGAGACCACTTTTCAAGTTTCAACAATTTTTGGGACACTTCCCAGAAAACCACGCCCAGCCACTACCATGTCGGTCCTCGAACACCTCTTTGCCCCTCACCCATGCCACGCTCCGCGCGAATTCGCTACGATACGCGGTTTCTGACAGCACCTGTAGATTGCCCGCCTGGCAACTTTGATGCGAATCTTGATTATAACACCCGCTGCCACCGGTTCCCGGAAAGGCAACCGAATCACTGCCAACCGCTGGCGATCGCTGCTGCGCGAAAACGGCCATCGGGTAACGGTCGCCGATACATATTCTGGGCAGACCTGTGATGCATTGATCGCCTTGCATGCCAGAAAGAGCGCTAGGTCGATTCACCAATTCGCGAAAACGTACCCGGATCGTCCCTTGGTGGTTGTCTTGACCGGTACCGACTTGTACGGAGACATTTCGACCAGTCGGTCGCTGGATATGGCCCATCGTTTGGTGCTATTGCAGCCAGATGGCAAGCGGGCCTTGAAAAAGCGGTATCAAGCAAAGGTCCGCGTCATCTACCAGTCACTACCGACGTTCAAATCGTCGTCCCAAGCGTTAAAGACCGGTTTTGAAGTCATGGTGATCGGCCACTTGAGAAGCGTCAAGGATCCCTTTCGAGCGGCGTTGGCGGCACGGCGACTGCCCGCCGAATCGAAAATCAAGATTGTCCATTGTGGGCAGGCGCTGAGCTATTCGATGCACTGTCGGGCCGAACGTGAAATGGCGCGAAACGATCGCTATCACTGGCTGGGGGAATTGCCGCGGTGGCAAACACTACGTCGATTAGCCCGTAGCCGACTCATGGTCTTGAGTTCCAAGTTGGAGGGCGGCGCCAACGTCGTCTCCGAAGCCCTAGCCTGCCAGGTGCCGATTTTGTCGTCACGAATCTCGGGGTCAATTGGGCTGCTTGGAGAAGACTACCCGGGGTATTTTGAGACGGGTGACACACGAGCGCTGACCGAATTGATGCGGCGAGCGGAATGCGATACCGCGTTCTACCATTCGCTTGTGGATGCGTGCCGCAGTTGCCAATGGCTGATTGAGCCGCGACTCGAACGTGATACGTGGGAAGCTCTGTTGGCCGAGTTTGCGTAGGGCAGCCAAGAGGGCGGGGCCTGGGCCTTAGAACCATAAACAAGATGAATCAGTCATCGCCGAATAGATGCTCGCGACTAATCAGAGACAGACGCCGCAAAAGGGCAAATCACAAAGAGCACTGGCAATTCAGGTGGCACCCATGCGCACTTAAATGACAAATGGAACGCCGAGAAAAGCGAGGCAACTACTCCGCCGACAGCGCAGTAACCAAAGGACCGATGTGCTCGTCATACGTGTAACCAGCCGTCCCATAGTCCAGCGTGTCGTTGTCGAACCGTTTGCGTAGCTGCCCGGTTTTATCGAAGACCAGTACGGCCGGGACGGAGCCCAATTCGAGTTTCGCAAAAAGGTCGCGGATGGAATCCGAGGAGATCACGGAAAGGAAGTTAGCATCCAAGGCGGCTAATTTCTTGTTCACGTCTTCGCGAAGATCTTCCGGTTCACCGCTACCATCGAAATCGACATTCAAGGTCATGGCAACAACTGTCTCTGGATTCTGCTGGTGCAACTGCACCAGGCCGGGAAGTTCGGCAAGACAAGCCGATCACCAAGTTGCCCACAAATCCAGAATCACCACCTTACCGGCATTCTGCGCGACCAACTGTTGCGTTTCTTCCCAATTGGCGACTTTAATCGTTGGTTGACCAGTCGACGTCTTGCCCGAGATGATCGGAGCAGACGTGTTATTTGCGTCCGGACCAACATTTACGAATTCGGTCTTTCCACAACCGCAGGCGGTAGCCAGTAAAAGTACGCTGAGGACGCCTAGCGATTTCCATTTCGTCATCGGAAGTCTCCATTAACGACTTTGATTTCTGACCGGTCACCGAAGGTACACAAGCTTACCGCGCCACCTGTTGTAGTCCCAGACGAATTGCTTCCGGAACCGGGTCTTCAAATGGCAGAGCCTTCAAGAATTCCACCAAGTCATCGACCTGTGTGTCGGTGAGATGGCTAGTAACACCATGTTTATCGTCTCCATTCTGTTCTCTGAGAACTTCCGCGAGGGTGGCTGCCCGACCGTGATGCAAATAAGGTGCCGTGCGGTAGACGCCTAAGAGTGTTGGCGTGTCGAATGTTGGGCCCATTTTCTCCGAAGGGTCATCATTCCCGGTGCCAACGTCGTGACGCACGATCTCCTTGGCCGTTCTAGGCGCCGAGTCCGAATAGAATGGTCCAGTGTGACAGGTCGCGCAGGCAGTCTTGGACGACAGGAAGATCTTCCGCCCACGCGTTGCTGATTCACTCAGGCCACCTCTAGCGAACGGGCTGAGCGGTACTGTGTGGGAGTTACTATAAGCGGCAACAGCGTCCAACGATGCAGATAGTCCCTTGTTGGGCTTTTCCAGCGACGGATGCACCTTCCCACGAATCAGCCCGCGACCCTGCATCAGCTGACCTCGAATCGTGTGTTCGAAATCCTGCACCTCATCGCGATCTGCCGACCAGTGGATGGGGTGTGTCCAGGCCATTCCAGCCAGCGATTGCGTGTTCCGTAGGCCCTCCGGGTTGTGCCATGTCCTCCCGTCTGGTTGACCGTCAGGATGGCAACTGGAACAAGAAATCCAGCGCCGCCCCACCATCGGTTGGAGAGCGACATAGAAGAGTTTTTTTCCTGCGAGGATTTCAGCGCTAAGCGGGTTCTCTGAGATTTTCACCGCAGCGACCTGTTTAAACGTCTTGGTGTCATAACCAACAACTTCAAAGTCCAACGCGTTGTAGACATAGACCGTCTGACCATTAGGCGCGACGCGAACTGCCCGCGGATTGGCACCAAGCCGCATGTATTTCGAGTAGCCAAGTTCACGGTAGTCATCATCGATGACGGTGCAGGCGAACATGTCGTTGGTACCACCGAAAATAACGAACGCTTGTTTGCCATCGGGAGAAATGGCAGTTTCCCAGGGGTTCGATGTGACGAGAATGCTGAAAAATCCGTCCATCGGAATTCGCTTCCGGCGACGATCTTCGCCATTCACCGTGTCCACCACTGAGACATACGGGAAAATCGACCCGGCACCATGTACGGCGGTCACCCGCGACCTGATGTGGGAAATATACGCCTTGGGTCGTGTCGGATGCAGGACGATGTGGCGGAGCAGATTGTCCGTGCTGGCACCTTTCCATTGGTCAACTACCTCACCAGAACCTAAATCGATCGCCTTGACGATAGTTGTATAGAATTCGGTGATGTAGATTCGGTCACCATTAGGTGAGAGGGCAATGCCGCGGACGAACTTTCCCACATCAAGCTGTCGCACAACCTTGTATGTCTTGGTGTCGATCTCCACAATGCGGCCAGGAAAGTCCAACGTTACGAACACACGATCACCCGCGTCATTGCTGACAGCACCATACGGTTCGTCATACACCTCGGTGGCACCAAGCTGCTTTGCGGTGTCTGCGTCCCAAAAGACAACTTGATCGGTGCCGTATACAGCAACCGCCAGTTGATGGCTTGCGCCCAAAAAAGTGAGGCCCTCGGGCTTTTTTTCAACCGAGAACTCGGCTTGTTTTTGGTGCGACTGCAGATCCACGATCGTGACGGTGCCACTATCGCGGTTTGTACACGCCAACAACCGACCATCGCGTGAGATGTCCATCAAACTGTTTGATTGCCCTGCCCAGAGAGGAAGAGCAGTTGCACCAGCCAATACGAGTATGGTTGCAACCACGAGAATCCGCCGTAAAGTTTGCATAATTGCATCCTTAAGAAAAAAAGGGCCCGACTCAACGGTTGAGCGGGCCCTTCTTATCAATCAATGATAGCCAGATGTCAATTCAGAATCTCTGACGTGTCTTTGACGATCTTGGCAATTGACTTCTTGTTGAGCTTACCTTTTGCGAAAGCGTGATTCACTTTCGCCGTCTTACCAACCCACATATTCACGGTGACTTCCGCCTCTTTGGCGATATTGTAACCTTGCGGACCCGCAATTCCATCGAAGATAGTCAACGGCATCGTTTTGATGCCATGCTTCTTTCCAAAAGCCTTTAATTGGGCTTCCGCTGCATCGGGATCGTCCGTCAAGAGTACGATAAATCCCTTCATTTTCTTGCTAGAGTTCTTAGCAACTTTAGCATCGAGCTGCTTGACCAAACTGGCCAAGTCGTCCGTTAGCGAGCGTGTGAACACGTTCACGACAGGACTTCCGCCGTATTGTCAGCGATAACAAAGTGACTTTCCAGCGCTGGGACCTGTGCAATCCTTGACCAAAAAGAAGCCAGCATGCTGGCCAACTTTTAATCCAGATTCCAGGTCACCCGCCACTGTGATGGCGCTGAAAGACAGCGCAATCAACGCGACCGAGGGGACCAACAGATTTCTCATCGAAGTTCCTCCGTTTAAAAAAGGCTCTGGGGCGACGATGCCCAAGACAATCCACAGTGCCAAGTTTACGTCAACCACGTTCTCCTGGCAACACGTTATGGTCGTTTCTTGACGACTGGCCCTTCGTTCGAACGGTGGCACCATGCGAATGAACAACCGTACCTGACGAAAGTTGCGGGCGAACCCAGGAAAACAGTAAATTTGTGCAGCCCATTATGCACTGTTATGTATGAGAACTCACACAACAGACGGGTCAGGCACCAATAGTGCAAAGCACCCGACGGGCCGTTCCAGCGATTGGTGCCTGCCCCTTTCCGAATGCCCTTTCCAAAGACCGCGCCGCTGGAACACGCGGTATATTTCCATCGGATTGCCCATTATAGTGATTGGCACACAATCTCGGGCCATCGCGGTCCGTTGCCTGCCCCGTATTCCCGCCCCAAACTAACACCACATTACCCGGAGCCAAACCATGTCCCGACTGACGCCGTTATTGGCTGTGACCCTATTGCTATTCGGTGTGTCAGCGGCTATCGCCAAAGATAAAGCAACCACCAAGCAGGAGAAGAAAGTGGCCGCCGCCCTCAAGTTCAAAATGAAGTCACTCGCCGGCAAGCCGATTGACTTGGCAAAGTATCAAGGGAAGGTCGTGTTGTTTGTAAACGTAGCCAGCGAATGTGGTCTGACACCGCAATACCGTTCGTTGCAGGCGTTGCACGAATCGCTGGGACCGAAAGGGCTTGTTGTGATCGGAGTTCCTTGCAATCAATTCGGTGGCCAAGAACCTGGCACGGCGAGCGAGATCCAAACGTTTTGCCAAAAAAACTACGGAGTTACCTTTCCATTGCTTGAAAAAGTCGACGTGAATGGTGACAAGGCGTGTGCCCTCTATAAGCACCTCACATCGCTCGAGACCAAACCCAAAGGCGCGGGGAAAGTCGGTTGGAATTTCGAGAAGTTCTTGGTGGGCCGTGACGGCGAGGTAGCGGCGCGATTCAATCCCCACACGGAACCCGATTCGAAAGAGCTCCTCAAAGCAGTGAAAGCGGAGCTCGCAAAGAATTGAGTGCATCGTCTCCATCTTGGCTGGGCACCAAACCGCTTGAATCGCTGGGAATTCCTGGCGGTTGGAGTGAGCGAAAGCAGGTCATCGGCAACCACTGCTTCAACCTGTTGGCACCAGCTGATCCGGTCGAGTTCTTGAATCAACTCGACGAATCCGCGGATGTGCACGTCGCGGATCCGTATTGGGCTGCGATCTGGTCCGCGTCTCCGGGGTTGGCCGAGTGCGTAGCCCGAAAACGCTGGCCAGCCGATACATCCAATGAGAATCTTGGCCAATCGGTTCGTATAGACATTAGGTGAAGTATCATTTTCGAGTTCTACCCAATCATACTTAGGCGAAGAATCGCTTTCAGCATTGCATCCAATTGTTGAAAAGATATGACATGGTAGTACGAGTAATGGCAGCTTGGCAACGAAACTATTCATTGAATCTAGTCCTTGAAAATGAAGTTGTAGAATTTTAGCCAACCCTATTAGAAAGCTATAGATGTCAGTGCCTTTTTTAATCGTTCGAGTTCTATCAAGCCGCATTAGCGTTTTTTCCTAATGCCTGTAGGCTGTGCCCTCTTGCCGGTTGGACCCCAGGATACACCTTTGAGAGCTAGAAATCGATTCTAGGGGCGAATCGTGCCCGATTGCAGGGGGGTCAGCTGGTGTCCACAACCCCCTCCTAAAGTCGGCCCGTCCTCAAGGATTGCATTGTGTCCGGCTTGCGACCTCGATGGGTCACTTCCTGAAACGTCGGCGGTGGTCTACTTGCCCTAGTAGGACCTGGGTGGCCAGAATACTCCAGAGACTCTCATCGGGGCCGTGGCCATGACGATCTGGGGGGCGAAATCTGACTGGCAGTGCGTCTCTCTCCCTCGCGCACTCACTCACATCAACATCAACATCGGCAAGCGTACCGGCTCACCCATGTACCCAGCTGCAACTTGTTGAGACTGGCTCAGTGTGTGCACCAATGTGTAGGCTACACAATGACCCTTGTGTTGCCTTGACAGCGTTTTCATGCACATGCGTACATGCGCAAAAAAGATGAAATGGGGCCCCCTCTTTTCTCCTGAGGTTTTTGGCCAGACCCCCCGCCCCCGGTCCCTGATGATAGACGCATGCGCCGGTTCACGGCGCGCATCGAGGGTATCCGTGTTTGTGGATCGGCGAGCGCTGATAGACCACTGGGGCCAAGCAGACTAAGGAATCCGCCTCCCATTGTGAATCCACGTTTGAGAAGCGCTCGTCGATTCAGTCGCGCGGCGTGTGATGCATTGCCGCAGGGATGGCGTTTTTTCGTCGGCATCATGTTTCTCCACAAGCCTAAAATGGTTGGACCAGAACCACCGTACAAACAATACGATACTCCTTTGGTAGTATAGCAGGCCTGTGATGATTTCACCGCGTTTAGCCTTGCGCGAAGCGAGGTCACTGATGTCGTCGACAGCGTTCGCAGCCGGGAACTGGGGATATCGTTACGGCCAGAACAACGGAACTCCGCCGCCTTCCACTCATCCGATGTCACCAACCGGTCGATGGGCGCTTTGAGCGCGATAATCAGCTAGGATTATCGTATTCGACATATCTTTCTTCGTCATCGATGTGCGCCGGTTTCAGGAGTTTAAAATCCATGACCAAAAAGACATTGGGTCGAACGGGCCTCGACGTGACCCAACTCGGCTACGGCAGTATGGGCGTTCGCGGACCTAAGACCTGGGGTGAGCGCGTGGTCGGCGAGAAGGCGGCCGACGAGTTCTTGAATTCAGTGCTCGATGCAGGGATTAATTTCATCGACACTTCGCCCGACTATGGGATCAGCGAAGAGCGCATCGGTCGGTACATCGGTTCCCGCAGAAGCGAGTTCTACCTGGCAACTAAGTGCGGCTGCGTCTACACACAACACGAAGATCGCCTTGAGATTGAACACATCTGGAAGAAAGAAGTCATCCAGCGGAACATCGAGACCAGCCTCCGGCGTTTGCGGACCGATTTCGTGGATGTCCTTCAGTTCCATGGCGGAGATGCGGAAACGATGCAGCGTGAAGGATTGATCGAGTTACTGATGGATCTTCGCGATCAAGGCATGGTCAGGTTTATCGGTGTGTCCAGTTCCTTACCGCACCTGCCTGCCCTCATCGAACTCGGTGTGTTCGACACGTTTCAGATTCCCTATTCCTGCCTCGCTCCAGAGCACCACGACATGATCAAGTGAGCCGTTGAGACTGGCGCGGGCATTATCATTCGCGGCGGTATTGCTCAGGGGGGGCCCGATGCTGAGATTCAACGACCTACGCTTAACGACGTCTGGACGCGGGCAAAACTCGATGAAGTCCTTTCCGATGGCATGAGCCGTGCCGAACTGATTTTACGCTATACCATCTCCCACTCGCATTGTGATACCACCATCGTCGGCACTTGTAACGCTGCCCATCTGGCCGAAAATCTTGCCGCCGTTGAAAAAGGCCCCTTACCGTCCGATCTGTTCGTGCAAGTCGCCTCTCGCGTCGCAGCGTTGGGCCACTGAGTTTTTTCACCTATGAAGCATCCTGGTATGCCTTAAATGGAGAAATCTCCCGAATTACCTCTGAATCATAGACGATTTCCACATAAGGTAAAATAATTGTGCGCCGTGAAAAAGTGGCAGCAATCGTGATAAACTATGATTGTTACGCCTTTTGACACAATGCGTGACGACTCGCGAATATTGATTCTATTCTTCGTAAGTGATAGGCTGGTTTTGCGATGTTTTTTTATTCGCTGCGAAGACTTCGGTCGGCAACTCACCATGGTGTATGAAAACACCGAGGAGTGACACGATGAAGGACAATCGATATCGTTATCTCACGCGACTGTTCATCGCGAGCACACTGTGCTATCTCCTCTGCTTCGGGTCCGCGAGCGCGGAAGAAACAAAATCGTGGCCCTGGACGAAGTTGGTTGAACCGACGGTACCGCCCGTCGCCGGGCAGGATTTGGTCCGGAATCCGATTGATGCGTTCATCTTGGCGAAATTGGAAAACCAAGGTCTCACACCGGCACCGCCCGTGCAGGGCCGCGCGCTGCTGCGACGGCTGCATTTTGGAATTATCGGCCTTCCGCCGAGTCCGGAGGAGATTACGTCATTTCCGGCGAATCCCACCGACGACGAATACCTTCAGCGAATTGAACGGCTCTTAAGTGATAACGCCTACGGTGAGCGATGGGGACGCCACTGGCTCGATCTGGTGCGCTATGCCGACACGCGGGGAGGCGCATTGGATTATCCCAGACCGCATATGTGGCGTTATCGAGACTATATCATCCGCGCCTTCAATCAAGATCGACCGTACGATCGATTCATCCGCGAGCAATTGGCCGGTGACGCTTTTGGAAAATATGGTAATGAAGGCCGTATCGGTTTGGCGTTCCTGCACTTATGGGTGCCGGTCGAAAGGACGGAACCGGAATTGTCGCGGCGCGACTTTTTGAATGACGTCGTGAGTGTCACAGCCTCCGTTTTCTTGGGTGTCACGCTGGGGTGTGCCCGCTGCCACGACCATAAGTACGACCCGATTCCGACCAAGGATTATTATCGAATCGAAGCCTTCTTCTCACCGCTAACCGTGGGGCCTGAGTCGCTTCCGTTTGGACAATATGAGAAGCCTAAGCAAGATTCGGCGCGATGGGAGAATCACAAGCAAGTTTGGCTCAAATTGCTTGACGACCGCAAGAAACGGCAAGACGAGATACTCGAATCGTATAAAGTACGACTTCGAGAGCGGAAGGCCTTTTCGGCGACGGCGGACCTCAAGGATTTCGTAGCGGATGATGGAAGTGGCCATCTCGCTGCTGCGATCAAGGAAGGCATCCTGTTCACCGAAGAGGAACAGGCGACCTACAATCTCATCAAGCGCCAGACCGCGCGATTTGCGAACCCGAACGATCGCAAATACTTCGAGCCGATGGCGTATGTCGCGAAGGACTCGCCCTTGAAGTATTCCTTGGCAACCCATGTGTTGTCCGGCGGCAATCCCAAATTGAAGGAGGATTCCGTCGAGCCGGGTTTTTTGAGCGCGGCGACGGGCAACTCAGACGCGGCCAATTTAACTGGGCTCTCCGGTAGCCGACGCAAACTACTGGCCAAATGGATTGCCAGCCCCGACAACCCGCTTACGGCGCGGGTGATGGTCAATCGCATCTGGCAGTACCATTTCGGCAAAGGCTTGGTCGCGACGTCGAGCGATTTCGGGGCGAATGGGAGCAATACGGTGCACCGCGAATTAATCGACTGGTTGGCCGTCCAATTCATCAAGAGCGGCCACAGTATCAAAGACCTGCATCGGCTGATCTTAACCTCCAGCGTTTATCGGCAATCGATGGTTCACCCTCGGGCGAAAGAGTTTGACAAGATTGACTCTCAGAATCAGTACCTGTGGGTTCGTAGCCCGATGCGGCATGAAGCTGAGGTGATCCGCGACAGTGTGCTCGCCGTCAGTGGAAGCTTAAACCGCGAGATGGGCGGGCCGCCGTTTTTCCCGGTTGTCGATGATGAATTGATGCAACGAGCGCCGACGTGGTGGGAACCGTCGGTTCAAGGCCAGCGGAATCGACGGACGATCTACATGTTGCAAATCCGCTCGTTACAATTACCGTTTGTCAAAGTCTTCAACGGGCCGAATCTTGACGAAAGTTGTCCAGTCCGCGACGTCACGACGGCGACACCGCAAGTGTTCGTGTTGTTTAACAGTCCTTTCATTAAAGAGCAAAGCGAGGCGTTTGCGAAGCGAATCTCGGATGATGTCGGAACGGACCCAGCAAGCCAAATTGATCGAGGGTTTCAGTTGGCGTTTCAACGTGCTCCCACTCCCGACGAAGTTTCAAGTTGTCTGGGCTTCCTCACGCGCGGCCAAGCGGCGGAATCTGTTGGGAAAGTCGCGAAAACCGAAGGCGAAGACGCGTCGGTCCCGCCACGGGGATCGCTCACCGACTTATGTATGGTTTTGTTGAACAGTAACGAGTTCGTTTTTCTCAGGTGAATCCGGTGGTGAATGGGTGGCTGGATTCCGGTCGGCCCAGGAATCGACCTTTGCCGCGATATACCGACTCAAGAGTTTGAGACTGAGGATTTAGGAATGGCAAAATATTCGCACGACAACGAAGCATGTCCGAACGCCTCACTCATGCATACGAGAGAGGGGCTAAATCGCCGCCATTTCCTGTATGACTTCGGAAGCGGTATCGGTTCGCTCGCTTTGGCTTCTTTGCTGCGAAACGACGACCGGTCTCACGCAGCGGAATCGCAGCCGAGCGGTGCACTTGCTCCGAAGGCGACTCACTTTCCCGCCAAGGCTAAGTCGTGCATCTTCCTGTTCATGGCCGGTGCCCCGAGTCAGATGGATACGTTCGATCCGAAGCCCGCATTGAACAAGCTGCACGGCCAGCCGGTCACGCGCGTCTATGGAAGCTTGGAAAAGCGGATGTATGTGGCTTCCCCGTTTCGATTCAAGAAACATGGTGAGTCGGGCATCGAGGTTTCCGAACTTTTTCCCAACTTGGCGAAGTGTGTGGACGACATGGCGATTATCCGTTCGCTACAGACCAGTGTTGAAGCACACACTACGGCCACGTTCTTTATGAATACCGGGATGCCGATACCGGGCAGCCCGTCGTTGGGGGCTTGGCTTGCCTATGGCCTGGGGAGTGAGAATCGGGATCTGCCCGGATTCGTCGTGTTGCCCGACACGCGCGGCGGAATCTTCGGGGGGGCGATGAATTGGTCGAACGCCTATCTGCCGACGGCGTGCCAAGGGACGCTGCTCAATTCGGCCGGTCCCCCGATCGTCGATCTGAAACCGACCGGAATCAGTCGGCGGCGTCAGTACGATAATATAAGGCTCTTGAATGATCTGAATGAGCAGAGTTTGGACTCGAACCCACGAAATCGCGACCTGCTGGGGCGCATGCGTCAGTATGAATTGGCGTTTCGCATGCAGTCTTCCGTTCCCGATGCGCTGGACGTCAGCCGGGAATCGCTAAAGACGCGCGAAATGTACGGTCTCGACGTGCCGATCTCCAACGAGATGGGACGAAAATGCCTGATGGCTCGGCGGATGGTGGAACGGGGTGTCCGCTTCATACAGATCTATTGTCGCGGTTGGGATTCCCACGAGAATATCGCCAAGAATCATCGGCGATGCGGGGAGGAAACCGACGTGCCGATGGCCGGATTGCTGAGAGACCTCAAGCAGCGCGGACTGTTGGATGAGACGCTGGTTGTCTGGGGTGGGGAATTCGGTCGCACGGCGGACAACTCGATGAACTTTTTCCGCACCAATCCCGGTCGCGACCACAACAAGGAGGCCATGATTGTCTGGATGGCGGGTGGCGGCGTTAAGGGGGGTACGGTTGTCGGCGCCACGGACGATTTGGGAATCAAGTCCGTCGAGAAAACATATCACATGCACGATCTTCACGCGACCATTCTGCGGCAAATGGGGTTGGATGATATGGAATTGAACTTCTATCACGCCGGCCGGTTCAAGCAGCTGACGGATTTGGGAGGGAAGATCATCCAGGAAGCCGTCAACAGCTAGTGGAAACATTGATTGACCGAAGTGAGAGATGTGATGCGAAATATGAATCGCCGACAATTAATTCGCGGGATCGCCGGGGCTGCTTTGGGGGCGTCGATGCCGACCGGCGCGTTGCAAGCAAAGTCAGGGCGTCGAACTGATCCGCGCCGGTTGTTGTTCAATTGGGACGGCTCGATGATTCATTGCTTCGGGCGCGCCGCATTGGGGTTGGGAGATGCTTTGCTGAACGTCGAGCAATTCAAGTCGCTTGTGTTCGAGCCGATTGAAGAGCAAGCGGTCGATGCGATTTTCTTCAACTTTGGAAGTGGTAATGTTGCCGAATACCAGAGCAACGTGCTGGAATGGCCGGGCGAAGCGGATCGCTTTCGGTTTCCAGAATCCAAAACTTGGCATGGCGGCATAGAAGTCGACCCGGCGGACCAGTATCACAATCCGAAAGCCTTAGCCGATGCCGGCCATAATCCTCCCGCCGTGATTGTCGAGGAATGTCATCGGCGCGGTATCGACGCATTTGTATCTTTACGAATGAACGATTGCCACGATGGGCAGCATCCCAAAGGGACGTTGCCCAATCCGGAGTTGGCGTCTTTCAAACGGCAAAACCCGGACTGGTTGGTCGATGATCTAGATTGGTGGTCGGCCTTGGACTTCTCGCAGCCCCGCGTTCGCGCGCTGAAATTGCGCATCATTGAGGAGTTCTTCGACCGTTGGGATTTTGACGGAATCGAATTGGATTGGTTGCGGCACACGCTCTATTTTCCGCGCGGAACGGAACGCGAAAACAACCGTTATATCACAGAGTTTATGCGGAGCGTCCGTAAGAGTCTGCAGCTTCGCGCGAAACGGCGCGGACGGCCGATCGAGATCGCGGTCCGCGTACCCGAGCGACTCACGTGGTGTGAAGCGGGTGGTTTCGACGTTCCGCTTTGGGTCCGCGAAGATCTGGTCGATCTGCTGATCGTGGGGCAAAGTCTGACCGAATTGCCAACGATCAGAGAGTTTCAAGATTTGGCGAAGAAACGGCAGGTACCCGTCTATCCCTGTTTGACGCCCTTTGGCAACGGTTATGGACTCAGTCCAAGCGAGGTGATTCGCGGTAGCGCGGCCAACCTTTGGGCTGACGGAGCGGACGGTTTGTATGCGTTCAACTGGTTTTCCCACGGTCCTTGGCGGAGGGAGTTGTTGAGGCAGATCGCCGCTCCAGCACACCTTCGTGGTTTATCCAAGCGATTCACGCTTTCGCACAAAATTGAAGTTCCGTCGGGACAGCCGGGAGCCGATTACCTCCGCTACAACGTCCAGGGAAGAGACGCGCCGCTGCCATTTCAGCTAAGAGCCGGTGCCACTAAGACGTTGCTATTTCCATTGGCCGGCGAATTCGCCGACGCATTCCCCAGGCCACAACGGGCCGAAGTCTGGATTGCCGCCGATTTTCTGGGGCCGAGCGACGTGCTGCGTTTACAATTAAACGGTCGCGCGCTGGACGTTCCCATGCCCGGCGGAGAAATCACGCAGCTAGCACTGGGCGCTGCGGTCCCGATTCCTGAGGGCAACGGTCTGTTGGGGCTTCCGCCGCGTCGCTCGATCGATATGGAATTTCGTGGAATTCGAGTGGTCGCTCCCCGCGACGCATTCCGGTCGGGGCGGAATGAACTTCAGATCACGCTGCTCAATCGAACTCCCGGTATGAAGCACGAACTGCGCATCAATCGCCTGGAAGTCGATTGCACCTATGGAGCGGTCGCAACCGACGACTCATAATCGAGTCAATTGTCAGCGCTTGATACACTTGGCGGCATCATCTCTGCTCGCGCTTAAAAACGAGACACGGAGGTCACGCATCGTCTTCCAAATCGCGGCCCGATCGTCTTTTGGCGAAACACAGACGAACAGATAATTCTCATTCGTTCTGCCGTTTGCCCACAGGTCAACTTCCAGATGAAGCGTCTGTTGTTTTTGAGTCGTAAACGGTTCGATCCATTTCAGATCGCCCGCGTACCGTTTCATTCCAGTAGGAGCTTGCGATTTTTCCTTAATCGTCTTTAACTGCTTCAGCTTGAGCGCTCAAGCAGAGGGTTGCGATAAATTAAGAATCAGTTAGGAGTCGGGTAAAGGATGTCATCATTGTCTTATTCGGTCTTTCGGAATTTTAGGAAGTAGTGTTTATTATCTCCTACTGGGATCTAAAAACCCTCGCCTTCAGGCGATCACTTCAGTAGAACTAGGCTACGGAAGCGTACTTCGATACCGGGCAAAGCGGGCATAATAGCCGCGCAGCGGCGACAGCAGCCGTTTT
>JBDOMT010000245.1:0-14725 GCA_039831705.1 Pirellulales bacterium | reverse complement strand
ACTGGGGGAGTATCCCTGTTCATGATCTGGCAACCGCCAAGCAGCCATCCCCGAGACCAGTGTCAATGCGCACAGTCCCAACGCAATCGAAAGCACGATAGTAATGACACGTTGTTGCATGGCTTAAATCAGTGTTTCAGTGTTAGGAAACTCTGTAGTAGGGGTTAATCTCGAGGAAGGGGTCAGGTCTAAGTTTTCGGCTTGCAAGTCTATCGGTATGGATGGTTGAGTGGCCAAAAATTAGACCAGACCCCACCTTCTTACGCTCTGTGTTTTTCGCTCTCAACACTTAATCTCCGCACCCTTACGGGCGTAGTAGTACCAGTTCACCCAGAGACAGGTACCGTAGTAGGCGGCAAAACCGTATAGGGCATATTCGGGGGTACCTGCTTTGATTTGTGTCGCAAAAATTTTGGGAATCAGGTACGCGCCGTATGCGGCAATGGCCGATGTCCAGCCCAGCACGGGGCCAGCCTGTTCCTTGGAAAAAATAATTGGGATCATGCGGAATGTTGAACCATTGCCAATGCCGGTGGTGGCAAAGAGGACAATGAAAGTTACCAGGAATGGAATGAAGTACTGTTCGGGTGATTCCGATTGGCCGGCGAGCGATACGATGTAGCCTGCCAGGATGGTCGAGGCAACCATGACCCAGGTATCCCACTGGGTGACTCGGGCTCCGCCCCACTTATCGGATAGCCAGCCTCCTATCGGACGAATCAATGCGCCGACTGCTGCACCAATCCATATGTATTTCGATGTGGTTAAGCCATTGGTGGAGGTAACGAACACATCGTCGATCAATTTAGGAAAGGCGTTCGCGTAGCCGATGAATGAACCAAAGGTCATCACGTAGAGCCAAGTCATGACCCAATTGTGTTTGTTGCCGAATATGGCGAATTGTCGATTCAAAGGCTCCTGGATCGCCTTGGGCGTCATGAAACGCATCCCCAGTAGGGTCGTGATCACCGCGGCAATCAATACCAGGAATATTCTCACGAGCTCAGGAGCGGGCATCGGCACCAAGACCAGCAAGAAAACACCTAGGGCAGCACCCACAAAGCCGATGGCCTGCAGCCACAGGTACTTGCCGATGGCAACCGGTGCAGGACCACATTCATGCTGGGGAAGGTTATTCATCAGTAGCCACGCCAGGATGGCCAGTACCGTCATGATCGGTACCCAGACCATTGCCGCGTTCTGAATCCAGATCTGTTGAGCTTCCCCAGCAACGACGAGCTCTTGCGGGACGCCACCAATAGCGCCGAACATGCCAAACGTGATCGCCCAGGGGATCAGGAATTGCATCACACTTACCCCTGCATTGCCGAGACCCGCATTGAGTCCCAAGGATAATCCTTGCATGCGTTTGGGGAAGAAGAAGGAGATATTCGACATGCTCGAGGCGAACGCACCGCCGCCGACACCCGAGAGAGCCGCGAGCGCAATGTACACGGTGAAAGGTGTGTCTGGGTTCTGCAACGCCATGCCGGCGAGTATCGCGGGGAGGATCAACAGGACAGTGGTCATGAATTTCACGTTCCGACCGCCACAAATGGCGATCATGAACGAGTTGGGAATTCGCAAGGTCGCTCCAGCCAAACCGGCCACGGCGGGTAGAGTGAACAGGAGCGCCCGGTAGCCCGGCTTGTCATAAGGTAGGCCGTCGTTCTTGAACGTGAAGTTGAACAGCTCCGGATTGGCAAAATGGATACGTTGCATGACCTTAATGATCATGCCCCAGTAGAGCCAAACGGAAAAACCACACAGCAGGTTGGGGATTGAAATCCACAGGTTTCGATTGGCAATTGATTTGCCTGTCGATTCCCAAAAGGCATTGTCTTCGACATCCCAATGTTCAGGCGTTCTAGCCATGGCTTGCTACTCAATACGTTGTGACAGTTCGGGGGCCTTTTCTCGCATCATTCGTTGTATTACCAGGTGCATCCAGATAATGCATGCGCCTATCAAAACTACAAAGAACATCCAGCAGGATGTCCACAGGCCCGTGGCTTGCAATAAATAGCCAAAGATCACGGGGCAAATGAAACCGCCAAGGCCTCCAAGGACTCCAACGATTCCCCCAACCACTCCCACATCTTCCGGAAAGTAGTCAGGGATATGTTTGTAAACTGCCGCTTTGCCGATGCCCATTACGGCACCAATAATCAGGCAGAAGAATGTAAAGATCCAAATATTTGCTTGAAAGAATATTTCCGTGATACCACGAGCTACCAGCTCCTTTTTACGGACTTGTTGTCCTGGCTTCACGATCGATTCTTGCCACGTCATTGAACACGGCAAAACCAACACGCCTTTAACATGCTCTTCTTCGGTTACCAACTCTCCCAATTTAGGTTTCAGAGAGTAAACTCTTTCCTTCCCCGTTTTGGAGGCCTGGATGACAAGTTCACTGTCACTTACACGAATGACTTGACCTGCCTCTCGGGCCATGATTCCACTGCCGGGTGAGCGAATATTCATTTGTGGCACGACCAACAGCCCACAACAGATGATGGATGAGCCCAGTACCCAATACATGACGGTACGGGCTCCCCATCGGTCCGACATCCATCCCCCCACGGCACGAATGACTCCTGATGGGAGGCTATAGCAGGCCGCCAATGCGCCAGCCATGGCGACACTTGTTGCGTAGGCATTGACGTAATAGGGAACCAGCCATTGGGCAAGTGCGACAAAACCGCCAAAGACAAAAAAATAGTACAGACCAAAGCGCCATACGCGCATGTGCTTGAGTGGCTCCAAGCGTTGAGTGAGTGTTTTAGCAGCGCTGCCCGGTGCCAGTCTTTTTTGAGTTGTGAACAAGAACAAGATGCCGGTGATAACCAGCAAGGCTGAATAAAGTATCGGCAGCGTACGCCAGTTGTCGAGATTTTCACCATGATTGGTCAGCCAGTTCAGTACATGAGGAGCTCCTAAGCTTGTGAGAGCTGCACCTGCATTGCCAGCACCGAAAATTCCCAAGGCTGTTCCTTGCAAGTGTTTGGGAAACCAAACTGAGGTGTAAGCTATGCCAACCGCAAAACTGGCACCGCAGAAGCCAAATCCCAATCCGGCGGCAAAGAATTGCCAATAGGTATTACATAAACTCACCATGTACATGGGGACCGCCGCAAACAGTAACAACAAGCTGTAAACAATACGCCCTCCCCACTTGTCGGTTGCGATACCCATGGGGAGTCGAAATATGGCACCTGTAAGCACTGGAATTCCAATTAGCCAGCCCATTTCAGAAGGATTCCACTCATGAATCCCATTCTCGACCAAGAAAGTGATCAGAATTCCGTTCATCATCCACGCTGCGAAGCAGACGGTAAAAGCAATAGTGTTGATGGCGAGAATCCACCATCCAGTACGTTGCTCTTCTGGTGTTAAATTGTGGTTCATGTTGAAGATACCAGTCAGATTTCCAATGTCGATTGGTGTGTGATCGATTTGAACGGGATGTCTACTTGCGTCCGTACCAGCGCACCACTTGCGGCTTCCGCCACAAGTAGGGATTGGGTATTACCAGCACATGCACCAGTCGTGTAAATGGGAAAAATCCTATGGTCAAAAAAGCCAGCACGATATGTAGTTTGACCATCCATGGCATGGCAGTGACAAAAATTATATTTGGATCGAGTTTTATGATCGACCAGAGGTAGGGCGCCATATTGGTTGCAAACCAGGAGGATCCCCAGGGGTAGAATAAAGCGTTGTATATGCCGCTGGCGGTTTGGATCAGCAGCATGGCAAACAGAATCCAGTCGGTGGGAGATGTGACCACGCGTACCTTGCTGCTGCTCATGCGGCGAACGATCACACCGACCAGCCCAATCAGGGTTAACATGCCAAAGGTCAGTGCGGTGATTTCTAGAACATAAAGCCTGACCGGGTGGCTGTTCCATGCGAGCAGCGTACGTGGGATCAGGAAGGCGACAAAATGGCCGGCTGTGACTACCAGGATGCCGTAATGAAATGGTACGACGGCCCAAAAATGGTGTTTGTTCTCCAGGAATTGGCTCGACAGACTTGAATAGGAGAACGACTGCATCCGGTAACGGTAGATCGTCATCAGAAAGAACGTAAACAGGCACACATAAGGGAGTGCCACAAACATAAATTGATCGAGTACGTGTTGACTCACGTTTTGCTCCTCGAGGATGTGCCCTCGGGTGAGTTGGTGGGTGATTCATCCTGCGAAACATAGTAGGGTAAGGCTTCCTCAGGATCCTTATAGCTCATCTGGAGAGGTACCAGTGCTAGTCCGCCACCACAGCCGTCAGCAGAGGTCATCGAGTTGCTACCAACAGCCGAAAAAGTACCGGGCATGGGGTAAGCGCGTAACGGGTCACCCAGTCCGGGTGGACGTGGGCCATTTTGTCCCGGATGCGTGTCGTTCTTTCGTTTGCTCATGGCATGCTGCCGTGGCGGCATGAGTTCGTCTTCCTCGCTCCATGGTTCCATGGCACCATGGAGGTGTTCCAAAACCAGTATTAAACAGCCGATAAGATGCCGATAAGGAGAATTCATCCCATCCAAGGCACGTTGCATCTTGCCTAAGGCAGGAAAAACACAGGCGTGGGTCAGTCGATGCGCCTCGTCCTTAGGCATTGCCGCCAGGACCGCCAAAGCATGCGTTAAATGATCGGGTAGCTCGCTTGATTCGGGTATTTCATAGCGGCTCAATTCTTCACGCATCCGCACCATAAATTGCCCGCGAACATAGTCTTCCCCAAACAGGTGCCAGCCAATTTCCAGAGCGCACGATGGGTTTACATCGAAGGTGCGAGTGTACAATTCTTCCAATTCGTACTCGTCGCACTGTTCGACAAACTGGCCAAACTCAGAGATGCACCGTGCCGCTTCAGGCAATTCGGATTGCAGAATCACGTAGAGTAATTCGGTCAACTGGGTAGAGTGCTGCTCCGGATAACTGAGCAGTCGACTGATGGTGCCCAGTGTACGCGCATCTTCAGAAATAGGCTCCTCAGCCGCTTCGGCATCCACAATGGGAAGTGGGTGTGTCAGGTTGTTTGGTGTTGCGTGGTCCATTTCTCACAATCCTCTCTGTGGTCCGCCGACAAATCCGAAACCCGTTTCGGCCTTCACTTCGTGGGGCTCTTTGATCATCTCGATGGCCTGTTCACGGTGCATGGGCGGTATGACAAATCGGTCTTCGAAGGTGCACAGGGAGGTGAGCTTGTAGATCGATTCTGCTTCTTCTATCGTGAGGTCGGCTTCGCGTAGGAAACGGTCGGCCGTGGCCCGGTCGACATCGCCTACGGTTTCTGCCCGACGATGCCAACGTACGGCCAGTTGTTTGCCCATGGCATAACGGACGACGCCTTCGTGTCCGGCTCCAAACAGGTTGGCGAAGTACTGCATCGGTACCCGTGATTCGTCGATTCCATGAAACAGGCTTTCCATCTGATGGCTGGCCAGGCCATCCTCGAAGTTGGCGATCACTGGTGACATGGGGGGCACGTAAAAGAGCATCGGCAATGTGCGATACTCAATATGGGGTGGTAGGGCAATTTTCCAGTCCATCACGAACTTGTAGACGGGGGATTGCTGAGCGGATTCGATCACACTGTCCGGAATGCCCGCAGATTGAGCCTGCCGGATTACTTCTGCGTCGTGTGGGTTAAGAATCAGCGACCGTTGGCCTTCCACCAATTGTTCATCGGGCAAATTGGCGACCTCTTCCAAACGGTCGGCGTCGTAGAGCAGCACACCCAGGTAACGGATCCGTCCCACGCAGGAATGGAAACAGGCTGGAGCTTGCCCGGTTTCCAATCTGGGGAAGCAGAGAATGCACTTTTCACTCTTGCCGGTGAACCAATTGAAATAAGTTTTTTTGTAAGGACAGGCAGCCACACAACTACGCCAGGCACGGCACCGCTTCTGGTCGATCAATACGATGCCGTCTTCTCCCCGCTTGTACAACGCGCCGGATGGACAGGAGGCGACGCAACAGGGGTTCAGGCAGTGGTTGCATATGCGTGGCAGGTAAAAAAAGACAAGTCGCTCGACCGAACTGAGTTGCAGGCGTTGCTGCTCGCTGAGCCCTTCCAGGTTCGGGTCGTTGGCGGCATAAATCTGTGAGCCGCCCAGGTCGTCATCCCAATTGGGGCCGGCTTGGATATCGATTTCATCACCGGTGATCATAGAAATCGGTTTGGCAATCGGTTGATCGGCCCCTTCAGGTGCGTTGAACAAGTTCTGATAATCGTAAGTCCACGGTTCGTAGTAATCGTCCATGCTAGGCATGTGCGGATTGTGGAAAATATTGGGCACCACACGCGCTTTGCCGGTCGATTTGATGGCTAATTTGTCGTCGCCATTTTTCTCCCATCCCCCCCGATATTTGTCCTGGTCCTCCCACTGGGTGGGATATCCGGTGCCCGGTTTGGTTTCTACATTGTTCCACCACATGTATTCCGCACCTTTACGATCGGTCCACACATTCTTGCAGGCAACGCTGCAGGTGTGGCACCCAATACATTTATCCAGATGAAACACCATAGAAACTTGTGAACGGATATTCATAAGGAGAATCCTGAAAATTTATTTAAATGCGGATTGCGGATTGCGGATTGAATCGAAAATGGAATTGGCAGGTTTTTTTCATCTCAACACTCAACTCTCTTCTCAAAAATTCACAACGGGACATTTGCGAATGATAATATGTGTGTCCCGGTTACAGCCGATCGGGCCCCAATAGTTGAAGTGGTAGGTAAATTGACCGTAGCCGCCGATCATGAAATTCGGCTTCAGTCGCGTACGTGTGAGGCTGTTGTGACCGCCCGCGCGACGATTTTTTCGGATGGGTGATTTGGGCACGCTGTAGGTCCGCTCTGGTGAGTGGTATTGGATGCTGATGCCTGGTGGGATACGCGAACTGACCGTAGCCCGAGTCACAACTACTCCATTGTCGTTGTAAACCTCGACCCAGTCGTTGTCGTTGACACCGAGCTCTTCGGCGTCCTGCACACTAATCCAGATGGGATCGACACCTCGTGACAGAGTTGTCATGCGTTGATTATCACCATAGGTCGAGTGGATATGCCACTTGCCATGCGGTGTCAGGTAGTTGAGAGTTAACGTTTTGGAGTCCGCGGGCGTTTCTTGCTCGCTGAAGGTCAGGTCGGCATACTGGGTTGGCAGCGGCTTGGGTTTGTAGGTGGGAACATGCTCACCAAATTGGATGTAGGTCGGGTGATCCAGGTAAAACTGCTGGCGACCAGTCAAAGTTCGCCATGGTACGTCCGCTTCGACGTTGTAGGAAAAGGCCGTGTAGGTACGACCGTTCTCGATCAGCCCCGACCACATAGGACTGTTGATGAATCTTTGTGGTTGACACTGCAGGTCCTGGTAGGAAGCACGAACCGAACGGTTCTTTTCCGCCAGGTGAACCAGCGGAACTCCGGTTTTCTCCTCCATGTTTTTGTACGACCGGTAGGCCAATTCACCGTTGGTGACAGTGGCAAAGTTGAGAATGATTTCGCACACTTCCGTGTCGCGCCGGAGTGACGGGTAGGTCTTGCCATTCCAGGTTACGCTGGGATGGGTTTGCAGGTACTCGTCGTATTCTTCGTTGATGGCATAACTGGTTCCGTGGGCCCCCAGTCCTCCTTCACGAACATTGGGTCCGTAAGATATGAATTGGTTGTAGAGATTTTTGTAGTCTCGCGTTACCACCTTGAAGTTGGGCATGGTTTTGCCAGGGATCGCTTCGACGCCCCCGTCAATCCATTGCTTCATGTTGGGCTGCGAGATTTCCGCTGGCGAATCGTGTGCCAGGGGGGCTGCGACCAGGTCCTCGACCGGTTCGGGGAAATGTTTCTCAGCCAGTTCTGAAAACTTTTGTGCGACCGCCTGAAAGATTTGCCAATCGCTCTTTGACTCCCAGCAGGGAGGCACCGCCTTGGAAAGCGGATGGATGAAGCTGTGCATGTCGGTCGAATTGAGATCGGCCTTCTCATACCAGGTGGCTGCCGGCAAAACGATGTCGGAGTAGAGGGCCGAAGTGTCCATGCGGAAGTTCAAGTCGACGACCAGGTCCATCTTTCCCTGAGGCGCCTTTTTGTGCCACTTAATTTCCTTGACCGAATCGGCGGCCATGTCTTCATGGATGCAATTGTCGTGGGTGCCCAGATAATGTCGCAGGAAATACTCATGGCCCTTGGCACTGGACATCAGTGCGTTGCCACGCCAAATGAA
The DNA here is from genome assembly GCA_039831705.1 of Pirellulales bacterium. Classification (GTDB taxonomy): domain Bacteria; phylum Planctomycetota; class Planctomycetia; order Pirellulales; family Lacipirellulaceae; genus JAJRWS01. Next base: position 6,496 of record JBDOMT010000245.1, on the reverse strand, counting down.
CCAAACTCGTGGCCAGTTCTCTTGGGCGTCGGGATCTTCCACCGAAAACTTCATGTCACGGTCTTTGAGTCGGTCTGCCACCCACTGCGACATCGCTTCGGGCGTATCCGCGCCTGACTCTCGTGCGGCTGCAGCTACGTCGATCGGATTTTCTGGGAACTGAGGGTAGAAAGGCAGCCAGCCATTGCGGACGGCACGTACCTGCATGTCCATCGTGTGGCCTTGGGCCAGGTTGTCCCCGTAAAGTTCTTCTTCACCTTCGCGTTGCTTGGGCACGGTGTGGTAGTCGGTGAAATCCTTTTCATAACGCCATTGATCCGAGTGGACATAGTGCCAGCTGGGGGCATTTTGAAGTCGCGGGGTCGAATGCCAATCTTTCCCCGACATGATCGAGGCCCAAGATTCGGCTGGGGCCAGTTTTTCTTGACCGACATAATGAGCGAGTCCACCGCCATTGACCCCGACGCAACCACAAAACATCAGTGCGTGGATGCCGGCCCGATACATGAGATTGGCATGGTACCAGTGATTGATTCCCGCGCCGATGATGATGGTGCATTTGCCCTCAGTCAGTTCGGCCGTCTTGCCCCATTCACGAGCAAAGCGAATCAAGTCCTCGCGTCCTCGGCCAGTATATTTTTCCGCCCAGGCTGGTGTGTACGGCGCGTCTTCATCGTTGTAATCGGCCGGATAATCTCCAGCCAGCCCCCGGTTGACGCCGTATTGGGCCATCATCAAGTCGTAAACGGTGGTAACTTGCACTTTCAACCCGTCCACCGTTGTTAGCGTGCGCGTTGGTACGCCACGTTGGTGCGTCGATCCTACCCCGAAATTGTCCAGTTCGACTTGGATCACACCGTCGTTGCCCTTGAGGAAGGTAAGTTCAGGCTGAATGGGGCTTCCGTCCTTGCCATCCTTCATCAGCAGGTTCCATTTTCCCTTCACATCTCCCCAACGATGTCCGGAACTGCCCATGGGCATTTTTGGAGTGCCAGACGTTTCGTCCCACATCAGGAACTTCCACTCCCCATGCTGTTCGTCAGCGTATTGTTTCAGTCGTCCCGCACGCAGTAGCTGACCTGGACGCATGACGCCGTCGGCGCCGGAAACCAATTCCACCAGATAGGGTGAATCTGTGAACTTGCGAGTGTACTGGTCAAAGTAGGGGACTTGTCGCAGGTGATGGAATTCGGTGAGCAAAACGTGGTTGACTGCCATCCACCAGGCGCCGTCCTGACCGGCGTTGATATCGATCCATTCGTCGGCATATTTGGACACTTGGCTGAAGTCGGGGGAGAAAACCCACATTTTCGAGCCATTGTGACGTGCTTCAGCGGCAAAATGGCAGTCTGGGGTGCGGGTCATGTTCAGATTTGACCCCATTACCGCCAGCAGCTTGGCATGATACCAGTCGGCACTTTCGGCGACATCGGTCTGTTCTCCCCAGGTCTCCGGCGATGCGGTTGGCAGGTCGCAATACCAGTCGTAGAACGAAAGGGAAACCCCGCCCAACAGTTGCAGCAGCCGTGAACCCGAGGCATAGCTGATCATCGACATCGCAGGGATAGGCGAAAAACCAGTGATGCGATCGGGGCCGTGTTCCCGGATGGTATAGATTAGGGATGCGGAGATAATTTCCAACACCGTTTGCCACTGAGTTCGCCGTAAACCGCCTTTGCCGCGTGCCTTTTGCCAACGGCTACGCGCTTCGGGGTTTTCGACCATGCTTTTCCAGGCATCGACTGGATCCTGATGATCGGCCCTGGCTTTGCGCCATAAGTCCAACAGGGCTCCGCGGATGTAGGGATACTTGACTCGCAGCGGGCTATAGAGATACCAGCTATAAGAGATGCCCCGTTGGCAGCCACGCGGCTCGTAGGGTGGAATGCCCGATTCGAGCAGCGGATAGTCGAGCCCCTGCATTTCCCAAGTGACGATGCCATCTTTGACATAAATTTGCCACGTGCAGCCACCGGTGCAGTTTACACCATGCGTGCTACGCACGATTTTATCGTGTTGCCAGCGATTTCGGTAAAACTCTTCCCAGCTTCGGCTTTGCGGGTTAAGTTCGTCCCGTACCCAGGAAATGGCATCGAGTAAATTCATCAGGTTCTCAATGTTCTTGTGGTGAATTGGGTTTATGGGTGGTGGACTGCTCGACCAGCGAACGACGTACTCCGCTGAACCGCTCTTTCCAGAGTGAATCAAAGACAAGTACCAGGGCACTGGAGAGAACCAGACCCAGGAGGAGGAAGGTAACTCGGTTGCCTGAGGGTGAAGCGGGTTGCTCCCCGGAAAAATCTTTGAAATAGGCGACCAAGGAGAAGATTTCTTCTTGCGTTAAGGGATGCTCTTTGAAAATGGGCTGCATCGTTTCGGTGGCGGGAGATCCAAGCCAAGCGCTGAGTGATTTTCGCCCCTTCAGTCGTTCGAAGATATTGGTCAGGTCGGGCCCCAGGCGACCGCCGCCCAGGGCGGGCAAACCGTGGACACTGTGGCAAGAAATGCACGCGCTGCCACCTTGTTGCAGACGCTTAACCCCTAGAAAGAGATCGCGTCCCTGCGATCGATCAACATCCGTGAAGGGTTTGTTAGATATTGGTGTGCCTTTGAATTTGGACTTTTCCAGTTTCGATTCATCTTCGATGAGATTGAGCAATTTTTCCGCCCGCTCACGCGTCATGCCCGGCAGATTGGGCATAGGAACTTTTCCCGACTCCTCGAACAGCCTTTGAGCGTAGGCGTCGCCACTGCTTAGGACCCCGCGAGGGTCGATCATGAAATTCACCAGCCACTCACGCTTTTGACGCTGGAGAACCCCTTTCAAGTCGGGGCCTGTCAGGCGACCACCACCGATCGTGTGGCAGTTGAAACAATTATTTCGGAAAAAGTCCGGAGTGTCTTGTGCTTTGACCCGATCGGGGTCGGGCCCTACCGAATGGACCAACAGCAGGCATGGGATCAGTAGCAACAGACGGAGAGGAGGGTGTACGAGAGTGGTGCCATGTTGACGGCGAATAAATATTTTCCTGATGGTCGTCCTAAATGGAGTTCTGGTTTCCATGGTGTCGGATATCCCCTTAAGTCCCTTTTCTACTGAAAAAAGCCAAACTTTTCCGGAAAAACCATAAGTTGCTCAGGTGTTTTATCGTCTGCTTCTTTAATTTATACTAGCCCAAAGAAGATATCAAGACCATAATATCTTAATAAGGTTATTCTTTTGTAAGTTGTGTTGGATCCTATGTTATTTAGGTAACCGGATGGGTCGTCCCAGATTGACAGGCAAATTATAAAAATCGTGCGTTTCTGTTCGCAAGTTCCCTTGCGAAGGGTAGAAATTATTGGTTACTTGGTAATACCTCAGTGAAGCCAGAAGCGATGGAGCTAACAACTGATGCGCATGCCAATACTTGTAATCGTTACCATGGCTGGCGGGTTAGCCCGCATGTTATATGACGTCTTAGGAGGGAATCACGATGATCTCAAGTACTCATCCGGTTATCGATCGAGCTAATCCGGTTATTATCCAGGGAGGCATGGGGATTGGTGTTTCAGCGTGGCCGTTGGCCAGAGCTGTTGCACTCACTGGCCAGATGGGAGTCGTCTCGGGAACGGCGTTGGATGTAGTCCTATCACGTCGCTTGCAATTAGGAGATCCAGGTGGCCATGTCCGCCGTGCACTGGCAGAATTTCCTTTGCCATCGATCGCAGATCGAATTGTGGAGGGCCATTATGTAGCCGGTGGTAAGTCGGTGGATAGGCCCTTCCGTACGATGCCCATGCTTACCAATCGGCCAACGCAGGAGCAGTTGGAATTACTGGTAGTTGCCAACTTTGTGGAAGTGATGTTGGCCAAAGAGGGACACGAAGGATTGGTGGGGATCAATTACCTTGAAAAAGTCCAAATCCCTACCCTGCCCTCGCTCTATGGGGCGATGCTGGCGGGTGTCGACTATGTGTTGATGGGAGCTGGAATTCCCACCACGATCCCTGGGGTGCTGGATCGATTGAGTGAAGGGGAGGTGGTGGAGCTGCCGCTGCGAATCACCGGGACTAAAAACGGTGAAAAAATCTGCATACGTTTTGACCCCGCAGAATTTGCCAAGGGGTATACTCCTTGGTTGCCACGTCCTAAGTTTTTGCCCATCATCGCTTCGTCGACATTGGCGCAGATGCTTGTGCGCAAGTCGAATGGTCGAGTGGACGGATTTATTGTCGAGGGCCACACCGCAGGTGGGCACAATGCACCACCACGCGGTAAAACTCAACTGAACGATATGGGAGAACCGCTCTATGGCAAGCGTGATGTGGTCGATCCAGCGGTGATGTGCGCACTGGGATTGCCGTTTTGGCTCGCTGGATCGTGCGGTTCGCCTGAGCAACTTTGCGCAGCACATGCCGTTGGTGCAGCAGGGGTCCAGGTGGGAACCGCGTTTGCATTTTGTGAAGAATCCGGCATATCGACGGCGATCAAGGAGCGTGTGGTACAAGGCAGTCGCACCGGCCAACTGAATGTATTCACCGACCCACTGGCCTCGCCAACCGGATTTCCCTTCAAAGTACTCGAGATGAAAGATACCTTATCTGAAGCTGGAGGATATGAAGGACGCCTGCGTGTTTGCGATATGGGGTTTCTTCGGGAAGGTTACCATCGAGAAGATGGTTCAGTCGGTTGGCGCTGCCCGGCAGAGTCGGTCGCCTCCTACGTGCAAAAAGGGGGCCAAGAGGAGGATACTGTTGGCCGTAAGTGCATCTGCAATGGTCTGATGGCTACGATCGGCCTGGAGCAGGTTCGTAGTGACGGGCGACACGAACAACCACTGGTTACCAGTGGTAACGATGTCAACAGTATCCGGTTTTATCTCAAGAATGATCAAGCAACTAGCTACACGGCCAGCGAGGTCATCGAGTGTCTGCTTGCGAAAAGCCAGGAGCGTCCAGAGTTGGGAGTCCAGAGTCCAGAGTCAGAAGAGACTGGAATTCAGGGCTGAGAACTCCCCTTTTTTGCATTCCACATTCCGAATTTCTCTTCTCCCCCCTGATTGGGTAGATGCGGCGGGTGTGCTTCTGGGCTAAACTGCTGCTTGGAGGAGGGCCGTAGGTGTACATTACCTATAGTCTGTGGTTGTTAAATGAGTCACATCAGGAGCAGTTGTCTAAATTCTTATGCTTAAAATTTCTTGTAGGATTCGTATTGAAGGTGTCTCGGTCCGATTGCAGTGTGTGATGGTCGCAGCAGTATTGGTGGCCTTGTGTGTAGATGATTATGCCATGGCCTCGGGTAGTTCAAATCGACTGCCCTCATCACATGTGATGGTCGCCGGATTTGAGTGGCATACCGATTATATGCTTGCGTACCAGGCCGCCTGTCGCTCCAAGCGAATGTTGTTGATTAATTTTTTACCGAGTTCACAGTCTCTATCTGCAAACAACGAAGCAGGTCAAGCACAACATGAGCTGGAGAAGGTGATAGCCACGGACGGCGTATTACGGCAGCAACTTGAGAGTGTGATACGAGTCCGTTTGCAATGGGATACTCAGATACAGTTGGATGGTAAGTCGACGCGATTACTTGACAATGCTGCTTTTCAGCACCTCGAGGGCCAACCGGGCATTGCCATCGTCGATTTGGCACACGAGGGGGCCTCCTATTATGGCCGCACGGTTAGTGTCTTTCCTTTTCACAATGGTAAGTACTATTGTTGGAAGCCGGAACATTTGTCGATTGCATTGCAATTGCCCCCAGGAACTATCACCCAGCGAACCATGATTTGGGCAGTGCGAATTCATCCCGAAAGACCAGCCAGCACAACGGGGTCTGAGGATACAGGATTGGCTCAGGCCGCCGAAAGTCATTCCCAACATCAGGCCAACCTTGGGCTGCAGGGTCATCACCAGTGGGATACTCGATTTCACCAGGTGCGTTCGATGGTCGGGGCTAGCACCGCTTCGGAGGTGGTCGCTGAAAGCTGGCCCGGTCAGAATATGATCGACTCCTGCATCGATTGTGTTTCCAGTTGGCGCCATTCCTCAGGACATTGGCGGTCGGTACGTAGACGCCACCGATTTTACGGCTACGACATTCGCCGCGGCCGCAATGGTATTTGGTATGGAACGGGAATTTTTGCGAACTAGATAGTAGAGAGAATAGGAGAGTGATGGGTTCCTGGTGGTCCCCGCGGTCTTCAAAACCGTTGTCGGCTTGGCTAACAAGTCGGGGTAGGTTCGATTCCTTCCCTCTCCGTTTTTTGGCGTCAAGCCGAACTTCTCAGATTGTTGGGAGAGTTGTGTTTAGGGGTATCGCACTGCGGAACTCAGGCTGCTGAAAAGATTCATTTACCGCTGGGCGTTCGCCGACGTTTTTTTGGCGTCGTTTTTTGGTGGCAAGACGAACTTTTCAGGTGGATGGGACGCGGTTAGTTTTTGGCGGTACGCCAAACTTTTTGCTGATATTTTTGGGTGGCACCGACACTGGTCCGCAGTACTGTTCTATGGC
>JBDOMT010000258.1:0-14851 GCA_039831705.1 Pirellulales bacterium | reverse complement strand
CGTCAGAGGTGATCTTTCCAGATCGATCGAACCGGCCGACCCCACTCTTTCCACAACCGACTGTCCCAAGTAGCAGCACAAGAACGATCCCAAACGGAATGAAATTACATGCCCGTTTCCGACTCAACGAATTCTGGACGGTAGTATGCATAAGTGCACCAAAAATCATGGTAAATCGTAGGTCTTTCCATCGTAGCGCGAACTCACGAGCTCAAACACGCTCAGATCGACGTCGAAGACGATTTGTCTTACTGAACCATCACAAAGCGCAGCATTGAAAATGCCAGGGTGAGAAGATCCAAATGAACCCATCAAAGGCAGCAGTTGACCATTGACAGGATGATTATAGTCAGGCGAGGGTGGTAAGAAGCCCCAGCGAACTATGTCCCAATCCCAGCCTTCAATGTAGCCGGCGTCATCGTCGGGCATTGCCTCACCTAAGAACGCTATGTTCATACATTTTTCGGCGACCAGCAGCGTATTCGAAGTTCCATCTTCAATATGCCGACCAGGGGCGATCGGATGACTAAATTCATCAGCTAAGATCGGATTTAAATTGAAGAAGGATGGACGCACAAGTACACCGTCCAGGCCATTGCCAAGCATGGCCCAATCACCGTCACCGGAAGCACCAACTCTTGAGGTACCCGCATTGCCTGCGTAATCGAGCATACCGCGACCTTTTGTAAGCTGAGGCGCACGCCGACTGGGGCAAAAATACGCATCAATGGTGGTATTCATGACATCCGCATCACGTACCAGTTCCCACAGAGCTAGCTGTTCAATGTAAGGCAGTATCTGGTAGCCCCAACCCCACGCCTGTTTCGGCGCAAGATTTGGACGCGAGCCATCTTTCTGGCGAATTCTCTGGACTGGAAGGCGTTTGGACCAGGAGCCACGGCCGCCATCGGGATAGATACCCTGGGCATCCCCATGCAGTGAGAACGCGAGACCAATCTGCTTGAGATTATTTAAGCACTGCGCGCGTCGCGCTGCTTCGCGTGCCGCTTGAATTGCTGGCAATAGCAAGGCTACCAGAATCCCGATGATGGCAATCACGACCAACAATTCGACCAGTGTGAAACCAGCCCGTCTCAGCATGCGTTGCATTCATTCGCTCCCCGCAGGACACCCTCGGATGAAACACAGAATTTGATACGCTGCGAAATTCGCCCTTTGATTGTATAGTCAGCTTAAACGGTTAGCAAGCGGGAAGTCTATTGAAAAGATCGATCAAACACTTCATCGAAAGCACCTTCGTTGATCTCAGTTGTTGAAAATCCTTCAGATTCATCAGGAATCGAAATTTCAGAAGTAAGGAAACGCATTGAACGAAAACCTAACCTTCGACCGTTTGGGTACAACTGTATTTCGAAAAACCGGTCCTTGGAAGCTGGGTCCTGGACAGCCATAGATTCAACTTCACTGGCCGAAATGCGATACCTGGTCAATGCCAACGCAGCGTCGCTCAAGTCTGCGGCAGAGAACGGCCCGTTACCATGAGCAATCGGTGTGATTCTTGCCTGTACCAGAGTACTTGGGGTTGCTGCAACACTTGCCGCTTCTACCGCAACCGTCTCTGTCGCTGCCGCTATCCTACTAAACTGGCTCGCCCATGCGGCCAGATCTAAATCGTCTACGTCTCCATCTTCATCACTGTCACCGTCGCCACGCATTGCGCCTGAAGTTATGCCGAAGCCCTGCTGCCACAAAAGGAAATCGTATCCGTCCGCGTCCCCATCGAAATCGAAGTCTGCCGAAGCCGCAATCATTCCGAATTGGTGTGCCCATGTGGCTAGATCCAAATCGTCAACGTCTTCATCTTCATCAGTGTCACCGTCGCCACGAGTTGCACCCGAGGTTTTACCGAAGCCCTGTTGCCACAAAAGGAAATCAAATCCGTCCGCATCCCCATTAAAATCGAAGTCTGCCGATAAAACGGGGAGCGTCGTGTCGAAGTTGGTGATCAAAACGTCAACCGGATCGAGCCCTTGATACTCCGAGTCTGTACTCGTCACCGGACCGAGCACTGCGTGATACGTGGTGTGACCGTCTTGGTCACTATCGCCGACTCCGGTAACCGTCACCGTTTGGGCCGTATTCCAATTGTCGGTGGTACACAGCACGCTGCCAGTGGATACGGTTCCCTCCTCGGTATTATCCGATGCAATGTCAATCGTTACCGTGTCCGTGGGTTGCGTCGATAGGGCGATAGCAAACTCGGCCATGCCACCATCCTCGGTCGTCTCCAGCCCTGAGGTGGGCTTTACCACTACTTCAGGCGTAGTGGGAGTCAATTTGAGAACCACCCCTGAATGGTCGCCACTTTGCAAGGTGGTGCTGCCGACGACGTAAATTTCGCCCATGTCATCACGTCCAAATCCCTTTAATAAAGATGGATACCCCACCGTTACCTGTGAGCATCGTGCCCTCCAGGTTCAATTCGAATATTTCTGGATCCGCATCGTTGAAGTCGGTATAGAAAATTCGACCACTGGGAACTGGCTGGTGAAATCGGTGAAGTCACCGAAAATATACTTACCCTTTAACTCGGGCATCAGATCGCCCTGGTAAAGATAGCCTCCAATGACTGCGGAACCCTCGCCGTTTGCCCCATGGTCATACTGTACGATTGGGTCAATTAAACCCAGAGGCGCCCCGGGGCTGTCCGCAGTAATGCCAATTCGCAATTCGCCTCCAGGGCCCGGAGGAGGACCGGGCTCAAAAATAAAGGTTCCCTCTTTAAGATTCCAGCCAAAGTGGCCACCTGCGTCAAGATGGATGTCAGCTCGATCGACTTCTTCGATGTCGTCTTGTCCCGTATCACCGATGACAATTTTGGAAGTTTTGTTACCGTCGCCATCCCGCTCAAAACTGAATCGGAACGGGTTACGTAAACCATAGAAGAAAATTTCGTCCAACGCCAATGGGTCGCCGACGAAGGGGTTATTGGCAGGTATGCCATACTTGCCATTCGTGCTGTTGGTGCCAAAGGGATCGATTCGTAACATCGAACCATAAACATTGGTCAGATCACGTGAATTCCCAATGTCGGGATTGTGCCCGGGGCCCTGGTCATCGTGTGTGCCACCGTCCCCCAGTGATAAGTATAAATAACCGTCTGGCCCAAAATCCGCATTGCCGGCGGAGTGCGCCAAGTGTGGCTGGTCGATTCGAAGCATTTCTCGTGAGGTACCGCTATATACGTTGTCGGTAATGTCATTCATGGTCCATTCGCGCAGGACACTCTGGGCCGAACGTTCAAGCCCCGGTGCTAATGGGAAGTGGGTAAAGTCTACCGTTGCCAGTCCGTCGACTAATTCATCGGTCCAAGTGTAGAATTTGCCGTAGCCAGACGACCCGGCTTTGGAAAAATCGGGATGGAAAACAAATCCACTCAATCCGCGTTCGTCATTGCCAGAGAGTGTATCACGAACCTTATCCGTAATATCCAAAAATGGAGATGGTTGCAAAACTCCGTTTTTAATGAGGTGAACCAGTCCGATTTGATCGGAGACAAAAACGCGACCGCTATCGTCTCCCGCACTCACGACCAGACTGGGCGACACAAGCCCCGTGGCAATCGGAGATAAATACACCCCGATGGCGCCTGTCTGAATCTCTTCGGGAATTGGATTACTTGGATCAAAGTCGTTGACTCTTTCAAACGAGCCAATGTCAATCGCGGAACCGTTAATCCCGTCACCATCCACGACCCGTAAGTTGCCGCGCTGGTCCAAAGCAGGATCGAACGAATCAAAAGGATAATAAAACGACAGATCACCCGTGACTTTTGATGTCGCCGGTTGTAAACCGGGCAGGGTGGCCAGGGACGCAACTTCTGTGCTGCTCAGAGCCCGGGAATACAGGTAAAACTCATCCATTCGACCAGTAAAGTGTCCCGTGAAGCGAGTGGCCGGATCGATGGTTGTCGAGCCTAACCTCGCTCCCGAGTCCCAATCGCTACCGATCAGCAGATTGGGAATTTTCGGGTCTTGGAAACTGACGACCTCGGCGCCGTCGATATACAAAGCAAATTCCTTCAACGTCTGATCAAAGGTAACTGCGTAATGGAACCACTGATTGAAGGGAACGTTGCCACCCGAAAACCGGATGATGGTCTCACCGTTGTCGTCAAGGAGAGCGAAAAAGGTTTGGCCATCAGGTTGAACCCGCGCATGGACCACTAACTCACCTTGGGCATTGAGGCTGGTAAAAATGGGATGCCGGAGGCTCGTTTGTGTGATGCGAGCCCAAGTAGCGATCGTAATTGCTTCGGTAGGAATCTGACTGGGTGCGATGTTTTCGACGTCAATGGAGATGAAGTTTTCCGGCAAACCATTGCCACCGGCGGGGAAATCGGCTGCCTCTTCCAACAAACCTGAAGCAATCGCAATCTCACCCTCGGCGGAGGCGTCGTTGCCATTGCCCGAAAGGTCGGCTACGACATCATCGCTCAGGTCTCCCGTATCACCTGAATCAATCGCCACATTCCCGGGGAGCAATGCATGCGTCAGCGTCGTTCCTCCATGATCGGCAAGTGGGGCAAGGCGGGGATCGATCGGGCTAGTGTCTGTGCCGACAAAATCTTCGGTGACGAATCCGCTGACCCCAACACCAGAACCGATGTTGCCAATCAAATTGTAACCCTGGGAGTTAAAAACACCCAAGACATCGGTGTTGTCAACCGTGCCGATGTTACCTGCAATAATCGTATTGAGCAATTGTGCGGTGCCTACATTATTCACCCCGGCTGCCGTTGTTGCCTGGTTGCCTGCAATGGTAACGCTGGACAACTCCAAATCAGCTACGGAAGAGTTGTATATACCACCGCCAATATTGCCGGAAATGGTACTGGATTCGACCTGAAGAAATCCGCTACTGGTGATGCCTCCACCGGTTAATGCCCTATTGCCAGAAATGGTGGTGTCGGTGATCAGGATATTCCCGCCGCCGTTTTCGATCCCTCCCCCGCTATCAGCCCAGTTGTCAAAGATGGTGCTCTTGGCAATCGTTAGATTTTCACGATTGTCAATGCCACCACCATTGCCGGCAACGTCCCCTCCTGTAAGCTTTAAGCCGCTGATCAAAAATCGATATTGGTGCCATTGCTACCGTCGTTGATATTGAAAACTCGACTCCCGTCGCCGTTGTCCGCGGCAGGTGTTGGATCGTTGCCGGAGGCATCGATCGTCAGGTCACCTGCCACCGCCGACGCGTCCAGATTTACCGAGCTAGTAATCGCTAATTCACCCAAGGTAAGTAAAATCGTCTCACCAGCGAGAGTCGGATCAAAATCGATGGTTTCACCTGACGACGCCACTGCCAGAGAATCCCGCAAGGAAATGTCACCGTCAACAATACTTCCGTCAGCTTCATCGACAAAGGTATCCACGGTGATCGCCAGCAGTCGGCGCTGTTCTGAAGTTTCGAAGTTCAGATGTCTCTGTTGTGATTTGATGAGACGTTGCATGTCCTTTTCCTCTCCTTTTCCTCTAGGAAGTCAATTCATTGAATCTACAGGCGCATCGCTATATAATGCCCAGAGTGTGGCGCCTCCGGCAAATCCGGGAGGCCCAACAACCACCCGTTTAAAAACAGGAGGGCTTGAAATTTTCGTGAGCTACGGACTAGTGTCGGTGCCATCCAAAATAACAACTCGCTAATGTACCGCTCGGCCAGGCTGGAGTAACGTGAGCCCCCATTTGGCAATTACTCTCCTATGTGTTATAATTGGTCCCATCCCTCGCAGTAAATATTTTACGATCTATTTTAACTCCTGGTTGTATACGGCTAACTCTAGCCGTATACTGCGATTCTATTCTAGTTACGATCCGATTGACTTTAAATCTGATACGGTTACGGAGAACAACGGGTTGCTCATCGTATTCAAAACAGAAGGAGGTACATCGTGAGTTTAAGAAACAATGAATCTCGCCGAACTCATGAATCTAACGACATGAGCATCCCTGCATGGACTCCGGATTCGGTGGCTCGGCGTAAGATTTGCCGTACTCGCACAGGATTTACACTGGTCGAACTGCTGGTGGTGATTGCCATCATCGGCATCCTGGTCGCGCTGTTGCTGCCAGCCATCCAGGCGGCCCGAGAGGCAGCTCGGCGGGCCCAATGCCTCAGCAACATCAGACAAATCGGCATTGCCCTGCACAACTACGAAAGTTCGCAAAAAGTACTTCCAGCTGGAATGCAATTCGACGAAATCATAAACGGGGACTTTATCCTTGTTGCTGCGGCTAGCTCGACAGATTTCAAGAAAAACTGGATTATTGATATCCTCCCCCATCTCGAACAGCAAGCTCTCTATGACTCGTTCGATTTCTCTAAGTATCTTGGGGACGACATCAACCGTAACGCACGCTCAACCTCAATCCCTTCCTTGCTCTGTCCTTCTGATTCAGGCATAACGAACGGGCCCTTTATGGGTTCTGGCCTCAGACGGTCCCGAGATGCAGACGATTGGGCCCGTGGCAACTACGCGTGTAACGGAGACAACACGAGTGCAAATGAATGGCCACTCACGGAAGACCCACAGAAAATAGGCGTCCTCCGCATTAACAGGAGGACCAAAATCTCTCAGATCCTTGACGGAACCAGCAACACGATCTTGGTCGGGGAGATCCGCATCGGTCTCAGCGATATTGATCGCCGAGGGACCTGGGCGATGGGCTGTTCCGCCGCAAACAATCTCACCTGGCATGGTTTCGGTGGCGACTCCAACGGGCCTAACCCTAGCAACGATAACTCTGACGATTTCATTGGTTGTCCTGATCTGATACGCCAACTGGGCCGCGAGACCTTGGTCCAGGAGAGGATGTCGTGTTGGACCTGTCCCAACTACCAGGGCTCACCGCGTAGTCTGCATCCACCTGGTGGCGTCCACGTGGTCATGTGCGACGGCAGCGCGAAATGGATAGGCGACGACATTAACACAACAGGCGTTTTTGGTGGATGTTGCAGTGTCTGGGATCGACTCGTCGCCAGCCAGGACGGGTCGCCCGTTGCACTGGAATAGCCAGTGTCTGGTCAAGCCTTACTTTTGGGGTAGCCGCAGCCATAAGTACTGGCAGGGCAAAGGTTTATTTGTGCGTCTACCCAAAAAGACAAGTTTGACAAAGCACTAGTGTCTTGCGTATTAAGACAACTGACATCCGTTGACAATCGCGGATAGGTCTATTGTAATCGGAGTGAAGCACTCCGGTTATCGCCAAACTCTCGCTTACTAGGAATCTATTTGTGACAACAAACATTCGCATGGCAAGGCGTACTCCCTTAAGAGATTCACGTCGGTTCTTGTTTTCCAAAGCATCATTAATCGTAACGTCGTTATTAGGAGCAATTTTTTTAGCGGCTTTTGTGGGTTGTGGAAAAGCCAACCCCTACCTGCCTGTAACCGGGGTTGTAAAGTTTGACGACGGCACGGTGCCCAAAGGCGACATTTCTTCGATCACGTTCCAACCCACGTCAGGCGGCCTCGATTCCAAAGGAGCCCAGGGTACGATTGAAGCAGACGGCTCATTCCAACTCCATTCCGAAAGACCGGGCGATGGCGCGAAACCGGGAAGCTATGCCGTCACGGTTCACATCATGGTCGGTTATCCGAAAGGCAAATCGGTGGTCCCTCTCAGATATACTGACCCACGCAAAACGCCCTTTTCGGCCGAAGTCACAGCAGATGGCGAAAACCAATTTTCATTTACCATAGAGAAGCCCTAACCCAGTGCGAATCGAGCAAACGCCGAAATCACCATGAAAACCTGGACAGTCGCCGCCTTCCTCTCGACCATGTCGCTCTGTTTAGGCTGTTGGCATGTTTCGCCAGGAGACGATCCACCGGGCGATCAGGCACCGGCCGAGTACTACTTCGAAGGCAAGATAATCCTCGGATCGCCCAGCTTGACTGCGGGGATACCGGGAAGCGGTCCCCTGACGATCGATCAAATTTGCCAGTGGCTAGAAGATCCCAAGGTACACCAGGCTCTTGATTTTACTTTGCCACTGGGACTCCGGGACGCAGCGACTCTGATATGGATGCCTCCCGACAACCAACTCACACGGGCAAAAATCGAGCTGGGCCGGCAAATATTCTTTGATGCCCAATTGTCGAATCACAATAGAGCATGTGCCCTGTGCCATCGCCCCGAACAGGACTATTCCGCTTACATGGTGATGCCTAGAGTCGGGCGTAACCCGCCCGTTTGTTTCAACCGCATATTCAGTGAACACCAGTTTTGGGACGGACGCGCCAACTCACTGGAGGACCAAGTTAGTGATCCCATTTCGAATCCCTTTGAGATGGGAACGCCGCCTGAGGAATTCGTTGCGAACTTAAAATCGATCGAAGGATATCAGTTGCAGTTTGATGCCATCTTTGGGCGAACTGATATGGAAACGGTAGGGTTCGCACTTGCTAGTTTTCAGCGTGCTCTGGTCACCGGTCCTGCCCCTTGGGACTACCACCGTCTACTAACCAAATTCGATCAGCAGAAGCCTGAATCGCTTTCACCACAAGAAAAGCAACTGCTCGAACAACTTCGAGCTGGTGCCTTAGCCTACCCCATGTCGGAGTCTGCACTCCGCGGCGAAGGGCTATTTTTCAGCGAGCGCACCAAGTGTCATTGGTGCCATAGCGGCCCAAATTTAACCGATGAAATGTATCATAACATTGGCGTTGGGATGGATCTATTTGAACCAGACTTGGGACGTTTCGAATTCACGAAAAACGAGGAGGACCTTGGTGCATTCAAAACTCCGACACTACGCAACATTGCAAACACACCACCTTACATGCACGACGGCAAGTTCGGTTCCTTGATAAAAGTTATTGATTGGTTCAACCAAGGCGGCGTTGACCACGCTCACCTTGACGCGAAAATACAGCCACTCGACCTGGCCATTGAAGATAGACGCGACTTAATAGCATTCCTCAACGCACTGAGCGGACCTTTACCACCTGTCGAATCGGCCCGTCTACCTCAGGCTGACTCACCTGAGTACTTTGACAACATTGAGGATTTGAAGGCGAGAAGTTACAACGACTAAGAGTCTATCCCTCCCAAACAAAGGAATACGATGAGGCTGAATAAAAAAACCAACACCTTGATGGCACTGTTCCTGCTCATTTTTTCCTCTTTGGTCGCGACCAACGGTTGCCGCCGGCACCCGGCAGACAGTCTACCACCGGAGCAAACAAAGGCGGTTAAGGCGCTCGAAGCACTTGGTGTCATCGTCACGATCCGTGACGATGAAGTAAAGCTCATCGATTTCTATACGGCACAAGATATAGCTGCGGGCGTCAGTCAATTAAAACCGTTTGTAGAACTGAAAAAAATCAACTTCAGCAGCACCGGAATCACCAATGACGAATTGTCCCATCTCAAGCACCTGGTCAACCTTGAGGAATTAGCACTCAACAACACCCAAGTCACCGATGCAGGACTCGAACACTTCGCACACCTCGGCAAGCTACAGGTGCTGAACCTGGATGATTGCGAAGTGACTGGTGCCGGCATGGTTCACTTGAAGGACATGAAGAGTCTCAAGCGGTTACACCTCAATCATACTAAAGTTACTGACGAAGGCTTCCAGTACTTGTCTGGCTTAGTCAGACTCGAGTGGTTGTTAGCCTTTGGCACGCAAGCTACTCCCGCAGGTGCAGATACTTTGCGTCAATCATTGCCTGAGTTGGAAATTGTGGTATCCAAATCTGAAAATTAACCTGCCACCAGTCAGAGTCCGTAGCTTTGGCTTGTTGCACAAGGCGAGGCGGCGTGCTAACGATAATATTGCCATTTCAATGTTGTATATGGCAACTCGGTCCTGATAGGATGGCTGCGTTGACCGCTTGTTGGCCCGTCGTTTATCTGCAAGGAAGTGTTTTTGAGAAAAACTGCGATTAGGAACCTAAAAGCATGAAAACCCGTCGATTGACTCAGCCCCAGCCTTATCTTCGTTGGACTTATCGCTTTCGCTCAGGTTTTACTCTGGTCGAATTATTGGTGGTGATTGCCATCATCGGCATCCTGGTCGCCCTTCTGCTGCCAGCCATCCAAGCAGCCCGAGAATCCGCACGGCGAACCCAATGCCTCAGCAACATCCGACAAATCGGCATTGCCCTGCACAATTACGAAAGTGCGCAAAAAGTGTTTCCGGCAGGAATGCAGTTCGACGAGATCCAAAACGGAGCCGTTACATTCGTTGATGCGTCTGGCTCAACCGATTTCAAACGCAACTGGATTATTGAGATCCTCCCCCATCTCGAACAGCAAGCCCTTTATGACTCATTCGATTTCTCTGAGTATATCAGCCATGATATAAACCGTAATGCACGTTCGACTTCAATCTCTTCCTTGCTCTGTCCTTCCGATTCGGGCATAACGGTCGGACCCTTTATGGGTTCTGGTATCAGACGGTTCAATGATACTGACGATTGGGCTCGTGGCAATTATGCGTGTAATGGAGACAGTATTCACGCACATACCTGGCCGATCACGGAGGATCCACAAAAAATCGGCGTCCTGCGAATTAACACGAGGACCAAAATTGCTCAGATCCTTGACGGAACGAGCAATACGATCATGGCCGGGGAAATACGCATCGGCCTGAGCGAGATTGACCGCCGGGGAACCTGGGCAATGGGTAGTGCTGGCGCAAGCAATCTCGTCTCGCACGGTTTCGGCGGCGACGCCAATGGGCCTAACCCTAGCAACGATAACTCTGACGATATTATTGGTTGTCCTGATCTGCAGCGGCAACTAGGCGCCAAAACGTTGATCCAGGAGAGAATGTCTTGTTGTCCAGGCTGTCGTGGCAATCAGGCGGCACCACGCAGTCTGCATCCCCCGGGTGGCGTTCACGTGGTCATGTGCGATGGCAGCGCACGATGGATAGGCGACGACATTAACACCAGTGGAGCTTGGGGCGCATGTTGCAGTGTCTGGGATCGACTCATTTCCAGCCAGGAAGGGTCGCCCGTTGAACTAGACTGACGCCGTTGAACTAGACTGACGCTGCATAAACGTCATCACCAACGTCATATAGCGTATCTGAAAGATGCAATGGATTGGTTGCGGCTTCGAAATTGTGCTGGGGGAAAACCGGTTTCCTGGTGCACAATCTTCGAAAAATATTCCACGGTTTGAATGCCGCATCGTTTGGCGATAACGCTGACCGACAGGTCACTCTCGATGAGCAGATTTTTGGCACGTTCGATTTGGACACGACGAATTTCAGCATGAATCGATCTGCCGAGATGTTCCTTGAACCGGCACTCGAGAGTCGACCGCGACAGCGGAATTTTCGCCAATACGTCACCGACTTGGATCGGGTCACATGCGTGGTCACGAACAAAGCTAATCGCGTCGGCAAGATCCCCATCTGCTATGGCCAACATATTAGTGGATCGCCGTGCCTCAACTCCCAGGGGCTCGATCGAATAATATTGATTGGTAAGACGTTCACCTGACATCATGTTGTAAAGCAATTCTGCAGCCAAATAACCTATGCGATAGGTATTTAGGCTAACACTCGTAAGCGGCGGCAAAGACAAATTGCAAAGTATGAAGTCGTTGTCGACTCCGACAACGGCATAATCCTCGGGCACTCTTGCATCCATGCCCCTTAAAGCATCTAGTAGGAGACGCCCCCGACGATCGCAAGATGCCATTAATCCCATAGGGTGCGGCAGTGATTCCAGTTGTTGCTGAAGTTTTTTGAGCGTTTTGGGCCGGGATGCCAGTCGAGTATTGAGACTGACAGAAAATTGTTCACAGGAGCACCCAGCCTCCTCCGCATATTCACGAAAGGCCTGGCCCCTGCAATCAGACCAAGTACTGTTGTAACTCGCTGGAGCGCCAACGTATGCAAAACGACGTAATCCGAGGTTATACAAGTGCTCAAATGTCAAACGTGAAATGTGGCGGTGATCCAAACCCACATAAGCATAGGGGATATCATCGTCTATCGGTGTGTATCCACCTGCCCCTACGTTCACCACTGGGATGGATTTATTGGTTAGAGACTCGACGATTTCGCTACGGTGGTAACTGGTAATGATACCGTCACCTTCCCAGCCATTAAGTTGAGGCTTTCGAATCCGTGGATCATAATCCATATAGACCGACCAATCCTGGCTGGCTTGCATCAGGAAGGCGGATAAGCCATGCAAAACACCACGATTAAAGCTGCTGATTGGCGGAACAATGACAGTAATGTTTTTCAAATGTTTTGCCATGGTGATGCGCGCTATTGGGAACGGATTTTTGGGCATTGCGAGAGGCCAGTCAAAGCTTCTGGCCATGCTGCAATTGTGGGTAGTTTCGACAAAGGATTCCCTGCAAATTTGATTTCATTTCCTTATTGTCACGAGTCGCATGAATACTAATTATTATAATTCTTCTATTGTATTTTGCAATTAAATCCGGAGTAGAATAGTGGTATTGACAGATATTAGCTCTTTATCATCTACAAGGAGGTGTTTTGTGTCTTCAAGAACAAGCGTATTTCGTTGCACTCGGGAGCATAACGGCATGAGCTTCTGTCGATTGACTAAGAATTGGGCCTATCGGCTCAATAGTAAACCGACATACCGGCTGGAGACTTACCGAGTCCGCTCAGGATTCACGTTGGTCGAACTGTTGGTTGTCATTGCAATCATTGGAATTCTCGTAGCACTTCTGCTGCCAGCAATTCAAGCGGCGCGGGAGGCTGCTCGGCGAACTCAGTGTACGAATCAGCTCAAGCAGCTCGGTTTGGCTGCGCAGATGAGCGTCGATAGCAATGGATTTTTCCCGTCCGGTGGTTGGGGAGACCAATGGGTGGGCTGTCCTGATTTGGGTGTCGGCAAAAACCAACCGGGAGGTTGGCCCTATCAGCTCTTGAATTACATGGAGCAATCTGCACGCCGATCGGTGGGCCTAGAATTTAAATGCACCGACCCAAACAGCAGGACGGCCGCGAGGGCGATGATCGAATCGGCAGTCAGTGGTTTCTTCTGCCCGAGTCGGCGGCAAGCCATTCCTTATCCCTACCTGCACGGAGGTGGCTTTCGTAACGCCGACACACCGAAAGTCTGTGGACGTAGCGGTTACGCCGCCAATATGGGTGATGTGAATTGGTTTTTAAACGACACTGGGCCTAACTCCTTGGAAGAAGCTAAGAGTTTCCGCTGGGGACACAGCGATCTGTTGGTGGAGCGACGCCGTGGCAGATCTCATTCGGGAGTCGTCTACCAACGGAGTGAAATCAAAATTCGCCAAATCACTGATGGTATGACCAATACCTACTTATTTGGCGAGAAAAACATTGATGCAAACCAATACACTACGGGAACGACTGGAAATGAAGACCAAAGCATGTACAACGGTCATGACCAAGACAATTTACGGTCAACTTCCATCAACGACGAAGGGATTGGTTGGCCTCCCATGCCGGATACGCCCGATAAACCGTTCACATATGCATTCGGGGGCCCTCACCCCGGCGTGTGGATCGCCGTATTCTGTGATGGCTCGGTCCATGCAATGTCTTATTCAATAGACTACACCATCCATAGATGGCTGGGCGATCGCCACGATGGACAGACCGTTGATTTAAGCGGACTCTAAGCCCTCTCTCAATTCGCCAATTGCGACCACAGTACGCCTGCAGTAATGGCGGAACCGAGGACGCCGGCCACGTTGGGCGCCATGGCATGCATCAACAAATGATTGTGGGGATCCTCTTTTTGTCCGACCATTTGTACCACTCTTGCGGAATCGGGCACCGCTGAAACTCCTGCGGCCCCAACCAACAGATTGGTCTTGTCTTTGACAAACAGGTTCATCAACTTGGCGAACCAGACCCCACCGGCAGTGGCCATGGCGAATGAGATAGCACCCAAAACAAAAATCATAATCGACTGCTTCGTCAGAAAATGCGAGGCACTCGTACTACACCCGACACAAAAGCCAAGCAGGATGGTGACGATATCGATCATCGCCGTGCGCGCCGTGTTAGCGAGCCGTTCTGCAACGGTGCATTCCTTCAACAGATTGCCGAAAAAGAGCATACCAATCAAGACAATCGCACCGGGCGCCAGCAGTGTACAAATCAGGAATGCCGCAACGGGAAAGATAATCCTTTCGCGACGCGATACATAGCGTGGTGGTTTCATCCGTATGAGACGTTCATCGCGTGTCGTCAGCAGATACATGATCGGTGGCTGGATGACTGGGACGAGAGCCATATAGGAATACGCGGCAATGGCGATTGCTCCAAGTAAGTGTGGCGCCAAATGTGAGGACAGGAATATTGCGGTAGGACCGTCGGCGCCGCCGATGATGCCGATGGCACCCGCTTCCTGAGGAGTAAATGATAATAAAAGTGCGCCAAGAAAAGTGAGAAACACGCCAATTTGCGCAGCCGCCTCCAACAACACCAACCGCGGATTGGAAAGCATCGTTGAGAAGTCCGTCATCGCACCGATGCCCAAAAACACCAACGGCGGATAGATTCCTTTTTCGACACCAAAATAGAGGTAGCGGAGAACACTCCCCTCATCGTAAACACCAAGCGCCATGCCAGCTACCGCGGGAATATTGCCGACAATGACTCCAAATCCAATCGGCACTAGCAGCAATGGCTCGTAGTGTTTTGTAATTGCCAGATAACTGAAGACCACCGCCTGAAGGCGGAGGGTTCGCCAACAGTCGGCTAAAGCCCGACTTTCTGGTTGTGGCTTACTTACCGCAATAGCCACGAAGTGGCGAAAGCATCTAGCCGTGGGGCGTGAGCCCACGGTGGCGTTTTCAGATTATTCCCTAGCCCTGAAAGGGCGACAGCGAGTGGCCCAAGC
>JBDOMT010000279.1:0-3319 GCA_039831705.1 Pirellulales bacterium | reverse complement strand
CACGGAACCGGTCTATTTTGGCCAAGCGACGAACTTCGTATTTACCGCCCTTTTGAGCTGCATTTGCACAATAATGACCATCTCCCGAACCGGCAAGAAGGCCAAGAGCCCCGATGGAGGCTCTTGGTACAATCATCCCTGCTAGGGTGAAAATCAAATTTACTATCAGTTGAAAATCAAATTTACTATCAGTAATCAGTAAAACTTTAGTGTTTGGCCTTCGCCTGCGGTAAACTGCGTCCTTCGAAACCCTTTCCAAGGAATTACACCGATGAGACATCTAAGTTCGCTTTGCGCCGTCTGTCTGCTGATCGTCCCGTCTGTTGCAATCGCGCAACAGATATCACCTAACCCGAATCCGGTGGGGAATAACATTACGGTTGATACCGCCGGTGCCACTAACGATGCTAATCCGTTTAAAAACAATGAATCGATCGATATTGCCAATGGCGGCACGCTGACCAAAAAAACAGCACGCTAACCAACATCGACACGCTGATCAACAACGGCACGCTGGCCAACGATGGCACGCTGAACAACGATGGCACTTTGAATAATTGGGACACGCTGACCAACCAAGAAAACAGCTTGCTGATCAACGATGGCACGCTGACCAACAGCGGCATGTTGACGTTCGCCAAAGGTTCAACATTTGACAACACCGATGGAACGTTGAACAACAGTGGCACCATTGAATCGTACATCGACAATTACTTTCAAACGTTAACAGGAGGCATCGGCGGTACGGTTAATTTCCAGAGCGGTACCAACTTTTTGAATTATGCCACGATCACCAATGCATCAGGCGAATCGCTGCATAACGCTCACACGCTGACCAACAGTCGCGACGGCACGCTGACCAACAACGGCGTGCTGGTCAACGATTTCAAGCTGATCAACAGTCGCGACGGCAAGCTGACCAACAGTCGCGACGGCACGCTGACCAACTATGACACGCTGAACAACAACCAAGGCTTATTGTTTAACAGTGGCACGCTGAACAACAAAGGCACGTTGACGAACGGAAAAGACGGCAAGGTGCAGAACCGTGGCACGATCGACACGACCAATGGAACGTTCATCAACTACGGCACGAAAACAGGCAGTGGCCATATCGAAGGAAGCTATATCGATCATGGTCATACCCGACCGGGTAATTCAGCCGGTGTCATGACGATCAATGGCGACTACTTTAAAATCGCTGGCAGCAAAGAAATCGAACTTGGTGGTCTGTTTGACGGTGGCGGCGATAAATCGCTAACTCATCACGACTGGCTGGACGTCACGGGCAACGTCGAACTAGCCGGTACGCTGGATGTCCATTTGATCGACGGTTTTGAGCTCGCGCAAGGAATGTCGTTCAACTTCCTTCGCGTCGGTGGCACGCTCACCGGCCAGTACGACGGACTTGGCGAAGGTGATCTGGTCGGTAACTTTGGCGGCCAAGACCTGTTCATCACCTACGCCGGTGGTGATGGCAACGAGGTGACGCTGTTCACGGTTCCCGAACCGACGGTTGCCCTGACCTGGCCGATGCTGATCGGACTGGCAATCATGATACGGCGACGGCGATAGGCGTTAAACGATCATCAGGCAAACCACGGTTCACCGCCGTGGTTTTTTTCTGCCTAGAGCAAGAATTCTCAAAAAAAACAAACCCCGGTAGGACTCGAACCTGAAAATTTCGCATCGATTTTTAACGTGTCAAAATCGCGCTTGCGACGAAGGCGAAGCAAAAAGCGAAGCATGTGTTTTTGAGTCGAAAGTTGTGGAGTGGAACTAACCGGTCTCCGAGATTCTGCCCGCCGAAACTTCCGCATTGCCAACGTCGGACTGGTGTTCCAGGATTTTGCGCTGCTCGACGATCTGAACGTGCTTGATAACATTCTCTTACCCTATCGGATCAATCGCTCGTTGCGTCTGGACTCGTCAGTGCGAGCACGCGCTCAACAACTGGCCGGGGAAGTGGGACTCGGGGAACTCTTGTTGCGTCGGCCGATGCATCTGTCGCATGGCGAGCGGTAGCGCGTCGCCGTCTGCCGCTCGCTGGTCGCGAATCCACCGTTGGTGCTCGCCGACGAACCAACCGCGAATCTGGATCCCGACAACGCATCGCGCGTCCTCGATGCCCTGGACCGACACGTAACTCGCCGGGGAACGACACTTGTTGTTGTCTCGCACGATGAGAAGGTGACTCCGCGGTTTGATCGCACGATCGACATTTCGTCGTTCTGCAATCAGCTGCATGCGACTGACGTGGGAGGCCGCGCCGATGAGCGGTAACCTGTATATGGCATGGCATTATCTTTGCCACCACCGCTTCACGACGGCGGTGCTCGTCGCGTCGATCACGTTGATCGCCTACCTGCCTGCGGCATTGAATGTCATTGTCGACAACGCGGAGCAGCACTTTCGCACTCGGGCCGCCTCCACACCCCTGGTTGTCGGCGCACGGGGCAGTCCGCTCGAACTCGTGCTCGCTAGCTTGTATTTCGACGTACCCTACGACGACGTCCTGAGAATGGAACAGTTCCGGCGGTGCGAGAAACAGGAGCTGGGGCAAGCGATTCCATTACACACGCGGTTCCAAGCGCGCGGTTGCGCGATTGTTGGAACGACGACTGACTACGCGCAACTGCGAAGCTTTCGGGTAGCCCAAGGGAGAATGTGGAATCTGTTGGGGGAATGTGTGGTTGGGGCGCGCGTGGCCGAACGGCTTGACATTCACGTCGGGAGCAAAATTCCCGTCTCTACCGCAACGGCGTTCGTCCTGGACGGTGCGCCTCTGCGGCTGAACGTAGTGGGTATACTCGCCGCCACAGAAACAGCCGACGATGAGGCGATCTTCGTCGATCTCAAGACAACCTGGATCATCGAAGGCCTTGGGCACGGACATGCTTCAGCCGCCCAACATGGCTCTCCAGAAGCCGAGGCGTACACCGATATCACGCCGGAGAATGTCAGCAGCTTCCACTTCCACGGAAATGAAGCTGCGTTCCCGCTTACCGCGATCATCGTGATCCCGGCCAACCAAAAAGCCGAAACGCTCCTCTTGGGACAATATCTCTCGCCGGAAGAGACGTCCCAGATCGCACGCCCGCGAGAGGTGATGGACGCCCTACTGAAAAAGGTCCTGATGGTTCGCAGCTACATGATCGCGGTGATCACCGTCGTGTCGTTGGTCACGCTAGACCCCGATCAAGCGAATAAAGAGCGTAAGTTCTACTTGTTTTTGGAATCGAGCTTAATGCGCACCGAAATCGTATGGCGTCGCGTATCGCCTCTTTGTTCGCTTGAGAATAATTGGTCGGTTATGAGA
>JBDOMT010000367.1:0-14949 GCA_039831705.1 Pirellulales bacterium | reverse complement strand
CTTTTCCATAACGCTCACGACCATGGCTCTTAACCGCAGCCGCTCATGGTGGTTTGCAACCTGCTCCTGCAAGCCGATTGCGGGAGGCCAACTCCCATCTCTCACGCCGCTTCTGCGGCACACTGATATCGGTTAACCACACTCGGTTTGGTTTCTCCACAGCGAAATTACGATCCAACAAATTTGGCGCTACTGGCAGCTTGTGCCGTGAGTCTGTCGTGCATTTGAATTTGCGCCGTGTTTTGGCAGCAATTCCATCCTTTTTCATTAAATGGGCCACATAATTGACACTGCAAGCCTGGCCCAGAGCCTTGAGATCACGAAACACCCGTGGACTGCCATACGTTTTTCTGCTTTCCGCATGCACAATTTGAATCATCTTAAGCAAGCGTTTCCGACGTTTGGATTGCAAGCTTTCAGGGCGTGTTTTCCAAATATAGTATCCACTTCGAGAAACTTTCAGTACTCGGCACATCACCGCGACAGGCCAGGCATTTTCATGTTTCCGAATAAAGACGAATCTCATTTGCTTTCCTTGGCAAAGAAGGCCGTCGCTTTTTTTAAAATATCCCGTTCCATTCGGAGTTGTCGATTCTCCTCTCGCAACTTACGCAACTCTTCCTGTTCATCGGTCAATTTGCCGTTACCTGGAAATGCTTGTTTCCCTTCACTGGCAAGTTCTTTCTTCCACCTACGCAGAAGTGCGCCATTCACATCCAGATCACGTGCCACCTCAGCGACACTGAGATTCTGCTGCGTTATCATCCGTACTGCCTCTACCTTGAATTCTCGACTGTATTTACGACGCGTTGTCATCGATTAGACCTCCATCTTGTGAATAATTGACAATCTTAACAGACTGTCCACAAGTTGTGGGGAGGTTTACCGAAAGAACGATCAAGCATGGATCGAACAGAAAAACGGGTCTGTCGTGCGACGTTTTTCGGGATACGCAAGATATTCTGGTCCTATTGCGGGCCAAACGTTAGCACACCTCTATGACAACGTGCGTCTTTTCGTCAACTATTTTCAACCCTCGTTTAAGTTGCAGGAGAAGAGTCGCGATGGCTCGAAAGTAAAGAAGGTGTATTCAAAACCC
Source organism: Pirellulales bacterium (assembly GCA_039831705.1). Lineage (GTDB taxonomy): Bacteria > Planctomycetota > Planctomycetia > Pirellulales > Lacipirellulaceae > JAJRWS01. The sequence continues at coordinate 13,850 of JBDOMT010000367.1, read as the reverse complement.
ACAACTCCATGCGATCGAATGTTAGCGCACCCTGATATTGAATTGTCAATCAAGGAAACACTTCGATGCCAGCGTGAGGGTCTGGACCCAATGACGCTTCTTCACAATATAAGACAAGCGCAATCGGCACTAGCGTCTCTCTCGTCACCTGGTGCGGTGACAGAAAACCAAGAACGTGACCTCGATAAGTTCCTTGCCCAATTGCCGCGACTATGGAAGCAGGGTGAGGTACGTCCGACTCATCGTGATTCTCCCTCACGACCGCATGATTGGCGAACGCGGAAAGATCCATTCGAAGCCAATTGGTCAGAGATACTAACGTGGTTAGAAAAAGACCCGGACGCAACAGCGAAGGCGCTCTTTGAAAGACTGCGTTGCAAGCGGCCTGGAATATTCAAGGACGGTCAATTGCGAACGCTTCAACGACGTGTTCGACAGTGGCGACATATTATGGCTAGGAAGCTTGTGTACGGCGACGAAGCAAGCTTACAAGAAAAAACTGAGGGCAATTCGATGTCCCAAGTACGGTGAGGATAGTTCATTCGTCAACAACGCGGACATGGTCCTGCTTCGCTACGCTCAGCAGGACCATGTCCGCAACCCCTATTTCCCAACCTGTCCTATTGGTAACCTATTCCAATGAGGCAACACGAAGAAAAGAGTAGTTGTCGCCGAACACTCTGACCGAGACGACAATCACCGGCAACTCGGCGAGCGATTCCGGCGGAGCTATCTATAGTCGCACGGACGATGGTTCGACAACCATTATCTCCAGCACAATTTCTGATAACTCGGCAACTCTGGCAGGCGGAGGCATTCTGTCGTTTACCGAAAACGACGGCACTATGATCATTCGTAACACTACCATCTCAGGTAATTCTGCCCGTTTGGGTGGGGGATGGAACGTGACTGGCGGAAGCTCAACCATTAGCCATAGCACGGTCACAGCGAACACTGCAAGTGAATATGGTGGTGGAATCCATATTAATACGGGCACGACAACCATCGGCCACACCCTGGTATCCGGCAATACGGCAACCCTTGGTGGCAGTGAAATCCGCAGAGAGACCGGCACGGTCAATCTCAACGACTACAACCTATTTGGAGATAGTAGCAACAACACCGCCCAAGCCTTACTCGACGTGACCGCCGGTGCGACCGACATCACGGCTGCCAGCGACGGCAGTAACCCTACGCCGCTCTCAGCGATCCTCGAAACGACCCTAGCCAACAACGGTGGGCCGACTCACACACATGCGCTGGTAATCGGTAGTCCAGCGCTAGATGCGGGCGACCCCATCGCGGTAGCAGGTGTAGGCGATGTACCGCTTTACGACCAACGGGGAACACCTTTTGGTAGAGTTAATGACCACCTTAGCGGTGGCACTCGTATAGATATCGGGGCTTATGAGTTCCTGTCGGCCGACTTAAATTTTGACGGTTTCGTCGATAGTTTGGATCTAGGTATTCTGCTTGGCAACTTCAACACATCAGTCCCACATTCAGGTGGCGAACTCAACGGCACGGATCCTGTAAATAGCCTCGATTTGGGTATCCTGCTAGGTGCTTGGGCTCCACCAACACTCGTCACGGCAAGCGAACCAGCAGCGGCCAATTTGCTTAGCGCATCTGCTGCCACAGAGACCGTTCAGAGCCAACTGCTCATGACAACGGTCTCCAGTACAGCTTTCTCGACGAATGTATGGTTAATGCTTCCAGGTATTGGCAACGACATACGCCCGCGAGCTCTCGTGGATGACAGTAGCCTGCCAAATCAAGTGTCGACCGAGCAAATCGATAGTGTGTTCGATAAGCTGCCGTCTGCAACAAGCTTGACCGTGTCGCATGTCGAATCGCTGACCCTCGAACAAACCGATAAATTTGAGAACGACCCGCCAGCTGTCGACGAAGTATTCGAGGAGTGGGACCATCTGGCGCTGGTGCCTGAATGGGCAGTTCCAGAGTAGGAGAAGGTCGGTTTGTTAGGATAGCCAAGTTATCGTTCGACTGCAGTTGGCCTCGTCAAATCGTCGCGTGTCAGAAACGCTGAAAAACGATCGCAAAAGAACTTACTGGGACAACGGCAGCCCGCGTTTTCCACTCTGGAGCGGTTCAGACTTGTGTGTTCCGCTGCAAGCCGACTCGTCCTCGAGCCAGAATACCATCCGCACTTGTGATCCAACGGGTTGCGGTTTAATAGCGTTGTTTATCGAGAATTAGAAGTATTTGTGAGATCTGAGAATGCGCAAAGCGGTAGATATTGTTTGTGATTTGCGGTTGATTCCTTCTTTTTCTTTATTGAGCTTCTATTGGCCAGTCTTCGTAATTTTCTCGTGAGCTGCACAAAGCTTGCTTGCTAGTGTTTTTAGGTAAGTTTTACCTTGTTCTCGATCTTCTAGATTCTCTAGCAAGTGGTTAGGAATCGCTGCGTGTCCTAAGTAAGCTCCGCTGATGGCCCCAGCCATGGCCGCGATCGTGTCGGTATCTCCACCCAAGAGAATCGCGTTACCAATCGTCTCTGCATAGGAGTATGGTGACAGCCCAAAAGCAGCGATAGCGGTTACGACTGAAGATGTCGCTTCAATGCCATTGCCAAAGAGAGCCAGATTCCGGACATCAGATAATTGCGCAGCTCTGCGCAGTGGGCCACTATATTCTATCGAATTACACTTGTCTGACAGGTTAGTGAAAAACTCATCCCGATCGAATGCTTCGGTCGTTGACGCAATCCCCACAGCCAAAGCAAGGATCTGAGCCCCTTCTATCCCCAGGGAATGCACGTGAGTAGGCAAGGCTGACAATCTTGCCTCTTGCCAAAGTCGCTTTTGATTGTGCCTAAACATTAGGCCAACCGGCGCGACACGCATTGCAGCGCCGTTTCCAAAAGAGCCGCCAGGAAAATGATTCGCAGCAAGAGCCTTGTGATCACGCTCGTCCACCATTGCTTCCAATACGACCTTTGCCCCAGATCCGTAGCCCCGCTGTGACAAATAGTTGGCAGCAAATCGTTTACATAGCTCTCTTTCATTAATTCTGCCGCACTTCACTAGAGATTCAGCAACACCGATTGCCATTTGTGTGTCGTCGGTGTACCGCAGTTCGCCAGGTGGTGGATTCTCGATTAAATCTTTGGCAATTCGGTACTGTCGAGTAATGTCATCGGCCGGTTTACCTTCGAAGGGTGCTCCCAGCGCATCCCCAACCGCTAGGCCGAGCAAGCAACCTTCAAAACGGCTCTCAATCGTTAGCTGTGACTTATCGATCATTTATCGTCATGACAAGAATCACTTGTCGTAGCAGAATTCCCTTGAGTGTCCGTGGAATACGTATCCACCTAATAGCAGCGTATGCCTGCAATTATTGCATACGATGGCCGATTTGTCACCTGCGCCAGACTTCGCCGATACGAAACAACGGACCTACCATTCATGGCAAAAACAGAGTAAAAATGCAGCCATGCAAATCAAGATGACTTCCAAGACGGAACCCACAGATGTTCCCGAGAACATTGCCGCAGAACTAGAGCTACCGCTCCGCCAGGTGCTTGCGGCAGTCAAGCTCTTGGACACAGGCAATACTATCCCGTTTATTGCCCGCTATCGCAAAGAAGCGACCCAAGGCCTCGACGAAATCGCCCTCCGAGCGATCGAAGATGCCCTCGAACACAGCAAAGCTTTGAACGCTCGCAAAACGACCGTGCTAAAAACCATCAGCGAGCAAGGATTATTAACCGACGCCCTTCGCAGTCAAATCCAGAGCTGCGGCGACCTACGAACGCTCGAAACCATTTACCTGCCTTACAAACCAAAGCGACGCACCCGTGCTACCATCGCGCGGCAGCAAGGGCTCCAACCACTAGCCGACTTGCTGCTCAGGCAAGCAAAACTCCTACAGTCGAAACAAGCAACACTTCAGCCCTACGTCAACTCAGCCAAGGAGGTCCACGATACCCAAACTGCACTGCGGGGCGCCTTGGACATCATTGCTGAACAGTGGTCAGAAAACGCCGAAACCCGTGATTGGCTGTTCAAGCAAGCCAGGGCCTATGGCAAGATCGTCTCCAAGGTCAAGCGAGGGAAGAAGGCAGAAGCCGAAAAATTTGAATTGTATTTCAACCACCAAGAGGCTGTGCGAAAAATTCCATCACACCGACTGCTCGCCATGATGCGAGGCGTTGCAGAAGGCGTTTTGCGAGTTAGCTTGCAATTAGAAGGCACACGTGAGCCTTCCGAGCTCCGGCGTCGACTGGTTCACAATCGTCAATTCGAGTTCTGCAGTGAGCTCACCGCTACCGTCGACGATTGTTACCAGCGATTGCTTCTGCCAGCAACCGAATCCACCGTTCTGCAAACTTTGAAAGAAGAGGCCGACGAACAGGCCATTGGAGTATTTGGTAAGAACCTACGGGAACTCTTAATGGCGGCGCCAGCAGGACCGCGTGTCACGCTTGGCATCGATCCCGGTTTTCGTACTGGCTGCAAAGTGGCTGTAGTCGATGGCACCGGTAAGTTTTTGGCCAACACCGCCATCTACCCGACACCTCCTAAAAGCGACGTAGTGGCAGCGGGCAAAACCCTACTCGCCCTTATCCAAAAGCACAATGTTGAATTGATCGCCATCGGCAATGGCACCGCTTCACGCGAGACGGATACCTTCGTAGCGGACTTAGTTCGAGAGCATCAACTTGATATCACCAAGGTCATGGTTAGCGAATCGGGCGCTTCGATCTATTCGGCCAGTGTACTAGCCGCTCAAGAATTTCCCAATTTAGACATCACTGTACGGGGCGCAATCAGTATCGCACGGCGTTTGCAGGATCCACTCGCCGAGCTCGTCAAATCAGACCCCAAGTCGATTGGTGTGGGTCAGTACCAACATGATGTGAATCAAACACAGCTCAGCAAGTGCCTAGATCGGGTCGTCGAGTCGTGCGTCAACCATGTCGGAGTCGACCTAAACATGGCAAGCGTCCCCTTGCTCTCGTATGTCGCCGGCATTGGGCCTCGGCTAGCTGAGAATATTGTCGAGTACCGCAACAGTAACGGCCGGTTCACAAATCGCCAGCAGTTGACGTCTGTTGCCAAACTAGGAAAAAAAACTTTTCTGCAAGCGGCTGGCTTTCTTCGCATTCGTGGTGGCGATCAGCCACTGGATAACTCATCTGTGCATCCTGAAAGCTACGCGATTGTCAGCCATATGGCCAGGCAACTACAAACCAACTCCAAAGCCCTTATCGGCAATGCTACCCTCTGTGAAAAACTGAAGCCCGAGGATTTTTTCGACGCCCAGTTTGGCATTCCGACAATCGTCGACATCATCTCAGAACTGGGTAAGCAAGGTCGCGATCCACGCAGCGAGTTTCGAGTGGTAAAGTTCAGCGAGAGCGTGAATAGCATGCAGGACTTGAAGCCCAACATGATTCTAGAAGGAGTGATTACCAACGTCACTCATTTTGGCGCCTTTACTGACATCGGTGTGCACCAGGACGCGCTAATACACATCTCCCAGTTAGCTGATGAATTCGTGAATGACCCCAACGAGATCGTTGCAGTTGGCGATGTGGTCCAAGTCAAAGTGCTGGAGGTCGACATTCCCAGAAAACGCATTTCCCTGACACGTAAATTCAAGGCGTAAATTCGACGTGACCATTTTGATAAGCAAAGGCCTCATGAACACCGTTGCGAATAATCCGTTTCAAATCTGGGTCGATGCAGATGCTTGCCCTGCTCCGATTAAGGATATTCTCTATCGAACGGCCCGCCGACTACAGGTGGAACTGACGCTGGTAGCCAACCAGTCCATGCAATTTCCGTCATCTGGATTGATCCGATTGATTACCGTCCCCGAGGGTGCGGATGTAGCTGACGACAAAATCGTCGAGATGCTTACACCAGGAGATGTTGTGATCACCGGCGACATTCCACTTGCTGCTCGAGTAGTAGAAAAATCAGCAATTGCCATCGGCGTTCGCGGCGAGCTATTCGACGACAACAGCGTGCATGACCGGCTAGCATCGCGCGACTTGATGGAACAATTCCGCTCGGCAGGTGTTGATACCCGTGGCCCCAGTCCGCTTACTCAAAAGGATATCCAAACGTTCGCCAATCTGCTGGACCGAACACTCACACGATGCCTAAAGAAAAGGTGATCAGAGCCCGACCCACGGAAGTTTGTCTGGCAGTGGAAATCCCCATGACGCCGCCAACGCATCTGCAGCGTCTTCCGTGTTGGTTATGTCACCCCACGGCCCATTCCGCAAAAAAGCATGGGCGAATTCATGCGCGATGACGTAGTGGGCAAACACTTCGTCGCACTCGGAGAGTCGTGGCTTCAGCACCACGCTGCGGCTGCCAACGCCGATACCTCCAGGAGCGGCCATGAATACCGTTGAGCCGTCGCCCGGAACATAGTTATCTAGAGAAACCGTGAAGCGAGTATCGCCCAAAAAGTCTCGCTGCACTTCCTTTGGCAATCTATCGAGTACATGCAAGACTCGTCGCTCTAGCGGCTTGCACTGTTCAAAATCTTGGAGATATACGGAGAACATCTATTGGTAATTTTCTTCTGGTCTTTTTGCAGTGGAAATCAGAACTGAGATTGGCTCATGGATAATCTTGGCTTGTACGAGGCGTTTAGATGGAGGATGTTCAAAGGTGCACAGGTACCGAACGCACTTGCTCGTTTTCCAAGGGCGACTGCTGAGGATCTACCCAAGGAATCTCCCGGCCCTCTTCAAGTATTTTGAAAACTCGTGTCTTGAATTCGCACGTTACTTTACCCAACACATCCCGCTCCGAATTGCCGCTGGCGTCAACTCCGGCAAGATTCGCCACTCTTCCGGTCACCGCAACCATTTTGCTCCACGCTCGGGCCATTGACTAGTCATCGTCCGCGCGGAGGACTGAAATAAAGGCTTTTTGCGAGATATTCACGCTGCCGTATTGCTTCACCTTGGCCTTGCCCTTTTTCTACTTCTCTAGCAGCTTTTTCTTGCGCGTCACAACGCCGCCGTAGAGTTCTCGGTGACATCCTTCCGAAAAGGAGCGACTGCAGTGCTCGCGATAATCTTGCCACCCAGTTGAGCTGCTGCGTCCAGCGCCACACAGCTCGCCCGCGCGCCGGCGAGCTGTGTGTCAGTGTTGTGCTTGACTCATCCATCACTGGTTTCAGGTGGTGGTTGGACTGGCGATGGCGGCGTCGGGCGTCGAATCACACCCATCCCCCTGAATGTAACGACTATGTTCTACCTCATCATACCAGAATCGCGTGGCCCTACCCGATAAAGCCATATCTGGGCTTGTCGATTGCCGCGTAAAGGATCGAGTTTTGTGATGATTTGCATGGTGTGCACGAGCTCAACGGGTCAAAATATCACTTTCGGTGGCGGATCGAACAACGAATCTGGTACAATTCCTGCTGCCTCAGGTAGTCTGTCAAAGCGTCAAGTGAGTTGGCACCTGGAGGTTCGCGAAACATCTTCGTGAGCCGCTTCATCCCTTCAGCATCTCAACCCACCAGAGATGGAGAGAAAATCATAGACAATCATTCACGTCGTCGATTTTTGTCGGATGTTGGCACCGGAATGCTCGTTGCCGGAATCGGTTCGAATCTCGCTATGGAACTTGGAATTTCGTCGGTCTTCGCCAATGAGGATGCAACCGCACTCACGTTTGGGCCACTCAAGCCACTCGTCGATCTGATGCAACAGACGCCGGTCGAACAATTGCAGCCGGCACTCGTCAGCGAAATCAGAGCTGGCGTGGAACTCAAAAAGTTAGTCGCCGCTGGAGCTCTGGCAAACGCGCGCAACTTCGCCGGACACGATTATGTCGGCTTCCATACGATGATGGCTTTGATGCCCGCCTGGCAAATTGCGAACGAACTGCCGCAGCACGAACAGCCCATACCAGTGCTGAAGGTCTTGTACCGCAACACGGCAAGGATTCAGGCGACTGGCGGCGGCGATCGGTTGCACTGTGTCAAGGCAGGGGAGACCTCCGGCAAGCAGCCTGACGGCGGGCGCTTGTTCGCGGAAATGTGCGGTGCTGATATGGAGTCGGCTGAACGGACATTCGCGGCACTCGCCCAAGGCAAGCAGTCGGACGTATACAACGCCCTGCAGCCGCTGGTTCAGGATGCCCCAGACGTGCACCGTGTGACCTTGGCTTGGCGGGCATGGGATATGTTGCAACTGATTGGCTATGAACACGCTCACACGCTCTTGCGGCAATCGGTACGGTACTGTGTCGAAAAAGAACAAGATCGCTTGAAACAAAACAAACCGGAGCCGACACTGCGAAAGCTAACTCCGCGCCTGCTGGATGACTATAAACTGCTTAGCAAGCAGACAGGCACGCGGAGAGCGGATTCGGCGTGGGTGAAAGATATGGCGCAGACGATCTTCGCTGGGACTCGAGAACAAGCCGCTGAAATAGTTGCGGCCTCGCTGGCCGAGGGCTTCGCGCCCGAAGACATTGGCGAAGCGATGTCGCTTGCCGGCAACCTGCTCGTGTTACACGATCCAGGCCGCCCAGAGAAATGGGCATCTGCGGAAAAACCCAAGGACAGCGTACATGGAGCCAGTGTGGGCGTGCACGCTTCGGACGCTGCAAATTCGTGGCGCAACATCGCTCGTGTCACAGATCATCGCAACCTCGTCTGTAGCCTCATTGTCGGTGCCTGGCACACGGCCGGACAAACCGGCTATACATCGGACACACCGTTTCCGTTCGATGTTGATGCGATCGAGTCGCAGCAGTTCGACACAACTGCCCTACTGACAGAGCTTAACGCTGCCGTTCAATTGAAGGATCAAGCCAAGGCGATGGCGGTGGTCAAGAGTTGGGAGAACAGTGGCAATCCCCCCGAACCGATCTTTGCTTGTCTGCGGCGCTACGCAATCAGTGAAGACGGCGCCTTGCACGCCGAGAAATACTTCCGCACTGTCAGGGAAGAATTTGCGACGACGCGGGCGGAATTCCGTTGGCGACACCTGATCGGCCTGGCGCGCGTCTCCGCCAGCGAGTATGGCTGGCCAGCGCCCGGTCGCGATCAAGTTCGAGATTTGTTGCGGACGTAACAGCTCATTGAAGATCTTGGCTTGAACAATGTGAATTGGACGTCAGACTCAACGTGGGTCAGTTCGACTCAAAGGTGTTTCGTTTAACGTTCGGACATAGCTACACGTGGCAGATTTTGGACTTGCACTATCAGAGAGCAAGGCATGCTAGAGGAAAGCATTAAGGAAAGCACCGCCATCGAGGCTAACCTCCGTAACTTTCAAAGCACAATGTGCGTAGAACTCGCCCCTGGACGGCACAGAGCGGCATCCCGATGAAGTGAATGTCGTCGTGCTGAAGGAAAGATAATCTTGCGACACCAACTTAGACTCGCCAGAATATCTTGTTGCGATACAGAACGGAGAGCAGAGCCCAGGCGAGGAATAGGCCGGAGCAGTCGGCGACAACTGGATGCACTCTCGCCAACCGATCGCCAAAGATAACTTCTGAAATGCCATAAAAATCGATCAATCCATCGGCCATGTAAATCAGTAATGGATTGACTCCGATGACGATCAGTGGCAACCATCCTTTACGCAATTTCCACACATCAATCACGAGGTAAAATAATGCCAGTAGCAACAAGCTCCAGCCGACGGTTACCATCACGAAGGAGCTGGTCCAGAGAGTTTTGTTGATGGGAAAAGTTAAGTCCCACACTTTGCCGATCCCCCAAGCAAGAATGCCAACGCACAACATGCCAGTAGTCTTCTGGTAGCCTGTACGATCAGTGCGCAAGAGCCACTGACCAGACATTATTCCTGCCAGGACATTTACGATTGAGGGAATGGTCGACAAGATTCCCTCCGAGTTGCATTGTCCTCGATATCCACTTCCAGGTAGCAGTATCTTGTCGATGTAACAAGCTAGAGTGTGGCCAGGTGTGAGATCATTTGCTCCGAACTCAGGAACAGGGATCAGTTTTAGGGCTGCCCAGTAACCAAGCAAGATGCCGATCGCCCACGCGATTTGCCCACGTAACTTGGTGTGTAGTGCAATCAGTGAGCCGAACATATATCCAAGACCGATTCTGCCCAGTACGCTAGGATAGCTCAGCTCTTCAAAATCAAATAGGAGCAAGCCATTGTTCTTGCGAATCAATCCGAGCAGCACCAGCAGGAGACCGCGCCTGACGATGTGCCAATGGATGCTCGCCATGCTCTCGCCGCACTCAAGCCTCTTTGCCAGCGAGAAAGGGAACGAAACGCCGGCTAGGAACATGAACAGTGGGAAGATAAGATCGTAAAAGGTAAACCCATGCCAGCTGGGGTGTTCCAACTCTGCTTCGATCAGCGAAAACACCTTCCAGTTCGTATGTTCCGCGAGGCTCCAAATGGCGACCTCACCGAAGGTGATCCAGAACATATCGAAACCGCGCAGCACGTCTAGCGACAGCAGTCGTTCAGAGGAAAAGGTTGACTGTGGTTTGGATTCCGGCATGCAATCAGGTCGCCAATAACGTTGCCATATATGTCGGTCATGCGTAAATCACAACCATCATAGCGGTAGGTCAGTCACTCATGGTTAAGCCCGAGCAGAGGCAAGATTGTAGCAAGAAGGTCGTACACGTGCACTCGGTATTAGCGAATTGAAATCAAGCCCATCGGCAGCACCTTAGCGATACCGACCACAGCAGCTGCTGACGGCCCTATGTTTGCTTACCTGTGTGACAATGACGATAATTGTAACGCAGAAAGTTTTGAATTAGCACCCTCAATTGAAGCAGATTTCAATGGCGACGGTCAAATCATAGGTTTGTTGAAACTGCTCAGCAAAGGAACGTTTTACGGGATACCAATCCCCGTCAGCAAACCGTTGCTTCGGTTTCCACTTCCATGGCCTTGAAAATCTGGCCGACAATGTCCAGAGTGCTGAGAATTCCCACAACGCGTCCCTGGTTGTCCACAACCGGGACGCGATGGATGCGGCTGGATCGTAAAATCGCTGCGGCGTCCAACAGAGAATGGTTCTCCGAAACGGTGACGGCGGGTGAAGTCATGTATGTCGACACGGCACCTGCGCCGGATTTGCCCGGGCTCAGCTTCAGGAAATCTTTGGTACTGAGAATTCCAACGCATCTCCCTTCACGCGAGATCACCGGAACGCCGGCAATACGGTGATCCCGCAGTTTTTGGGCGGCAGTACTCATCTCTTGGCCGGAGTAGACAGTGACGACGTTGCGTGTCATCACATCCTTGGCCCGCATCGAGCAGAAGTAATCTCTAGACGTCAACATGGAGCACCTCGCTGGGAGTTTGTTGCGAGGCGTATTTGGCCACGAGGGAAATGAGCTGCTTCCGATTAATGGGCTTGGTCGAGTAGTCGTCACAGCCAGCGTCGATGCATTTTTTTCTGTCGCTGCTCATCGCGTGCGCGGTGAGTGCGATGATCGGACCGGTGTAGCCCGCTTCACGCAACTTGGCGGTCGCAGTGTAGCCGTCTAATACCGGCATCTGCATATCCATCAAAATGACGTCGTAGGGGTTGTGATCGTCACGGGCCGCCAACGCGCGATCGAGAGCAATTTGCCCGTTTTCCGCGACGGTGATCTCAGCTCCAACCTTCTTGAGGATGAACGAGATCAGCCGTTGGTTGTCCGGGCCGTCTTCGGCCAGCAACACCCGGCAATCGAGCCGGAAGTCCGCACCCTCTGCATCAGAAACAACCTCAACGGTTGCATCAGATTCAGCCGGACTGTCCACCATCTTGACCCCATTCAACGGCCCGGTTGACACCGTGAGAGAGAATGTGCTGCCTTCTCCGGAAACGCTACGAACGGCGATCCCTCCTCCAAGCATCTCCGACAGTCGTTTACTGATCGTGAGCCCCAACCCTGTTCCGCCGAATTTGCGAGTCGTCGATGTATCCGCTTGGACAAACGGTTGAAAGAGATTACCAAGCTGGTCTTCGGTCATCCCCATACCGGTGTCAACAACATCAATCACCATTCTCGGTTCATCCGAATCGTGGTCCAACACTCGGGCCACGAGACGAACCTCACCCACTTCGGTAAACTTGATGGCGTTTCCAGTGAGATTGACGAGAATTTGTCGTAATCGAGTTGGGTCAGACTGAATGGTCTGTGGGATCGGGCCGTCAAACTCGATCCGCAGCGAAAGGCCTCTCCCCACGGTCCGAACGCTCATCAGTGAAATGACGTCAGTCATAATCTGGGATGGAGAAACATCAATGGTCTCAACGGACATCTTGTTGGACTCGATCTTGGAGATATCGAGGATGTCATTGATAATCCCGAGCAGGTGGTTGCCGTTTCGTTGGATCTTATCGAGCCATTCCTTGTTCTCAGGATCTCTGACTTTATCTCGAACGATGTCCGTGAACCCCAGGATGGCGGTCATGGGTGTGCGGATTTCGTGGCTCATATTTGCCAGGAAATCTGATTTATACTGGCTCGTTATCGCCAATTCTTGTACTTTCTCCTCAACATCTTTTCGGACGATCTCCAGAGCTGAGTTCCTCTCTTCGATAGCGGCTTTCTGTCGCTCCAGGTCCGTTGAAGTCTCTTCCAGTTCTTGGTTCGCTTTGGCAAGTTCCGTGGCCTGCTGTTGAGTCGACTTGAGCAGACTCTGGATCTTCTCCGCCCCCTGCTTGGCATCGATCGCCGCAGCAACTGGCCGAACCAGTGTTTCGATCTCAGCAATTTGCGCATCGGAAAACGCCCCCAACGATCCCAATTCGATGACTCCTTTCAGTCTCGCCCCGTCGAGAAAGGGTACGACCAGCACGTGGTGCGGCAACGCCGCACCCAAACTGGAGGTCACTTTGACGTAGCCTTCTGGAACATCAGAAATCAAGATGGTCTTTTTCGAACGTGCTGCTTGGCTGACCAGTTCCTCACCGGCCACGATATTGCACATCGGGCGAACTTGCGGGAATGCATAATTACCAATAGAATAGAGTTCCCAGTCTTCTCCTTCTCCTTCTCTCAGTTGTCGTACATAAATTGCGCCCATCTGTGATTCGGTGTGATTCGCAAAGAATTCGATCACCGTGTTGCCGAGTTTCTGGAGATCCATTTCCTCTCCCATGAGTGCGGCAAGTACTGCTTGAGCGTCTTTAAAGGTCGCCTCTTGTTCGAGGTTAGCATTTGATCGTGTCAATTGCTCTGCATACTTCTCCTGCTCGTGTCCGAGATGCCTGAGATTGCCAAGCATCTGATTGAACGACTTTGACAAATCCCCAATCTCATCTTTGGACTTGATCTGTATCTCATGGCTGAGGTCTCCTTTCGTGACCCTGCGTAATGCGTCTGCGAGACTGCGGATGGGCCTCGTGATACCGAGCGTAATCAGTAGCGTCATGCCCCCGCCGAGGACCAAAGAGACGAGGGTGAGGATGAAGGTGGTGCGTCTTGTGGTGCTGGCCATCGTTGTCACAGCGGCGAACCGCTTAGCCGTCAATAATTCCTCTTCCACGATGAACTGCTTGAAGTCTGCTCGGATGCCGTCGAGGATTCGCTTGCCCTTTCCGATCTGGAGCAAATTCGCGACGTCTTGAAGCGTTTCGGGATGTTCGTTCATCTTGCGCCGCGCGGCAATTTCAGGGAGGGCGGCCTTAGACAGCCACTGCTTCGCCAACCGCTCTACTTGTTTGATATTCCGCTGCATGGTTGGTAGGTCATAGGCCTTGGCATTCAGATTGCGCAGCGACCGCATTCCCGCTGTCCACTCGACACGCCCGTCTTTGTATGGCTGCAGGAATTCCTCACTACCGGTGATCAGGAATCCTCGTTGTCCTGTTTCCTGATCGACGATAGCCTTGCCCACCGTC
>JBDOMT010000107.1:0-3334 GCA_039831705.1 Pirellulales bacterium | reverse complement strand
TATGAGTTATGAGTTATGAGTTATGAGTTATGAGTTATGAGTTATGAGGCGCGAGTTGGCTATTGTTATAATTTACAACTCGCGCCTCGCAACTTACAACTCGCGTCTCTCCTCTCGCGCCTATTCAAAATGCGTTGGCTCGCGGGGGAGAAACTTTCCGTGGCCCAATTCACCGACAAATTGGCCATCTCTTACCTGTACCCGGCCGCGAACGGTGACTGCGCTGGGGCGCCCTTCTAATTTCCAGCCCTCATAGGCACTGTAATCGATATCCATCAATTGAGTTTCCGCTGAGATCTGGCCGCGATACTCCGGATCGTAAATCACCAGATCGGCATCGCTGCCAACGGCAATCGTTCCTTTACGAGGATATAAGCCAAACAGACGGGCTGCCTGGGTACTGGCAGCATCGACCAACGTATTCAGATCCATCAGACCGCGACGCACGCCATAGGTATAGAGCAAGTTAATTCGATGCTCAATTGAGGGAATACCGTTTGGAATCTTGGTGAAATCATCTTTTCCCATCTCCTTCTGGCCGGCAAAATCAAATGGTGCATGATCGGTCGCTACCGTACTCACTAACCGCGATCGAATCGCGGACCACAAAATGGGCTGATGGATCGGATCTCGCAATGGCGGAGACATGACGTATTTTGCGCCCTCAAAGTTGGGCTGTTGGGCATAAGAGTTGTCGAGCGTCAGGTAGGGAATGACGGTTTCTACCCACGCCCTCACGCCGCGTAAACGGGCACTTTGCACCGCCTCAAGCGCCTCTCGGCAGGAGGTATGAACACAATAGACATGCGCCCCGGTCAATTCGGCAAACGTCATCAAATGGTGCACACCTTCAGCTTCTACTCGTGTGGGTCGCGACGGTTCATGCCACTGGGGCCCCGTTTTTCCATCCGCAATCAAACGCTGCTGCATTCGACTCAGGAGTGTTTCATTTTCACAATGGGCCGTCACGATCAAGCCTAACTCCTTAGCCAAGGAAAGCGTGTCAAAGAGTTCTCGATCATCAATACCAAAAGCGCCAGGGTAAGCCAAAAAGATCTTCAGTGATGCAATGCCCTGATCCACAATCTCTCTTAACACAGATGGCATCTGCTGGTCGAATTTCGACACACCCATATGAAACGTGTAGTCACACGCACTCACTTCTCCTTTCGACTTCCAAAGCTCGAATGCCTCCAGCGGATCATCTTCCTTACTGGGACAGCACATTTCGATCAGCGATGTGGTACCGCCTACCAAAGCCGCTTGACTGGCCGAATCGTAGGTATCCTTGGCATAAGTGCCCATGAAGGGCAGATAGATGTGGACATGGGGATCGATAAAGCCGGGAAAAACAAGCTTACCCGCGGCATCGATGACTTCCCATTCGGAGTCGTTGGCTCCAGCTGGTAGATCCAGATGGGGGCCAATTTCAGATATCGTTTCGCCATGGCAAAGGATGTCGGCAACCACATCACGATCCGCCGTAATGATCCGGCCGTTTTTAACGAGCAAACTCATAACACCCTTTCAGGTTGGGAATGGAGAATTTAGATGGCGGCTACAGGATGCACATTATAACGCCCACGCACCGCAACAGCACTAGCCCGGATATTTCACCCGTTTCTGCTGCGGCGTCCCAAGTCCTTCCGTGGCTGCGTTATGTTTCGGCCTGCGATCCTCAACGTGTAAAAAACACGACTGCGGTCGCAAATCTTACATGCCTTGCCACGAAAGGACTTAAAATACCTCGCGACGAAACGGATGAAATATCCGGGCTAGCCCATCTCATCCGCCAATTCATTGGCTTCATGAATGAGATCCCCCACTCTTTTTCGTGCTATCAAGTAGTACATTGCACCGACACTGGCCATAACCAAAGTTGCCATGCGGTAAGCCAGAGCAACGATAGTACCATCACCTTCAGTGGCCCCCGTGGCCCGATAAAGCAACTCAACCGCAGCTTCCATCGTCCCCAAGCCACTGGGGGTAGCGGGGATCACACCCGCTAACAGGCTGGTTGGAACCAGGACCAAATTCTCTTGAAATGTCGCACTTTCTACCGGGAGCCCTCGTTCGATTGCGAAGAATGCGCTAACGATCAAGAGATGAGTCACCCCTGCAATCAAAATCGCAGAAAATAGGATCAATCGATGATGTCGATATGCGGCTGCCGCTTGAATCAGATGCACACAGGTCTCGCCAACCAGTGGCAGCCTGACGAACAAGCTTTGAATCCGTTTGCCCGTGGTGCCTGGAAACATAAGTAGTACCAGACTCACGGTGCCAATCGAAGCGGCGATTTGAATCAATCTGGCAATCGTCTGCAGAGCCAAATCCTGGGAAAGGGATCCCTCCAGTAGGTAAATTCCAAGACAAGCCACCATCAACATGGCGTACAATCCTACGGCGCGGTCGATGATAATTGATGCCACAGCCGCCGTTTTCTGATCTGGTTGCTCACGGGCCAAAAAAACGGCTTTGAACAAATCTCCCCCCACACTGCCTGGTGAGACAAAATTCAGCAAATAGCCCAGAGATCCCAGTCGAAAGGCATCTCGAAGGCGAAAGTTCAACTTCAGTGCTCGAACCAACAGGTACCAACGGACAAAACTTAGCGAAAACCCGATCGTCACCAGACCGGCGGTTCCCATCAGGAGGCCCCAATGCTTGGTTCCATCACGCAGTCGTGTGAAGCCGTCCTGGCGTTGAATAAGAACGATTAAATAGCTCAAAATGGCTACTGCCAAGATGATTTTTAATAGAGTAATCAACGTTTGAATACGTTTTGAGCGATGCATAGCAGGCGGTTGATAAAGTGCTGGACTGGGCGAGCGCAACCCCGATATTGAATGCTAATATTGGTGCCAAGCCGGGGATAAGTAACGCTTGCCAGCTGAGACCACAAGAGATATCCACTGATTCCTGCCCGCTAGCCTACAGCACTCCGCAGGGGTGCGTAAATGTTGAAACTGCGGCCGGCCCCAACCTGCTGTGACAAGTTGTCTCGGTGCACGTTGACATCTACAAACTAGGCTGCTAACCTCAGCGATTCACGTGCATTGCACCTGATTCGTGCAATAGCACCCTTACGGGGGATTAGCTCAGTTGGGAGAGCGTTTGGCTGGCAGCCAAAAGGTCACCGGTTCGAGCCCGGTATCCTCCACTTGCTATACAAACTAAACGGTGGCACTTATGGTGCTGCCGTTTTTGCGTAGTTGCGGCGGCCCAAGATTGACGGATGCCGGGCGGGCAATTTTTACGCCGCTAGTACCGGGGCGTTTTCGGCTTCATATTGGTCAGGAGACTTGTAACCAAGCGTTTGATGAATTCTCAC
>JBDOMT010000031.1:0-14989 GCA_039831705.1 Pirellulales bacterium | reverse complement strand
TACGCGCAGCAGAATAGTTTGAGAAAGCAGGTCGCACGAGGTGACCGATACGGGTGGTTGCAAGAAGAGGGCCAGCTTAGAGATTATCTGTTTTACCAGCGAGACCGGCTCAAAGCCGTTCAAGGCCGAAGTCCGGCGCATGCTGCCCCTTCCGGATGTCGTGCCCGGCATGATTGCGGCCATCCAGACGTTTGGACAATTGCTCCATTGGAATCTGCATATCCATTCTCTCGTGACCTGTGGGGCTTACGCCCCTGAAGGCGAATTTCTTCATTTGCCTGAATTTGACATGGACCGTCTGCTGTTGGCCTGGCAGGAAGCCGTGTTTACCATTTATCTGAGCGAGGGCAAGATTGAATCAGAAGTCGTGGAGAATATGCGTTCTTGGGACAGGCACCGTCGCGCAGCGATGGTCGACGGTTTTAGCGTCGACCAATCCGTACTCTTATCCGCAGGGGACCAAGCAGGGATCGAACGCCTGGTACAGTACATGGTTCGTTGCCCATTCAGTCTGTCTCGGCTGGTCAAGGTAACCGATACTGGACAGGTTGTCTACAAAGCCGAGAAGCAAGCTTGTCAAGCCTTTCCCGACCCGCGGGCCGACGACCTCGAAGCGGGCACGAATAGGAATTTTCTAGTCCTCTCGCCACTCGATTTCCTGGCAGAGTTCACGCAGCACATTCCGCCGAAGGGCTCGCATCTGATTCGCTATTATGGCTGGTACTCGAACAAGTCGCGTGGCATGCGCAAGAACGCGGAAGTGGAAACGTCCACCGAGCCTCGGACGGAAAGCGAGGAGAATGCTTCCACTGCGGCAGCTACCCGTTGTAGCCAAACATGGGCCATGTTAATCAAGCGAGTTTATGAAGCGGACCCATTGAGTTGTCCGCAGTGCGGCGGCCAGATGAAAATGATCAGCTTCATCGATCCGCCTCAGCGCGACGTGATCGAACAGATCTTGCAACACTGCCGTTTAGGGCGGCGTCGGCAGCGACACCTTCCTGGCCACCTTTTAATTTCCCCCGACGCAAACCGGGTCGAGGGCGTTACGCAGGAGTTGTAGGTTCGAGCCCCATTTTTCGCTAATCGACCTGTCCAAGAACGGCCAGGGCTTCCGACTTTCTATGGCGGCCAGGGCCGCCATAGAAAGTCGGAAGCCCTAGAGAAATCCTTGAATCAATCCTTCTCCATTTGTCTACCTTTTAGACTGCATTTCTGGGACAGAAATCAAATTTCCTATCAGTATCAGTCACCGACGGTGGTCAACCGGTAGCGCAACTCTTCTCTTAAAGTGGAAGGCAAAGGGTTGACTGGTCTGGCCTATGGAATCCCATGAAACAAGTAAACGCTAATACATCTTCAAAGCTTACTTTTAGAGTTCTTCAGGATTTGAGTGGCCCCTTATGGTGAGCATCGGTTTCGTCACGAACCTCCGCTCGGGCTCGACAAAGGGGACGCCCCTCCGTCTTCACCCTCACATCAGCCCTCAACGACGGGCGAGGAGCCTTTTTTGTGATTAAACAATGGTGGCGTGGAGCCCTACCGTTGTAGAGCCTGAGCTTTCATTGGCGCCGAGGTTGCATACAAACGTCGAGGTGACTGATGCACTGTGAGCCCCTCTGGGAAATCTGGCTTTTTCATGATTCAGAGATTCTGAAATACCCGGTTGTTCCAGTGTAATAATGCTTCACAGTGTTGCCGGAGCGAACAGACCGTTGGTCCGTGACAAGCAAGAAAATCACTGATCGGTGGACTTAGGCAATTGCTTGAAATGCATATACTTATGATCTAGCTGGACGATTTTTCCCAAGCATCTATCACCCGTTCGGTGATCTCATTGGCTCCAATGTCCTTTTTGATCTGGGCAAATACCGTGGGGCCATCTCCCCGCATCAATTTGCTGTCTCGCTCCATGACGGATAAATCGGCTCCAACGGCGTCGGCCAAATCGACTTTGTTAATGATCAATAGGTCAGATTGCGTAATGCCTGGGCCTCCCTTGCGTGGAATTTTATCTCCACCTGCCACGTCAATAACGTAGATCGTGTAGTCCGCAAGTTCCCTACTGAAATCGGCTGCCAAATTATCCCCACCTGATTCCAGAAGCAGTATCTGTGGCTGAAACTCCTCTGACAGCTCAGTCAGTGCCAATAAGTTTGCAGAAATGTCTTCGCGTATTGCCGCGTGAGGGCAACCGCCCGTCTCGACAGCGCGAATTCTCTCAGCTGGGAGTGCTTGGTTGGTTGTCAGAAACTCAGCATCTTCGCGCGTAAATATATCATTGGTCACAACGGCAATGTTGTAGTTGTCACGCAGAGCTCGACAAAGAGACAGCAAGAGTGCTGTCTTGCCGGTGCCGACTGGGCCGCCAATCCCAACGGTGAAAGCCCGTTGGGAAAAATCCCGTGTTAATAGCACTTTCCCCCGCTCTGCAAACGTTCCGGGGTGTTCAAGAGGCTCGTGGGTGTGGCCGTGGTCATGATCGTGGTCATGATCGTGGTCATGTGATGGATTGTGCATCTGGTTTTCTTTCTTGGCTTGGTACCTGGCACTAACTTTGAAATAAACGTGAATAGACCCGATCGTGAGTCGCTTGCAGCAATTCGATGAGCGGAGCAGTTTGGCACGTCTGGGTCGCTTCGGAGTCGGTAAAGTCATCCACAAGATCTGTGACCAGGCTGCTAGATTCGTGCTGCATTGCATGTCCATACATGGGACCAACGATACCTAGTCTAATGGCACTCGAAATTAGGCTACGCAATGTCATGAATAGAAACAACTGCAGCGTTTCGCGCTGGTCGCCATTCAAGAGCGCAAGACACCGCCCAAAAACGGGTGCAAAATGACATGGTAGTCGTTCAGAGAGAATCACCTCGGAGAACTTCCTTATTTCGTTACAGGCAAAAACTTTATCGACCGTGTTCAAAAAAGCCTGACCCTGGCGGCGGCTTGCCCGGTTGGCCACGTGAGAGTTGAGAAAAGCATCGCAAATCCGATCGAGCTTACTGAACTCCTCGCCCCGATGTGTGGCCCTCACTAAAGGTAGGCTGCCATGTGCTACTTGCGTAAGGGCGTCCCTTACAAATTGTTCGAGCGCGGTCGCATCCACTACGGCGCCCCATTTCATCGCCGACTCCAATCCGCTGCTATGAGCGAAACCACCGATAGGAAATCCAGAATCGGAAATCTGCAGTAGGAGCAAAGACCGCTGAGGGTCAACTCTCGCCTGCAACTCATCCACGCTGAAATTGTCATCATGAATCATGGCGAATTTCTGAGCCTGTTGGAGTCTGGGCCTATGGTGGTTTGGGAAAGTTGGGAGTTCTGTTATGGATTAACCAGATTCTAGCATGTGGGGTCTGTTACTTTTCCGAATAAGCGTAACGTGCAGTCAATTCGACAAGCGTCAACTGGAAGATGCTAGCGAAAATAGATTTCGCACCGAACTCAAATGTCTGGTGGGAATGACACCGGATGTACCATCACTCAGGCCTAGTTTTCAAGGAGGAAACCGTGAAATTTTCTTTATTTATTGGTGTATTGGTCTTCGCCCAATCCACCGGCGCTTATGGACAGGGCACCTACACGCCCTACGGTGCCAATTTTTCAGGGGCTGAGCAATTGCTTGCCGAGTCAGCCTCTGGTCCCATCGCTCACTCGTACTTAAACGAAGCCGATACGGCGGAAACCTCAGTGACCCTTTGCAGCTCGTCCTGCGACTGCGGCTCAGGTTGTGCTGGAAACGTAAAATCAGGTTGCTGCGGGCACAAGTTCTCTTGGGGTGACGACACGTATGTGACGGTTGGAGCTGGCCTTCGACTGAGTTACAACGCGATTGAAGGCGGAAATCAAGCACCAAGTAATAGCGGAACCCGACAAGATTTTAGTGTCAATAACGCACGCCTTTATGTCAACGGCCAAGGCCACAAGCGCATCGGCTTTGAATTCAACACCGACATCAATGGCGCCCAGGGATTTGACTACCATGGTGGCAGTTTTGGGTCCCAAAATACCGGTGAAATGAGAATACTAGATGCGGTCCTAAAATTCCAACTTACAGACCACATCCACCTTTGGACTGGCCGAATGTTGCCACCCAGTGATCGGTCCAATTTGAGTGGCCCTTTCTATGCCAACGTCTGGAACTTCCCCTTTGCTCAATTCGGATACCCCAATATTTTCCAGGGGCGTGACGATGGGGCTGCCTTGTGGGGCGAATACGGGGGCGGTGTCTTTAAATGGCAAGCGGGTGTCTTTGAAGGAGAGAGCACTGGTAGCCCTTTTGTCAACGGGCATCCTGGTAAAGACAACCTCATGTTTAGCGGTCGGGTCGTACTCAATTTGCTCGATCCAGAGCCCGGGTACTACAACTCTAGTACCTACTACGGCGCCAAGGATATCCTGGCGATAGGGGCTACCGTCATGCATCGTTCTGACGCTCAGGACAACATCGCGGCAACCGACTACGTCGACTTCACAGGCTGGAGCATTGACGCGCTTTTCGAAAAGAAGCTCTCAAACCGCGGCGTCGTCACCTTGGAAGGAGCTTACTACGACTTCAACGACAATGACGGTGAGACCAGTGGAGCCGCAATCACTTTGCCGCCATCAGGAAACAATCGTCAAGGAGAAAGCTACTTCGTTTTGAGTAGCTATCTCTTCCCAAGAAAGTGTTGCTTGCTTGGCTTTCCTGGACAATTTCAAGTCTCGGGTAGATACCAAAGATACGACCGAGACACTATCAACGGCGGCGGTGGTGGCAAAGACGAACAAACTGACGCACAGATCAACTATATCATGTTCGGTCACAACGCACGGATTTCTGGTGTTTGGTCTCAGCTTGATATCCCTGGGTCAGCCAACATAGACACATTCACCATCGGTACACAGGTACAGTTCTAAGCACACCGCGTGAGAACTAATTGAAAAGTCAGAGTTCCGAATCGCCGGAATGCTAAGTTGCTTCGCAACCGCATTTCGGCGATTTTTTATTTGCACGCAACAATAGCACCCGCTGCACATTTCCTATGCACTGCTTGTCCCTTTTCTGCCGATTTCTCGGAAAACCCGGCTGCCAATCCTTGACGGCACGTGATTTGCTCTTATAGACTGCCCTCTGCTGGGAGAAGGTCTAATTGTTCCATTCTGGGAAGATGTCTAATTTCCGTTTGGCGATTCAATGTTGCTGGTAACTCAAAAAAAGGTGGTGAGATGAGAAAAATTCTTCTGTTGTTAGGTGTGTTGTGCATGGTGTCGTCCGGTTGTGGTCAGAGAGCGACCGATGGATCGGGTGAGGCCTCTTCGACCGGTGCAAGTTCGTCCGCAGACACTGTCAAGATTGGTATTCTGCATTCCCTTTCTGGAACTATGGCGATTTCGGAAACCTCTCTTCGCGATGTTGTGCTCATGGCCGTCGAAGAGATTAACTCAGCGGGCGGTGTTCTTGGCCAGCAAATTGAGCCGGTTACCGTTGATCCTGCCAGTGATTGGGACTTGTTTGCCGAAAAGGCTAAAGACCTGATTAACGGTGATCAAGTCGCTGTCACTTTTGGCTGCTGGACGTCGGTGAGCCGAAAGTCAGTTTTGCCGGTCTTTGAAGAGTACAACTCGCTGTTGTTTTACCCCGTTCAGTACGAGGGCGAAGAACAATCGTTGAACGTTTTCTATACGGGTGCAACACCCAATCAGCAACTGATTCCGGCAGCCGCGTATTTGATGAGCGAAGAAGGTGGCAGTTGCAAGAAGTTTTACCTGCTCGGAACGGACTATGTGTTCCCTCGCACGGCAAACAAAGTGCTCAAGGCGTTCCTCAAGAGCACGGGTGTAGCCGATGAGGACATCATCGAGGACTACACGCCTTTCCATCACCAAGATTACCAAACGATTGTCGGTAAGATTAAGACCTTTGCCGCAGGGGGTGGCGCGTGTGTTTTGTCCACAATCAACGGCGATAGTAATGTGCCTTTCTATAAGGAGTTTGCTAATCAAGGACTGACTTCATCAGACTGTCCCATCATGGCATTTTCAGTTGCTGAGGACGAACTACGTGCGATGGATGTTCCACCGTTGGTAGGGCATTTGGCAGCTTGGAACTATTTTCAAAGTCTCGACTTACCCGAGAACGCGGCATTTGTGAAGAACTTCAAAGCCTACTGCGAGAAGGCGGGTCTGCCGGGTGGCAGCGGTCGTGTGACGGATGACCCCATCGAAGCCGCCTATTTTGGCGTCTATGTTTGGAAGGCTGCTGTCGAAAAAGCTGGCAGCTTTGATGTGGATAAGGTGCGAGAGGCCGTCTATGGCTTGCAGTTTGATGCACCTGGCGGGCCAAAAAAGATGCACGATTCGAATCAGCACACGCATAAGGCCGTGTACATTGGCGAAATCCTTTCGAATGGGCAATTTCAAATTGTCTATCAAACGGACGACCTTGTCGTTCCAGATTCCTACAGCAGCTATCTACATACCGATGGCGATGTCCCAGCCCCTACGGGCGGTCCTAAGTCGTAAGTTACCTCTTCGGGTAAGGGAAATAGTCATAACCAGCACCGACCACCGCCTCCCTTCGGCGGTGGTCGGCTCGCTGGAGAGTAGTTAGATGCCCGCTGGGAATCTTACAATTTATTACTTTCGTATCGTTTGGGTGTTTTTTCTGTAGAACAGTCAACAGATACGACCGGGAGTTCATGCATCGGTGGCGGATACATGCATTGCTTTAGTAGGCGGACTGCGTCCTGGTCGATTGCGATTGCAATCGTGACGCTCAACTTCTTGTTGGCTCACGACTTGTTGGCAAGTGACGCAGATGCTCATGATGCGGCAATTCGAATCGAACTCGCAAAACTGGCAGATTCCAGCAGTGAGGTTCGCGCCGCAGCAATCGAGTCATTAGCCTCAACCCAAGACGGACGCGTAGGCGAAGTGCTGGAGGCTTTCCGTCTGGGAAGTCTGAAGCTTTGGAAACAACGGTTGGTCGTTGCGTCTCCTGTCAGGGGAAAGGATGATGGCTTCTCTCTGAAGGACGCCTTGAGCGGTCAGCCCATAGTCGAAGGCGGCAAACCGGTAAGAGTGCCAAAGAGCGATCTGGTCACTCTTGCTGCGTCACGGAAAGAGCGAAGAGGTGTTGTCACCGCCATCCGTTCTCTAGCACTCTACTCTGCCGACCAGCCGACACGATTAAGCGCAGTGAGAAAGCTGGGCGATCTACAGAATGTCGCAGTCATTGATGTACTAGAGGAGATAATTGCCAGCGATTCCGACGCTCAGGTTGTCTACCGAGCTAGGGAAAGTGTGGCATTGCTCCAGCTGGGAGATCCAGCAGCCGAATTGAGTCTGCGTCGCACGGCCGCCAAGCTTTTGGGTGAAATGGGAAGTGCTCGGGCTGCTCCACTGCTGGTGCGATTGATCAAGGAGGACCATGCTTCATCGAACCTGCTAGACGACTCTACCAGGGAAGTCTACCAAAAATGCCTGTCGCAGGTTGAGTCCTACCAGCAGCGTATTCGTTTGCTGGAGTACATCTTCAGCGGGCTGTCACTTGGGTCAATTCTGATCCTCATGTCACTGGGGCTATCGATCGTTTTCGGCCAAATGGGCGTCATCAATATGGCTCATGGTGAGTTGATGATGGTTGGTGCCTACGCAACCTACGAGGTCCAACAAGCATGCGGCCACTCGATGCCCGACAATCCGGTCAACCTATTTTTTCTTGTCGCGTTGCCAGTTTCATTTTTAGTGGCTGGGTTGGCAGGGTGGGTTATGGAAAAACTAGTTGTTCGACATCTCTACCACCGACCGCTGGAAACGTTGCTGGCAACGTGGGGTTTGGGCCTGATGCTGATTCAACTCGTTCGAATCCGGTACGGTGACAACATTGGAGTCAATAGTCCGTCCTGGTTGGTGGGTGGTGTTGAAGTAATCCAAGACTTCCACGTTTCTTACAACCGGCTGTTCATTATCGGACTGACTGCCGCTTGCGTAGCGTTTGTCTATTGGCTGCTGAATTGCACGAAGCGTGGCTTGTTGCTGCGAGCGACAGTGCAAAATCGCGAGATGGCCGCAGCACTTGGAGTCAACACAAGATACGAAGATGAATTTACGTTTGCCTTTGGTGCTGGCCTCGCCGGCATAGCCGGCTGTGCGTTGACATTGATCGGCGGAGTCACGCCCGATATGGGGCAGAACTACATTGTCGATTCGTTTCTGGTCGTCGTAACTGGCGGCGTGGGAGAAATTGCAGGCGCGGTTTGGGCGGGGCTTGGTTTGGGTGTTCTGAACAAAATTCTCGAACCCGTTTTTTCAACGATTTGGGCCCGGGTCATTATCTTAGTGCTGGTTGTGGTATTTATTCAATATCGCCCAGCGGGGCTGTTTCCACCCAAGGGGAGATTGGCCGATGATTGACACGATGCACAAGTTGATCAAACCTTTGAGGTTGTTTTCGCGAGACTACGGAGTGTGGATGGCTCTGGCTTGTGGAATTGCCGTTCCCTGCCTTTATCTCCTCGGATGGATCAGCATCGACACGGTGAACATGCTGGGCCGCTACCTGGCCCTTGCTTTGGTCGCGATTAGCCTCGATTTGGTGTGGGGCTACACTGGGATGCTCTGTTTGTGCCAGTCGCTCTTCTTTGCACTCGGCGGATACGCAATGGGTATGTACCTCGCCCATCATGGGGGACCCGAGGGACTTATCGATCATGCTGGTTGGAAGATTCCCGCCTGCCTGTACGTCGTCTATCCTTACGGAGTTAGTGAGTTGCCAGGCAACGCGATGACTCCATGGTTTTGGAAACCGTTCTACTTCCTTTCAGGAACCGTGGCTCTCGGGTTAATCATCCCTGGAATGGTCGCATTGGTTATCGGATTCTTTGTCTTCCGCAGTCGCGTTCGTGGTGTTTTCTTTGCCGTCTTAACGCAAGCCGTAACCCTCGCAGCATGGTTAATCTTCTGCATGAACAACATGAAGCTATGCGGCACCAATGGACTCACTCGGTTCGATCGACTCGCCGGATTCCAACTCAGCGATCCGAATACACGTCTCGGTCTCTACATGATTACTTTAGTATCACTGGCGGTAGTCTATTGGCTCTGCCGGCTGATTATCAAATCGCGACTTGGGCGTGTACTCGTTGCGATTCGCGACAATGAAACAAGGCTCCGGTTTGTGGGCTACAAACCGTATTTGTTCAAGATGTTTGTCTTTTCCCTTTCGGCAATGATTGCCGGTCTCGGGGGCATGCTTTATGCTCCGCAGATGGGTATTTTTACGCCCACCAACATGGAAGTCCGCGAGTCGATCCTCGTGGTAGTATGGGTTGCCTTGGGCGGTCGAGGAACACTCGGCGGCCCGATTGCCGGAACTCTGCTAGTGAACTTGCTGTACAACCTGCTAACGTCGCGGCAGGAATTCTTCTGGTTTCTCCAAGACTACCTAGCACCGACTACGTACGACAAGCTCATCTGGAGCCCCGACTACTGGCCATTTGTACTAGGGGGACTGTTCATCGTTGTTGTCATCAATGCGCCTCACGGAATCGCCAGCATATGGCGATGGTGGACGACTCCAAAAACAAATGCGGTGGTATCATGACTGTTCCTCGCGCAGTTTTTTGCCGTCCC
Source organism: Pirellulales bacterium (assembly GCA_039831705.1). Lineage (GTDB taxonomy): Bacteria > Planctomycetota > Planctomycetia > Pirellulales > Lacipirellulaceae > JAJRWS01. The sequence continues at coordinate 5,371 of JBDOMT010000031.1, read as the reverse complement.
AGTGAGCTATCCCGCGATAACCGGTTATCTTCATTCTTGATTTATCTGGAGGACGTCACGGTAGTCTTCGACGGGTTCAAGGCGCTTGATATCGATCTATTTGGAATCCATTACAACGAATTACGGGTTGTCATTGGTCCCAATGGAGCGGGAAAAACCACAATGTGTGATGTGATTAGTGGAAAAACAAGAGTTACCAGTGGCAAGTTGTTTTGGCAAGGTAGTGAAATATCCAATGCACACGACATAGCCATGTCGCGATTAGGGGTGGGTCGGAAATTTCAAACACCCTCGGTCTTTGATAGCCTTACCGTGTTCGAGAATCTCGAATTGGCGTTACCCAATCGACAGACAGATTTTTTTCGCAACCTGTGGGGAAAAACAACTTCTGACGAGGAGGACAAGATTCGGCAGATGATGGGTAGAGTCCATCTGACGAAGCAGGCCGAGGTCCAGGCACAATTCCTGAGTCATGGGCAGCGACAATGCTTGGAAATCAGTATGCTGGTCCTTGCCGAACCGGACCTCCTGTTAGTGGATGAACCTGCAGCAGGCCTATCTGACGAAGAAACTGACCTGATGGCGGAGTTGCTGCTGGAGTTGCGTGGACAGCACTCGATTATCGTCATTGAGCACGACATGGATTTTGTTCGTCGCCTTGACGCTGGTGTTACAGTACTGAATGAAGGCCAAATCATGGCAGAGGGATACATGGAAGAAATCCAAGCCAATCCGGAAGTTATTGAGGCTTACCTTGGCCGCTAGGGACTATTCTTATGTTAACCGTTGAAAATCTTAGCTTTGCTTACGGAACCGTTGGTATTTTGCGCAATATCAATATGCAAATGCAAACCGGGCGAATGACTTGTGTGATCGGGCGAAATGGTGTCGGAAAGACGACACTCCTGAAGAACATCATGGGGCTATTAAAATCGTCTGAAGGAACAGTTCGCCTCGATGAAAAGGACCTTAGCTCGCTCCCTGCAAACAAACGAGCGAGGGCTGGGCTCGGTTTTGTTCCACAAGGCCGACAGATATTTCCCAAGCTCACCGTGGAAGAGAATCTGCGTGTCGGCCTGGAGGCCCGAAACGATAGTCAGAAAAACATTCCGGATGAGATTTACACCCTCTTTCCTGTATTGAAAGAAATGGCCCAACGCCGAGGAGGAGATCTCTCTGGCGGGCAACAACAACAACTTTCCATTGGGCGTGCCCTGGCTGGCGACCCCAAAGTGCTGGTGCTAGACGAACCGACCGAGGGCATCCAACCGAACATCATCCAACAGATTGGCCAAGTCCTGCGAGAACTCGTTGAGTCGCGTGATGTAACCGTAATTCTGGTAGAACAGTATCTCGATTTCGTTCGCGAGTTCGGCCACGATTTTTACATCATTGATCGAGGCCAAGTCATGGAGAGCGGCAAGACTCAGCAACTGACCGAGGAGATGGTCCAAGCTCATCTGTCGGTCTGAGCCAGATCGACCAAAAAGGGCCCGATTGGATAGGATATGACTGGAAAGGGATTCCTGAAAACGTCATTGGTCGAAGGCCGAACGGCGATCACGCGTGCGCAGGCAACGAATCCCTTAAAACTGCTCTGTCCTCGAGGGAGGAAGGCGGCGTGGGTCTACACGACAACTTTCGGCGGCGGCTTGGTAGCCGGTGATACCATTGATTTGGATATCGAAATTGCTGACGAAACCTCATGTCTCCTTACGACCCAAGCGTCGACGAAAGTCTTTAAGAGTCCACATGGCAAATCGGCTCGGCAATCAACTCTGGCCACTGTTGGAAACGAAGCACTGCTAGTCATTGCCCCTGATCCGATCAGTTGTTTTGCAGATGCAAGATACCGACAAAACCAGCAACTCAATGTGGCCGCAGGGGGAAATCTTGTCTTAGTCGATTGGCTCACCAGCGGGCGACGTGCCAGAGACGAGTGCTGGGCGTTTTCTCATTACTTCAGTCGAATTGAAATCACTGTTAATGATCGTTCTGTTTTCTTAGATTCTCTTCGCCTTGATCCGGCCGATGGCACCTTGATTTCGCCCTTCCGACTAGGACATTTTCATTGTATGGCCTTGTTGGTAATTGTTGGGCCATTGCACGATCAACAAAGAACCGCGATACTGGAGGAAATCTCCAAGCTCCCCATCGATTCGAAAAGTTCACTCATTCAATCCGCGAGTGAAATTCCACATGGAATGGTATCGCGAATTATGGGAACCGATACCGAACAGGTATCGCGACTTTTACAACGCCGTCTGGAGTTCCTTGCCCAACGGTTAGGAGGCGAGCCGTGGTCGAGAAAATGGTAGTCCTTCGAAGTCCGTAATAACAAAACTGCAGAGGTTGGAATATGCATCTCACACCACGAGAGTTAGAAAAACTGCAACTGCACAACGTTGGCTTTTTAGCACAAAAGCGGCTCGCACGCGGCATTCGGTTGAATCATCCAGAGTCTGTTGCGCTCATCGCGACACAGTTGCTTGAGTTTATTCGCGACGGCAAATCGGTCGCAGAACTCATGGACCTCGGGCGGCAGTTCCTTGGCCGTCGTCAAGTGATGCCAGGCGTTGCCGACATGGTTGGAGAAGTCCAAGTGGAGGGAACATTTCCAGACGGCACCAAGCTCGTTACCGTGCACACCCCGATCGCGGCTGAAGATGGTGACCTGGATCTGGCTCTGCAGGGCAGTTTCTTGCCGGTCCCAAAACTGAGCCTGTTTGGTACGACTGAGCCTACAGTTAAGCCTGGAGAATACTTCACGGCAAATGAAGAACTGACACTCAACGAGGGCAGAGACAGTATCGAGGTTTCTGTGACCAATCTGGGTGATCGGCCGATCCAGGTCGGTAGCCATTACCATTTTGACGAGACGAATGCCGAATTGGAGTTTGATCGGGAGGTAGCTTTCGGCAGACGTCTCGATATTCCCGCCGGAACTGCGGCTCGGTTTGAACCGGGTGAATCCAAAACAGTCTCGCTCGTCGAGATCGCAGGAAATCGAGTCATTCGCGGTGGAAACAACCTGACTGATGGCAAAGCCGACGACGCTGGAAAGCAAAAGACGATGCAGCGAATAGCCGATCAAGGATTTGCCCACAAGAGCGTGTAACTCTCTGGTGGATAACCATTTTAAGAGAACGGTTTTTTTAGACCAAGTTTCGAGAGAACGATTTTTGAGAGAGCGATTCTTATGCCATTTCAAATCAAACGAAGCGACTACGCAGAAATCTATGGGCCCACCGTCGGTGACCGAGTTCGACTTGGTGATACGGCTCTAATTTTGCAGGTTGAAAAAGACCACACGGTCTATGGCGATGAATGTAAGTTCGGAGGAGGAAAAGTTCTCCGTGACGGAATGGGCCAAGCGGCTGGTGTTTCGGGCGCAGCCGCTCTCGATCTGCTCATCACCAATGCACTGATCATCGACTATACCGGAATCGTTAAAGCTGACGTTGGCATCAAGAATGGTCAGATCGTCGGCATCGGGAAAGCAGGAAATCCTGATGTGATGGCAGGCGTCAACGAAAATATGATTGTGGGTCCGACAACAGAAGTGACAGCCGGAGAGGGATTCATTTTGACTGCCGGCGGCATAGACTCTCACGTCCATTTCATCTGTCCGCAGCAAGCCTATGAGGCTATCGCCAGCGGCCTGACAACGATGATTGGTGGAGGTACCGGCCCGGCGACAGGCACGTGCGCCACAACTTGCACACCCGGGCAGAGCAATTTGAGAATGATGTTGCAAGCCACCGAAAGTTTGCCACTCAATTTCGGTTTTCTCGGTAAGGGTAACTCCTCAAAACCGGAGGGATTGGACGAACAAATCCGCGCTGGTGCGCTCGGGCTAAAGCTCCACGAGGATTGGGGCACCACGCCTGCTGCCATCGACTGTTGTTTAACCATTGCCGAGAAGTACGATGTCCAGGTAGCCATTCATACCGACACGTTGAATGAATCGGGGTTCGTCGAGACTTCAATTGCCGCGATGAAGGGTCGCACAATTCATACTTATCACAGCGAAGGAGCTGGCGGCGGACACGCTCCAGATATTATCAAGGTCTGTGGCGAATTGAACGTGCTTCCGAGTTCTACGAATCCGACTCGTCCCTATACAGTCAATACGATCGATGAACACCTCGACATGCTGATGGTTTGCCATCACTTGGACAAGAACCTGCCCGAGGATGTTGCCTTCGCAGAAAGTAGAATCCGCGGCGAAACCATTGCGGCAGAAGATATTCTGCACGACATGGGAGCTATTAGTATGATGGGTTCCGACGCACAGGCGATGGGACGTGTGGGTGAAGTCATCACGAGAACATGGCAAACGGCTGACAAAATGAAGCAGCAACGGGGCTGCTTACCTGAGGACAGCGCCGAACACGACAACTGGCGCATCAAGCGTTACGTCGCGAAGTACACCATTAATCCGGCACTAGCCCACGGCATTGCTCATCGCGTGGGTTCTGTGGAAGTTGGCAAGTTGGCAGACCTAGTTCTTTGGCGTCCCGCCTTCTTTGGCAGCAAACCCGAAATGGTAATCAAGAGCGGTGTCATTGCCTGGTCACAAATGGGTGATCCGAACGCCTCGATTCCAACCCCACAGCCGGTCTTCATGCGTCCCATGTTTGGATCCTTTGGAAAAGCCACCGGGCCGATTTGCGATGTCTTTGTCAGCCAAGCGAGCGTTGACAATGGATCGGTCGCTTCCTATGGGCTGCATAAGCAGATAGTCGCCGTAACAGGCTGTCGATCTGTCACCAAAAAAGAGATGAAGCTCAACGACACAACTCCCAAAATCGAAGTCGACCCGGAAACGTATGAGGTGACAGCCAATGGTCTGTCGTTGGTGTGCGATCCAGCACAGACTTTGCCACTGTCTCAAAAGTACTTCATATTTTGAGGTTCATGGCGAATGGCGAATGACAGTATCGCTCTGGTGACGACTGCAATCTTTATCGGATTCGTGCATACGATTCTCGGTCCAGATCATTATCTTCCGTTCGTTGCCATGTCCAAGGCTCGCAACTGGTCGATTCGCTATACGCTTGCTATCACAGCCGTGTGTGGTGCGGGCCATGTGGCTGCGTCAGTCGTATTGGGTCTGGCGGGCCTGGCTCTCGGCATTTTATTCATGCAAGCCGAATCGATTCAGAAACTGAAGACCACCGCCTGAAGGCGGAGGGTTCGCCGACAGTCGGCTAAAGCCCGACTTTCTGGTTGTGGCTTACTTACCGCAATCGCCACGAAGTGGCGACAGCGTTTAGCCGTGGGCGTGAGCCCACGGTGGCGTTTTCAGATTATTCCCTAGCCCTGAAAGGGCGACAGCGAGTGGCCCAAGCGGAAAATTGGTTTCGTT
>JBDOMT010000056.1:0-15003 GCA_039831705.1 Pirellulales bacterium | reverse complement strand
TATTTTAGCCGCGCAGCGGCGACAGCAGCCGTTTTTAACGAAACCAATTTTCCGCTTGGGCCACTCGCTGTCGCCCTTTCAGGGCTAGGGAATAATCTAAAAACGCCACCGTGGGCTCACGCCCCACGGCTAGATGCTTTCGCCACTTCGTGGCTATTGCGGTAAGATAAGCCATAACCAGAAAGTCGGGCTTTAGCCGACTGTCGGCGAACCCTCCACCTTCAGGCGGTGGTCTTCAGTTTTTATTCCCCTCAACTTTATGGGGCAATTTCGGTAAGTAAACCACTAAAATTCACGCTGTACCCAATACAAGTTAATTCGAACCATCCAAACAACTGGTTCATCCTATCGTTTGAGCAACATGTCACGCTGTTTTATTGGGTTCAGTATTGGCTGGAAAGAGCATAACAGGGCGAGGGACATTTTAATGATACGACCTTATAGGGGAATGTTGAGTGTAGGCATGATTGTCTTCGCCCTCACCTGGTGCACAACCTGGGCAAATGCCCAGTTCAAAGGATCGCCTTCGGTTGTCTTGTTAGAAGATGATTTCAGCCATATGCCGGCTGGCGCGCTCAGTCGCGTCGTGGGTGCGCATACGGAATACCATTTTCTTCCTGAAGCTGCTCCCATGGGCCCATGGGCCATCAGTACGTTTCGCTCGGACATTGGTTCGCAGCTTGCGTGGAAAGTGTTTCAGGATGAGGGTGAGGCCGTTTTAGCCCAAACGTACGATAATAAAAAATACCGCCATTTTCATCCAATGATGATTGCCGGTGACCCTTTGTGGCGCGATTACACACTTGAAGTTCGATACGTTCCCCTATCTCAGCAGCAAGATAGGCAGCGTGGCTTGAGCGGTGTCGTGTTTCGATATCGTAATGATCGATGTTACTACTTTTTTGGCGTGGATGGAAAGAAGGCGGTGCTTAAGTCGGTTGCACATGCCACTGCCTTCCACAAGCCATTTGAAAAGGTACTTGATTCCGCGGTATTTGATTGGGAAGTTGGACGGAAGTTAGTCGCTCATGTTTCGGTCCAAGGCGAGAAAATTCAGGCGTGGTTCGAACAGGGACCTACGCTCACTGCCACCGATTCAACTTATGCGCAAGGGAAAATTGGCTTGGTGGCCGATGTGCCAACTCACTTTCACCATGTGTCCGTTTCCACCAGTAGCGACGAACAACAGCACATTCAAGAGCAGGTTGCGGAGCGGAAACGGATCGAAAGCGTTCTTCAAGCATCGAATCCACAACTTAAACTGTGGAAGAAAATCAAGACAGCCGGTTTTGGTATCGGGAGAAATCTTCGCTTTGGCGATCTCGATGGCGACGGCCAAACGGACGTATTAATAGGGCAAGTGTTGCATCATGGGCCCAAAGACCGTAATAGTGAACTGAGCTGCCTGACGGCGATTACATTAGATGGAAAAAAGCTGTGGCAAATCGGTGAACCGGATCCCTGGAAAGATCATCTAACCAACGATGTCGGCTTTCAAATACATGATCTTGACGGCGATGGATCGAACGAGGTGGTTTATTGCATGAATATGCAGATCCACATCGCGGATGGCGCCACGGGCGAGACAAAACGACAGGCACCTATGCCCGAAACCCCCGCGAATACAAAACCCCCCTACAATAAATTTCCAAAGATATTGGGGGATTCCATCTACTTTTGCGATCTGCGCGGCGTTGGTCATGCTCGAGATATCATTATCAAAGACCGCTACCGGCACCTGTGGGCGCTAGACGATCAACTTCAAGTTCGCTGGAGTGCTGACTGCAATACGGGTCACTATCCGTTTGCCTACGATATCGACGACGATGGACGCGATGAGCTGGCGATCGGTTATTCGCTGTTCGATGGTGACGGCAAACAGCTTTGGACTCTCGACCATCGATTGAAGGATCATGCTGACGGCGTTGCTATTGTGCAATTTGAACCGGAATCGAATGTCGGACCGCGTCTGCTCTGTGCCGCCAGTGACGAAGGAATGATTTTCGCAGATATTCAAGGGCAGATTCTAAAGCATCATTACCTCGGCCATGTGCAGAATCCGGCGGTAGCAAACCTTCGTCCTGATTTGCCCGGATTGGAGGCGATTTCGATTAACTACTGGGGAAATCAGGGCATCATTCATCTCTACGATGCGCGGGGAAACATCTACCACGATTTCGAGCCATGTCAGCATGGCAGTATGTGTTTGCCCATTAATTGGAATGGATCAGGAAATGAGTTTTTTGTCCTCTCGGCAAATGTCGAGCAGGGAGGACTATTTGATGGCTGGGGACGTCGCGCGGTAAAATTTCCTAACGATGGGCATCCTGACATGTGCAATGCGGTGCTGGATATCAGTGGTGATTGTCGTGATGAAATTGTCGTCTGGAATCCCAATGAGCTATGGGTCTACACGCAAAACGACAATCCTAAACCAGGCCGTCTCTACAAGCCCATTCGCAACCCACTTTACAACTATTCGAACTATCAGACGACGGTTTCCTTGCCGGGATGGTCTGAAAAAAAGGCAGAAAGGTGACTGTCGCATCAAAAACGGTCGGGTGAGAGTTGCGTGAGATCGAACTGCGGCTGGCCATCCACAATCCAGTCAGCCAGCAGTTGCCCGGTGATGGGGCCTTGGGTCAGGCCCAACATGCCGTGTCCCGTTGCCACCCAGGCGTTTTCGAAGCGTTGAGTTTTTCCAATTACCGGCAGGCCGTCAGGCGTCATCGGTCGCAGATGGCACCAGCGCGAATGTATTTGGGCTTTGCCTACATCCGGGAAGTAGCGTTCTGCAGCTTGCGCGAGCATGTCGAGACGAACTGGGCGTTGGAGCAGATTAAAGCCGCTCAGTTCCATAGTGCCCGCTAGTCGCAGACCATTCCCGAGGGGTGTCACAAACACCCGGTCTTCGACTAGCACGACAGGGATTTTCGGGGACTGCACAGGTTTGGTGATGTCGAGGTGATAGCCTTTCCCAGGTTGAATAGGTAGCCGTAGACCCAAACGACGCGCTAAACGGGGGGTCCAAGATCCACATGCCAACACGACCGAGTCTGTAGCGATTTTGCCATCTTGGGTCATGAGTGACGTCACTCGACCGTTACGGACATGCAGGTCTTGAACATGAGTGTGTGGGCAAAATTTTACGCCCAAAGTTTCGGCTGCATTGGCAAGCTTGAGTATGAATTGATGGGGATCGCAGGATCCCGAGTTGGGAAAATAAACCGCACCGGCTACTTTATCCGAAATTGTCGGTTCAAAGTCGGCAACTTCATTGCCACGCAGAGGGGTCGCCTCGAAACCACATGTTTTGAGCAGCTCAGCCTCTTGGCAAACTGCATGAAGTGACGCCTCCGTGCGACAAATTTCCAAACGTCCTTGGTTCTGATAATGCTCTTGGCTGTGGCAATCCAGATCGAGTTCCTCGGCAAGTTGCGCAAACAACAGGCTACTGGCCGATCCGAGTTGGCAAAGCATCTCTGTTGCCTTACGTAGATGGGCATGGTTGCAACAACGATGAAAACGCCACAACCAGCGAAATAATTCCACGTCAAATCGTGGCGCGATGAATAGAGGGCTGGTCGGTTTGCACAGCCAGGCAAGGTTGCGCAGGAGTGTTCCAGGCTGGGTGAGAGGCAAGTGGCCGGGGGTAATTTGTCCTGCATTGCCGCGTGAACATCCCGAACAAATGTCGTTCTGATCCAACACAGTGACTTTCCGGCCGCGTTGTGCCAGATAGTACGCCGTGGCCACGCCGATTACACCGGCGCCCACGACAACTGTATGTGAGTCTTGCGGCTGGATATTCACCTGCGTCAGCTACGCACTTTCTTTGGCATGGTGGCCACGATGTCCTTGGACAGTTCCTCGACCGACACGTTCTCGAGAGACCGCAAGTAATCTGCTTCAAGGCTTCTCAATTTTCGCTGGATCGAGCACCTGGACTTTACCGGGCAATCGTCTTCCAAAGAGAGACTGCAGCGATTGTGGTCTACGCCTTCCAGCAATTCAACCAAATCTCGGAGCGAAATATCGGCTGCCGCTCGACCTAATGAATAGCCGCCGGCGATACCCCGGTGGCTCCGCAGCAATCGTCCACGGGCCAAACGTTGTACAACATTCGAAAGGTACGATTCCGAAGCGTTTGGCCAAATGGTGCGCATCCAATTTGCCAGCTCTGGCAATGTCGCCAATTCGCCAGCCGGTTTTTTTGCCACGTAGGCAAGTGCATGGACTGCATATCCAAAACGTTGGGAGAAAAATTGCCCGATGGCCATGAAAGTGTACCCTGATTAAACGACAATCCCACAAACAGCGACAAACGACCGATCGCAAGTTACCCACCTTGATCGTAGTACTTATCGATTGCGTCTGTCAAGTATCACCGTAGAGGTCGATAGCTGGGCTCCATACTATGCTTTTGTGAGCACACCATGGTTCCCCGTGTTATTAGTCTCCGTGTTGAATCTGCGTACCAATTCATTCAAGCTTGTGGCTTGAGCTCCCAGTTGTTCGCTGCTGGAAGCCAATTCCTCGCTGCTCGCGGCGGACTGTTCGGTGACGTTTGACACTTCTTGAATTGCTGAGGCCACTTCGTTGGCATTGGTCGCTTGTTCGACAGTCGCCATGGCCATGACTCCGATCCGGTTGGCGGTATCTTGAACACCCGCTACGATTTTCCCCAGTGATTCGGACGTCTCCTGACTGAGCTTGGAACCCTCATCGACCCGTGTGGTCGATTCCTGAATTAAGGTGGTGATTTCACCAGCCGCCTCGTTGGAGCGTTCTGCCAATTTTCGAACTTCGTCGGCCACCACGGCGAATCCCAGACCGTGCTCACCTGCTCGAGCAGCCTCGATGGCTGCGTTCAATGCGAGCAGGTTGGTTTGGCTGGCGATTTCGGAGATCACGGCAATAATTTCACCAATCTGTGAAGAGCTACTGCTGATCTGCTTCATGGCTTCGTTGGTCTGCTGCACGGCTGTGCCGCCTCTCTCGGCCAACTCGCTGGTTGTGGTGGCGATATTATTGGCTACCTTGGCTTCTTCTTTAACCGATTCGATGGATCGGGCCAGTTCCTCGATCGTCGCCGACATCTGTTCGACAGTTGCACTTTGGTTTTGAGCACCCTGCGCCATTGTTTGTGAACTTTCGGCAATCACCCGTGAGCCTTCGGTGAATTGGGTCGCCCCCTGCATGACTTCGCAAACCACACTAGCCAGATCGGCAAGCATTTTGTTGATCCCGGCGGCCAATTCGTCGATTGCACCGTCGCCATGAGTATCTACGGACTGAGTCAGGTCGCCAGCTGCGGCGGCATTGACGACTGCCAGGATGCTATCGACTTTTTGCCGCAGTTCCTCGGCTTGCTTTCGCTCTTGATCGGCTCGTTGCCGTTCCAATTTGGCCTCATCGGCTTCACGTTTTCGTTCTGCTTCTATTCGTTGCTGTTCCAGTTTGGCTTCATCGGCTTCACGTTTACGTTCTGCTTCTATTCGTTGCCGTTCTTGTTCTGCAGTTTCGACGGCCTGTCGTTCTGCTTCACGCTTGTCAGCAAAGAATTTGTGTAATCCATCTCCCAGTTGCCCCAATGCGTCGTCACCGGTAACTTCAACTTCTTGTGAATAATCACCTGCGGAGACACGATTGGCCACTTCGAGAATATGTTGAACCTTCTGATTGGCCTCTTCCACTTGCTTGCGCCCAGACTCGGCTCGTTGTCGGTCTTCTTCCGCCTTCTCCGCCTGGGCCTGTTGCTCGCGTTCAGCCGCATCCTTGACATCTTGCATTGCTTTGCTGGTGGCCTCAGTTGCGGTATTCAAGGAGATAGCCATTCGCCCAATCTCATCCTTACTGGCATAGTCGACACGCTGCGAATAATCACCCTTGGCGATCGCCTCCAGCGCCTCTACCGTCTTGGCCAATGGCCTTATGATGCCTCGGGATATGATGTAGACCATAGACAAAGCGACCAAGGTAGCAACCACAGCGACGCAGCTAATCACGACAAACGACCTGAAAGCAGAACTGCACTGCTGAGCTGCTGCCATTTTGATGCTCAAGGCCAACGCGTCGTCGACTTCTTTCATTAGATTGATCTTTAGAGTGATCATTTTGAACCAATCACCCGCATCAATGCCAAATCCATCTGCCTGCACCTCACCATTTTTGAATGCGATATCGCGCATCCGTTGCACTTCTTCGACTACTTCACCCGATAATTTTTGCTGGTACAGTGCATACTGGTCCTCGGTTGCCAAGGTACTGAAGGCGTCGAAGTAGGTCTCTTGCGCACTTACTAAAGATCCGAATTTGCGCAGGGTTCCCGGTTCGAATCGGTTCATGGCGAAAGTTTTACTCAACACGGCCCGTTCAATTCCGGCCCGTTCTTTTCCCTTGAGAAAATAGGCATAAGCGGCCGTTGTTTTGGCCAGGCCAGCGTCGTCACTCACCTGAGAGATGGATTCCACCACTTTGAGCATGGCCGCATTATGTTGCGTGTATAATTTAAGAGCTTCTTGCAGGGAAATGGATTGAGAGCTAACTTTTTCCCGGTAACTATCAATCTCATGCATTTTGTCCATAGCGACATGGAGCGACTGCTCAAAACGCTCGCCGTATTCGTCTGCATGGATTGTTTCGACATATTCCTTCAACGCGGTTTTTCGAGTGTCGGTGGTTTCTCGTTGCTGGGTTAGTTCGCTGACAAACTTTTTCCCGCCACTACCCATGAAGCCAGCGGTCAGGCCACGTTCCTTCTGAGTTTCATGGACGTGAGTACTGATGTAACTGGCGAGTTCCGTTAAGGTTGAGAGTTTGCCCATCTGCTGGTAGACAGCATGTTTTACGACGACGCTTCCCAGCATGAAATTGATTGCGATCAATAGGGGAAAAATACCTGCACCAGCAATCCGGTAACCGACAGGAAGATTGGTAAACCACGTTTTGATCGATTTTATCACGTTTCTCTCCATTGAATTTTCATTGCCTGTGTGTGGATGAACATCGTCCGCAAGGCATCCGCATTCACTATCTAGGGTCTAGTTTGCTGATGGATATACAGTCTAAAGAAGACCTAATATACATAGATTATGACGGAACAACTCCTGTTGACTTTATTCTTCCTCAGATATAGGTACTTTGCTATCCACGAAAGTCAAATGGAAACAAAGATAATCGAGAGAGGAGGATCCTAGGAACAGAGTTTCAAAACGCAGTCTTCCCCCTGTAATTTCCTTGACTAGGTGGTCGCCTTTAGCACAATATGGCTAGAGGCGATCGTAGCAGACCTGTTGGTCGATCAGGGCCAATCCAAAGTGCGTCGGCATCAGTTCGATAGCCAACAACAGACACAAACATTTCAGGCCAGTTACCTGCTGGATGGGGCCATGCCGACCACGGTACGGATTAATTGCCGTCCGTAAACCACCTGCTCTGCTGGTGAGAATTTGCTAGCAGTATGGTATAAACTGTTCATGCTTTACTATGTTCCACAGATATCTAATCACCCTGGGGGTGCCCCATTCAGACCAATGGCTTGGTGGGTTTTCCTGGCTTTGGTTGGGTTCCAGGGAATACCGCCAGGTGAAGTGGTTGCTTGTCGATATACGGTGCGTGATGTGGCTATGGTGGACCTGGCCGATCCACACTACGTACTGTGTCTGGTGAACCAGGGAGGATGGTCGACGATCCTTGCAGGTAAGTACGAGGAAACGGCATCTTCTGTCCTGGCCGATAGCAATGTTAAATTACGACTGCTAGATCACAATGAGAAATCAGCCAGTCGAGTGAGTGAAATAATCCACGCATTGGAGATATCCTCTTATCCGGCTGCCATCCTGTTGGCACCTGACGGACGGACACTACCGTTGTCTTTTGAAGTTGATGCATTAGAAATCGATCAAGGGAAGATCGATCGTGACAATGCCATCGATGGCACTTCGAGTCAGGTCCGTCGCTTCCGAAAATTTTTACGATCGGTAATCTCCTCGCCACAACGGCAAGAATTGTTACACTACCTGTTGCGTGGCCACAGCGTGATGCTGTTGGTAGAAGGTACTGAAAGTTCCAACAACAAGCGGGCTCTCTCTTGGACCGAAGATGCCATTGAGCGGGTTCGCGATGCATTGCCGACCATGGCCAAGCCCATTGAGTTGCCTCCCCGTATGATCCGATTTTCGCCAGAAGAAGCAAAACGTGAAGAGATACTGCTCTGGAGCTTGGGCATTGATTCATCCTCCTCAGTCGCCCAGATCGCTTTACTGTTTGGACGCGGGCGCAAGTTGGGGCCTGTGTTGCACATTCCTGGTTCCCGTCAACAAGAATTGTGGCATAGCCTGGGAGTGGTGGGTAGTGATTGTGAATGCGGATTGGATCGTAGTTGGATGCAGGGTACGATGATCCCACATGCCTGGTCCACCGTGGACGAGGCAGAAGCGGTAACCGCCTTAGGTTTTGATCCCGGCAATCCATTGGTGAAGGCTGAAATCAGTAGGATCTTGGCGCGTGGTCCGTCGGAACCTGGAGCTGCAGGTAAAAGGTTGCAAGAGCCTTTGCAACCACAATTGCAGTTGGAGGAAATCGATATCGACGCGCTGGTGTCTGTGTCTGGTCAAGCCACAGGGTTGCCCGGTCAAGCCACAGGGTTGTCAGGTCAAGCCAAACTTTCTGGATCCCGTCCTGGGCAGTCTGTTTTGCATGGTGAGTCTGGTGAGGCCGGGATTCAGAAAGATTCGTTTGACCAAGAGGCGTCTGCTCCATCTGCACTGAATGGGGGACCCAAGGAGGCTGCGGCGCAGGAAGATCTGCTTGATAACGAAACGTCAGTTGCACAAGGTGTTTTTACCTGGGTTATAGTGACCTTGAGTTTGGTCGGTATTTTGGGGAGTTTGGCTGTGGTCTTGCGTGGCAGAGGAAACTGAGCATGATCCTGGTCGACAATTTGGCTGTTCAGGCGGGCGGTTTTCGCCTGCAAGGGGTCTCACTGCAAATCCCAACTGGCGCTTATGGGGTTTTGATGGGAGAGACCGGCAGCGGTAAAACGACTCTGCTGGAGTGCTTGTGCGGCCTGCGTTCCGTGGAGCGAGGTCGGATTGAACTGGCGGGCCGCGATGTGACCCGGTTGCGGCCTGGCGAGCGGAATATTGGCTACGTGCCTCAGGATGGGGCCCTGTTTCCCACCATGACGGTACGCAACCATTTCGCGTTGCCACTGGAAATACGGAAGTGGAAATCGGCGGATATCACGCAGCGAATCGAGCAATTGGCAGAGTTGCTGGGAATCGGATATCTGCTTGACCGCCTACCGGGTAAACTCAGTGGGGGTGAAATCCAGCGGGTTGCCCTCGGCAGAGCATTAGCTTATTCCCCTACGACTCTGATCCTCGACGAACCACTGTCGGCGATGGATGACCAGACCCGACAGCACATGTATCAACTACTGAAGAATGTACAAAAAGCGACGCAGGTGACTGTCTTGCACATTACCCATAGTACCAGTGAAGCATCTGAACTGGCCGATTGTCAATTTGTGATGCGACAAGGGTGTATTGAACCGTTATGAAAATAAACATTCGCTATACTACGCAATTGAGAATGGCTCTGGGAATCGACTCCGAAGAAATTGTCGTGCCGCAGGCTTGTACTTTGTTGGAATTACTACAGCAATTGAAACAGCGATTTCCTGAGAAGCTGGAGCAATATGTGTTGAATGCTCAAGATGAGTTGCAACCATCCGTCCTGCTATGTGTGGGCAACCAGCATGTCGGCAGTGATTTGTCGGTGGCCCTGCATGAAGGTGTGGAAGTAACCATTTTGTCAGTGATCAGTGGTGGTTAGGCGAATGATGGACGATCAACTACGGAATTCCTCCGGGATCCCATTGAATGATGTGGAGCGGGCAACCTACGAGTGGCAAATGTGGGTCCCCGATTTTGGAGAGATCGGACAACAGCGGTTAAAAGGCGCCTCGGTACTGGTAACCCGTTGTGGCGGGTTGGGAAGTGTGGTGGCCTACGAACTGGCAGCAGCCGGAATTGGCAAGTTGGTTTTGGCCCATGCGGGTGAGGTGAAGCATTCGGATCTCAATCGTCAACTCTTGATGACTTATGACGGCTTGGGTAAATCACGAGTGGAGTCGGCCCGGCACCGACTGCTGGAATTGAATCCACGCCTGCAAATTGAAATGGTTGCTGAAAATGCAACGGAACAAAACGTTAGCGAGTTGGTTTCCCAGGCCGACGTGGTGGTCGATTGTGCCCCCCTCTTCGAAGAGCGGATGTTACTCAACCGGGAAATAGTGGCCCAACGTAAACCGATGGTCGATTGTGCGATGTATGAGTTAGAAGCTCATTTGACCACGATCATTCCAGGAGTCTCGCCTTGTCTGCAATGTCTCTACCCCGAGCTGCCCAAAGTTTGGCGTCGTGAGTTCCCTGTTTTTGGCGCCGTTTCCGGAATGGTCGCCTGCCTCGGAGCGATGGAAGCGATCAAGCTGATCGCTCAATTTGGGGAAACACTAACAGGTAAGCTAGTTACCTGCAACCTGCGCGACATGACCTTTCGGACGCTCTCCATCGGACGCAATCCCAATTGTTCCCTCTGTGCGAATATTCATCCATGAGTGCAGGTTGATATTTATTTTGTTATTTTGAAATAGAGATAAGGCCCCAATTGAACCCGGAGTAAATACTGATAACAACATCGCTTCCTGTCATCCTGAGGGAGAGGGCCTCGAAACTTGTTTAAGTGTCCCTTGGTTGCTACGGAGATTCTTCAGTCGTAGACCAACGCTGCGCATCGGTGTCCTCTCCCTCAGGAATGACAACTCTGGATAGGTAGTGTTTTAAACGATCCTGTGGATACAAGTGAAGTTTTGCGAAATAGATTCCCATTCTTATGATACGTTGATAGGTGAGGCTATGAAAAAAAGTAGAGAGCGGAGAGCAGAAAGCGGAAAAATATTATTGCGCCCATCCGCTTTCCGCTTTTCGTTTTCCGCTTTTCGTAGTGGCTACACTAATTCGTTAGCATTGTTGATGTGTGTGACACTCGCCGTGTTGTGCGTATTGGTAACTCTGCTGTACTGGATCTCTTCGAAGGAAGGTGGCTCATCAGGCAGTTCCGGGGCGAAGGTGCAAGAATTGTCGATGTTCTGCGCTTCGGGAATGCGTAAAGTGGTCGAAAGTGTGGCGGAGGAATACCAACGCAAGTATGGTGTACGCGTACTGCTGCAATATGGCGGGTCGAATACACTGCTCAGTCAGATCGAAGTGAGCCGCATTGGAGACCTGTATCTTGCGGCAGATCAATCGTATCTCGAATTGGGTCGGAACAAGGGACTGGTTCAAGAGATATTGCCGTTGGCGAAAATGACAACTGTCGTCGGCGTGCAACGGGGCAATCCCAAACAGATCCACCAACTGAAAGATTTATTGCGTGACGACGTGCGTGTGGTGTTAGGCAACCACGAACAGGCCGCGGTTGGCAGGACCACACGCGATGAGTTGCAAAAAACAGGAGACTGGTCTGCCCTGCGCAAAAGAGTACATCAATCCGGAGTTTTCAAGCCCACCGTCGGCGAAGTAGCGAACGACATCAAATTGGGGAGTGTCGATGCGGGCATCCTCTGGGATGCGGTGGTGTTGCAGTACTCGGATCTTGAGATGGTTCGCATTCCCGAGTTGGCAGACGGAGCGGTGAATGTCAGCATTGGCCTTTTGAGTAGCTCCAAACACCCTGCCGAATCGCTACGTTTCGCGCGCTACCTGTCAGCACGCGACCGAGGATTGCAAAAGTTTACAGAGCTCGGCTACAAAAGTGTGGATGGAGATGTCTGGGAAGACGTGCCGCAATTGGTTTTTTTTGCCGGATCGGTCAATCGTAGAGCCCTGGAGCCAATCCTCGAGCGGTTTTCCAGGCATGAGGGAGTGGAGATTGATACCGTCTACAACGGGTGTGGAATTTTGACCGCGCAGATGCGAACTCTGCTTCAGGACGGGAATGGTGCCAGTAATTTTCCTGACACTTACATGGCCTGCGATCGCTACTATCTGGAAACGGTAAAGGAGCTATTTCAGAATACTCACGATGTCTCTAATGTGCCCATTCGATTGGTCGTGGCACGGGGAAACCCCAAGCAAATCAATAGCTTGCAGGATCTGGTACGTCCGGGAGTACGCGTGGCGATTGGCCAGCCGGAACAATGCACCATTGGCGTACTGAGTCGTCGATTGTTGGAAGCTGAAGGAATTTACCAACAAGTGCTCGAGCACAATGTGGTGACCCAAACGGCTACTTCCTCGCTACTGGTGCCAAGTATTACCACCGGTTCGGCAGATGTTGCGCTTGTGTATGCTTCCGACACACTGGCTTCGGGCGAGCTTTTGGACGTTGTCCCCATCGACTCGCCATTGGCGCTGGCGGTGCAACCTTTTGGAGTTGCCCGAAGTAGTGATCACAAGCATCTTTCGCAACGATTATTTTCAGAGATTGCCAAATCGCGTGAGCAGTTTGAAGCATCCGGCTTTCAATGGCAATTGAACGGCAAGGATTAAAGTGAATCAAAGCACGTCACCATTGCGAGTCCGTTCCGATGTTCCCTTTTATTTGGGGATGATCATCATAAGCGGCACCTATGTCTTGTTGCTGCTGGCGATGCTGTTGGCGGATGCCAGTTACATGTTCCATGAAGACTCTCAGGGAAAGCAATCGGTCGAGTGGTCGGCCAGTCATCCGTGGTTGGCCTTTTTTACCGACAATCCAATTGTGGCGGCCCTCGCCGACGACAACATTCAGTATTCCATTGCCTTGAGCCTGATATCTTGCACCATTACAGCAATTTTATCTTTGATTGTGGCTATTCCGGTTGGGTACCTGCTCTCACGCCATGAATTTTTCGGCAAAAATATTCTCGACGCGATACTCGACATTCCCATTGTCTTGCCGCCTTTGGTGGTGGGCTTGAGTTTATTGATATTATTTCAATACGCGCCAGCCACCCTACGTGAACAGGTAGTCTATCAATTACCGGCAGTGATACTGGCGCAATTTGTGGTGGCATGTGCGTTTGCCGTGCGGACGATGCGCGCCACCTTTGATCTGATTGATACGCGGCGTGAACAGGTCGCTCTGACTTTGGGTTGCAATCAGGCCCAAGCTTTTAGCCGAGTGGTACTGCCTGAAGCTCGAGCTGGAATTCTCACCGCCGGGACCTTGGCGTGGGCTCGCGCGCTGGGGGAATTCGGCCCTCTGTTGGTATTTGCAGGTGCGACCCGAGGAAAGACCGAAGTACTTTCTACCACCGTCTTCCTTGAGTTAAGTATCGGCAATCTAGGCGCCGCGGTCGCCGTCTCCCTGATTATGATCATGGCCGCTGCCGCAGTGCTGATCGTGATCCGCACCTGGGGAACGAATAAGTTGACATTGTGACATTTTATTACGCCAAGCCAAACTTGGACAATACTCGCGTAGATAGCGTGCGAAGTGGCAGAATAGGTTTCGCGAGAATTCTCCAAGATCTGTTTGGCTGGGACGCAAGCGAAAGGTTGAGTTGTTGTATAGCCCATTGCCGAAGCAGTGCTGAGTTCGGTGTGCGCAGCACAGGAGGAGAAAAAGGTTACTGGCCTCTTGTGCTGCGCACACCGACAGTCGTTCGAGTAATTTTGTGAGTAGGCTAAGTCCACTCCGAACGACTGTCGGTGCCACCCTCATGCCCTTTGAACCGACATACGTGAAGAACCTTAGTCTGTCGCTCACGAGCTTTTCAACTCACCTGCCATGGGATCGATGCTGACAGGTCGGCTTTATCTGCCAATTTGGGATTTAGGAAATTCTTCGATTCTCCCTTGTTCTATCCGCAACACCCGATCGGCTAGTCGGTGCGCTTCTTCACCGTGTGATACCAACAGCACAGCTCCGCCTTTATGGCAGAAATTCGTCAGCACTTGCAAGACTTCTGCCGTGTTATCGGGATCTAAGTTGCCGGTCGGTTCGTCTGCCAGAATGATGTCGGGACACGCTATCAGAGCCCGAGCCAACGCGGTACGTTGACATTCTCCCACGCTCAGATGGGACGGTCGATGTTGCTGGCGATCGGTTAACCCCAACTGTTCGATCAACGCTTGGGCGTGCTGCCTGGCATCTGCCTGGCCAGCAGCACCGAGGCAGATGTTTTCGATCACATTCAGATAGGGAACCAGATGAAACATTTGGAACACAAAACCGAGATGGGCTGCACGAAATTTGGTCCGTTTCGCCTGGCCTAGCGAATAGAGGTCGTGTCCAGCCACCACCACTTGTCCAGAGGTTGGCCGTTGCATGCCACCGATCGTCAGCAGCAAGGTTGTCTTGCCCGATCCACTGGGCCCTTGAATCGACACAAATTGGCCCCGCGCAACCGAGAGTGAAACATCGAGCAGACCATCCACATGGCGGCCCCCAGGCATGGAATAGCGCTTGCTCACATGAGATAATGAAATGGAAGGTTCCATGGGTACTCTTTCTATACCCCGCCCTCCTGACACTCAACACTCAATGGCCTTGTTGAGTAAATATTTTTAAAAAAAGAATTTAGACTGGATGAACGGGATTTTCAAGATATTGAACAGAAGCAAACGAAGATAACAAAGATGCGCACGAAAACCAGCAGCCAAAAACCTTGTGGAGAATACATTCAGAGTATACCGGACATGGAGTCTTGCCTTTTGAATTTGTCTTTGTTCCCTTCGTTCCCTTCTGTTGAAAATTTATTTTTCCAATTCCTAATTCCTGTTGGGGTTACCGTACCGTATAATAATTTGGATCAGGAGACAAATTTTTCAGCAAAGAATCATGACTGGAAAGATCCATCTCGTACATCCTGTTGATCCTGTCTAAAATAAACCTGTACTAGTCCCCGATCAAGCGAATAAAGAGCGTAAGTTCTACTTGTTTTTGGAATCGAGCTTAATGCGCACCGAAATCGTATGGCATCGCGTATCGCCTCTTTGTTCGCTTGAGAAT
>JBDOMT010000014.1:0-15064 GCA_039831705.1 Pirellulales bacterium | reverse complement strand
CGTAAGGCCTTAACCGAGCCGCACACGGTAACTCGCCGGATCATTATGCAAAAGGCACGCCGTCACACATTGCCATAAAGGCCATAGTGCTCCGACCGCTTGTAAGCGTATGGTTTCAGGTTCACATTCCTCCCCTAGCAGGGGTTCTTCTCATCTTTCAGTCGCCATACTGAGTTCGCTATCGGTCATCAGGGAGTATTTAGCCTTACGGGATGGTCCCCGCAGATTCAGTCCGGGTTCCACGTGACCGGACCTACTCAGGTACCTCTCGGGAGATTACCAACTTTCGCGTACGGGACTGTCACCCTCTGTGGTCGAACTTTCCAGAACGTTTTGCTAGCCGGTAATTTTGTAACTCCCATGTGAAAGGCCCTACAACCCCGCAAAGGAAACCTTCGCGGTTTGGGCTGTTTCCCGTTCGCTCGCCGCTACTGAGGAAATCGATTTTTCTTTCTACTCCTGTGGGTACTTAGATGTTTCAGTTCCCCACGTTTGCCACGTGCAGCTATGTATTCACCACACGTTAATTCGGGCATCTCGGGATCATCATTTGTTTGTCAACTCCCCCAAGCTTTTCGCAGACTTCCACGCCCTTCATCGCCTCCTGATGCCAAGACATCCCCCATACGCCCTTCGTAGCTTGACCACATTTATCCAAAGCTCTTGCACTCAAAGAGACTCCCCGCACCCAAAGACCAAGCCAAAAGGCCATACCCAAAGGAATGAAAAGCCCCAATAATAAACACTAGCTGGATAAAGTGAGCTACAAAGAGTTGCCGTAGCCATTCGACCCGCGAACGAGTCAATTGCCACAGCACCTCTTGAGTAACGCTTGATCCTTGTTTGTCTAAGGACAAAGGAGTTTCGAGCCAAGCCTTTCCGTACTTCTACTTCCAATTGCCTTACCCGGTAGTCGCCACACAAGATACCACCCCAAACAAAAGGTGGACCCCGTACAACGAACCGAGCAAAGAGCCTGACCCGATAATCAGATGCCACTCTTGCTAGTTAATTAATTAACCAAATTGTCAAAGATCAACCGGCCCCGCTTAGCTTAACCCCGTTCAAGTTAAACTTGTTCAGGCAAACCTCGAGGCCAGAATCACAAGAACACTTTATCCTCGTGAGCACCGGATAATACCGGTTCACCTCCGAGCTGTCAAAGGGGCATTTCCGCAGATTGCAGAAAAATATTTTGCCGCCCAAGCGAAGTCCGGTGTGGACTCCAATTATAGGGTTCCCCCATGAATTAGCTAGAGGTCATGATTTCATTTCTCGCTCGAAGTAATGTCGCGCTCGCACTGCCAGCCTGCCATTGGCAATCGCCGCCAGCAGGAGCAGTATCAGTTCGAACCACCGTGCGATTTGCCCAGACGATGTCCAAGCCCCCAGGATGGCCAAAAAGCTGGTCATCCCCTCCACAAATCGGGCTCCTACTCCGGTCCACATTGACGCGATCACAATAAAGGCACCAATGCAAAAAGCCCTTTGGTCACCCTGAGCAAAGCAGATACCGGTGACCAACCAACCAGCGGAGGCAATCCATGCTGCCCCGATTAGGATCTGGCTGATAAAAGCCGGAAGAGTCAAGGTTAGGCCACAAAACAGTGCAAAGAGCGTGAACCCTAACAGGAGTGTTCGAAGACTGAACTGCCCGGCAGTCAGAACTTTGATTGACGAAGGCTGGCCCTCTTTCACAAGCGACTCACCCGCTTCCACGGAAAGGTCCGACCCATCTTTGGAGTTGGCTGTGCCGTGCTTGATAGGAGACATAATATGGATTCGCAAATTGTTAAGGTTGGATTCTCATCACTATCCTAACAAATCACCATCCACAACCCTACAGATCCCGCTCTCAGAACTCAGGACTCTAGACTCTAGCCCCAACCGTTTCAGTATTTTGCGACATTTCCATCTTTTGCTGTGCCCTGGTCAGCAACTGGGTAGAATCGTCGTCAGGGGATACGGTAGCAATACCCCAATTGATATCCAAGGACAATTGCTCATCTCCCAGCGGGACAGGACAATTGGCAATCGAAGTTTGCACTCTGCTACCAACAAGCTTTGCTTCACTTTTGGAACTTCCTGGCAACATCACGACAAAGTCACCAGGCTCGAACTTGCCAAGCAAATCCATGTCTCGCAGGGAAGACCTGATAAATTGTGCCACGGAATCAAGCAACATGCCACCTACGGCAGTACCGTACTCGCTCTCCAACTCTTGGTAATCTCTAACCTGCAAGTGGATTAAGGAAAGGGGGACCCCAAAACGATGGCTTTCATAGATGCGACGCCGTAACTCATCTGAAAAGACAGACAAATCCGGTAGTTCGCTGAGGCTCACAGCTGCCGTAGATTGACCCGAAATGGAATTCTCGGCCACCGTTTGATTAGCTGATTCTGGCTGGTTTGAGCGCGTCGCCTCAGCCATATCTTCATCCTGACTCATTGGCAAACACTGTCGACTGTTATGCCAATATCCACAATTTCGTCCAGCCTCCTTGGCTGCGTAAACAGCTTCATCCGCACGGCGTATCAACTTTGCCGAATCCTCGCCGACCTCTATTTCTGCAAGACCAATGCTGGCAGATACCTTGAGTGTTTTGCCTTCAAACTGAACTTTCATTGCCTCAATTGCTTTTCGAACACGCTCCGCCCCAACTCGCCCATCCGCAATCCGAGTATCTCGCATTATCACTGCGAATTCTTCACCACCATATCGGCAGGGAATATCGTGTGATTTCACGATTTGCTTGATGGTCTGTCCAACGCCACGAAGCACTTCATCCCCTGCCTGATGACCGTACGTATCATTGAACTTTTTGAAATGATCCACATCGAAGATCAACAAAGTGCAGGCCTTCTTGGATGTCTGAGATTCCTCCACTCCCTTAGCCAGTGCATCATCAAATGCACGTCGATTGGCTAATTGAGTCAATGAATCCGTGCTCGCTTCTGAATGCTGAGAACGAAGTTCTTCAGCCTGAGCACTTATTTTCCCCTCCGCGTCCTCCAGCTTCGACTGAAGCTTTTCGTTGGCAATAACGATTTGCGCAATCGCCTCGGCTACGACAGCACCGTTCTCTTGCAGCTCACCACCAGGCAATCTACCCAACTTACCGTTAATTTGCTCAACCTGGTTACTGTGTTCGTTAACATCGACAGCCATATTGTGAGCCAGATCCCTTAATTGATGGACCGCCATATCTGCACGTTCGGCGTCGTTTTCTTGAACCTCTTTCTCACACCCGCCAATCGCGACTTGCCCTCCTTCTGTGCCCTGACTTATTTTCACATACCAAAGCGCACTTATAAAGCCGACCACCAAGGCAGTCAAAGCCAAAGATACATCGATAAGTACGAAGGAAATTGCTGAACCTAAGAGGACAACGTTCACAGCATCGACTCCAATCTGAGTTGATTCAACATTTGGTTTACTGTCCAGAACTAAATATATCAGGCCAATCAAGGGATGAACGATGATAGCCCAATCAATGCAGCAAGCCTAATAGGCAACGTGAAACACTAGGTTATGTCGATGCGTTGTCAAACCAAATCATGCCAGTATGGCAAGGTCGATGTAATTGTTTCCAAATTTCTGCCAACTGCCACATTCAAGAGAATTGCAAATCGGCCGTGAACCCCTGAGCTCTTTGCCGCGACGAGTACCGGTTCTAAGGATGATGCCGAAAGTGAGGCTCCTGTCATCGTACCACATAAAGATAAGCCCGGAGGGTTGGCACACAAGGGATTTCCTGCGCATTTGCACTGACCTCTAACCCCTAAACTCTACTCCCCTGCTAATCGAGTAGTATTAATCCGTTGCCAGATTTGCCGCTGCATAATGGCCGGCTGTAAAACCAGTACATGCTGACTTACCGGATCCAAAATCAGGGCCGTCTGAGAACGCGGCAAAAGTTTAGAATTTGACTCGTCAACGAGACTTTGCAACTCAGCCATAATAGTCACTGAAGACATTATTTCCGAATCGCCCGGTAATGGTCCTGGTGCCCTTTCAGGAACCAAGGAATAGAATTCCAATCGGGTAGTTCCCTGAACTACCTCAGCAGAAGTTATCTGAAGTGCGCTGCCATCGATCGCCTGCCAGGCCAGTCCCAGAGGTTCCAGTATCGTATCAAGCGCTTGGTGCCATGGCAGACCAGCGACAGCACAAGCCACAGGAGTGGCTGGCCCGATGGATGGCTCTTCCCGTCTCCCGGCAAGCTCTTGCTGGAATTCAACTGGTGCATGCTGAAGTAGCGAAGAATCGCCCAAAATGGCGGACCAGTCCACGAGCAATGCCAATCCCAACTGCTGTTGCCAGTAAGAAAATATCTCCTTTAAGGGCGTGTAACGTGAGAACGTAAACGTGATCTGCTCTTGCAAACTTTCAGCCAATTGTTGCAACGCCGGTTCCAATGTGAGTCGTTCTACCGGATAGCGACTGCGAAGTTTCAACTTCCGGGCCAGACGCAAACGCTCCAGGAAGCACAACACTTGATAATGCACGCGTTGCGATTGTGTGATTTTCAGGATGTCACCATCGATTTGCATTTCGCCATTCCCAGCAGCGCCCTTCCCAGCAACAGAGCGCCAAGAGGAGGGAACAATCAACTGGCGTATCCACTCGGCAAGCTGCCCGGCATCGGTTGCCGGTGTCACTAAATCGGCAATCGGATAATTAATTTCACGGGAACGCTCTGCCCCCGGCCAATGGATGACGATCAGTGGCCCCGCGGCCCGATAGTCCAAATGAAGTGACTGGAGTACCTCGTGTAATATCTCGGCCAAGGAAGATTGTTGCTTTCTGATCGATACGGGTGTCTCTGCCGAAATGGCAGCCATTCGCAACTCTTCCGGGCCCCATCGAATGGGCACATCACCCAGGTCGGATATCAACTCCAAAAAAATGTACAACGGCATGCGATCCACCTCAATCGCCGGAATCTGTACCTTCAATTGCTCTTCTGCCACCGGCATTTTGGCCAGGGGGACCGCCGCTGGATCAATCCGCACCACTTGGGTATTCAAATTATCCGTACGGTGCGAAGAGGGTTTCGCTCCTGGTTCTCTGACTGTCGTAGGAGATGGTTGCGACGTAACGCCGGTTCGAGACTTATCGGGTTCCTCCGGGTTGATTGAAGGAACAGAGGGACCTTCCTGACTTTTGGTTTTCTTTCTACCCAAGCTGGCCAAATCAAGCCCTTCTGGATCCAGATCCAGGGGATCAAAACGGGGAAGCTCACTTTGGTCTCCGTGGGCCGTAGGCTTCGTTCGATCCACTTCCCTGACATCCAGCCTGGATTTTACAGCACTTATTTCGTCCCTCTCAGACCCTGAGAGCGAGGGGGCCCTTGAGAGCAGGGTGTCAGCATCCGCTCGGTCCAGCGCAAGATTCCCAGACCTAGAATCCTCAATAGATGGCCCGACACTCGCCTCCGAAAGGGTGCCATGCTCCCTTTCGGCTACTTGATCCACGTCCTGAGGAGTACCTTCTGCTACGGCTGTCGCTACAGGCTCGATCAGATCAGCTGACTCGCTGGCTTCCAAATTCATAGCCCCTTGGCGGACTGTTTCCTGCTGGCCAGCTGATTGCTCAGGCTCTACACCGTGACCATTGGCAACATGGTTGTCAGTCCCCTCTTCCAGAGACCATGTCAGTACCACAACGAACGTTCCTACAGCAGCCATCCCGGCCACACTCCAACCAATCACCTGACGTCTGAAGCCACTTGCTACGAAATGCCAAACAGGTTTGCCGGGACCGCATTCCGATGTGTCCTCCTGAGATACATCCTCCTCTTGTCCAGAATGGACCTCTGCTGACGACTCGGAACTGGTAACAGGAAGCGGAGAGCTGGAGTCATTTGCTGCTAGCCCATGATCTTCAGATCCCGAAGGCGCTGTCACCTGAACCATACTGCCGCATCGAGGGCAAGATAGAATCTTGCCAATGACAGCCCGGTCGCGCACCGAAAGACTCGCTTGACAGGTAACACAGGTAAGTCGAAACAATTCCATAAAAAGTCGGGAGTCGGTAATCGGGAGTCGGTAATCGGGAGTCGGTAATCGGGAGTTAGGAGCAGTGAGTCGGGAATAGGTAAAGGAAAGTTTCTAATTCCGCTTTGTGTTTACGGCCTACCTGCCGACTGCTCCCTGCCCTCTAGAATTAGTATAGCGGACTACTCCGCCCGGGGGCGAAACACGTCTGGTAACGAATCTCCCCGGCCAGTTGCGGCTGCCCGGGTCGTCACTAGAATTCGCCATGCCCCCTCCTCCTCACGTTTGATGCTATATACAAGCATTTGCTTCCGATCAGCCGGTCCAGTGGTATTTTGCACCGGATTGGCTCGGCAGAGAATCTCCAACAGGATTTCGCTAGCTGGCCGATTCCGCAGATTGATGCCAAAAGATTGATTTTTTGTAATCCCTGCCAATTGCAAATCTTGGCCCAGGAGTTCAATCTCCACACCAATGTCCTCCGCTAAAATCCGCAGAGATTGCTCAAGCGTTTCTTTCGGCAGCACCAGCGACGTAATAGAAGCTAATTTATCTCCAATCGCAGCAACACTGTTCTCCGAGGCTGCCAGCGTATCTGTCTCGTGCTGATCTTCGCTTGAAATCGCAGTCAAGCAGAGTGACCCAGCAAGCAGAAGATTGTGGCCTGCCTGGAGGGGCAAATAGGAGCGGAGTACCACATGTCCTTGTTCCGTGCCGCTGCGTGTATAAACCAGCAGTTTTTCCAACATGCCAGGCAAGCGTGTCAGCACCTGGTGACCATACGGTTCGATCACGTGTGAATGAAGATAACGTTGGCACCAACTGGGAAGCTCCTCAATCCGCTTACCCAACTGTCTCTGGTAATGGTGTGGTCGAACGTCGAGAGTTGCCACAGCCAGGTACTCCATAAAAAAGTCCTGATCCCAATGCATGCTGATTGCGACAGATGTTGCATCTTCCCCCCACAACCAAGCCAAGGCGGATGGCATTTGGTAAGCCGATACCGTATTTTCAGTGATGAGCTTCTTGCCAGCACCTTGCAAAAATTTCACGAGCGATAATGCAGTGAACATTCGCTGCTGATCGGTGGAGGCTACCAACCGCTGAACATCTCGAGGTAGTCCCAACGGTTCTTGGCTGTTGTCGATCAGACTGGGCATATCTTCCTGTAAACAAACCAGAAGAGTTTTACCTGCGGCATCGACTGGAAGCCAATAAGAAATTCCAGCAGCCACAACATACTTGTGTTGTTGATGTTTTCTTGATTCACACAGACCATTTTCATGCTGCTCGATCCTCTCTTGAAGCATGCGGCCCGTCCATGCGGTGGCTAGCTGGATACGCATCGAGTAGTGGAGTTTGCCATGCACCCCCGAGCTAACAGAAAGCATCACCGAAGGCACTT
Organism: Pirellulales bacterium; assembly: GCA_039831705.1. Taxonomy (GTDB): domain Bacteria; phylum Planctomycetota; class Planctomycetia; order Pirellulales; family Lacipirellulaceae; genus JAJRWS01. The sequence continues at coordinate 7,659 of JBDOMT010000014.1, read as the reverse complement.
CTTGCCAAGAGCCGGGGTACCAACGCTGAAAATTGGCCAGGAGACCTGCCCCCCATGCCCCCAACACGGCTACAATCTTTTCGCCCTCAGGGTGAGCCCCAATCTCTTCAGGACGGAAGTGAGCGAGTAGGTGGACCCCTGCCGGTAAATAACGCAAGTCAAGCTCAAACCCTCGTGTTGGAGAGTCCCAGATCAACTCGCCATCGTCTTGAAGCAAAGCGGCTGCCGCCAGGGAGGGCGACTCAGGCAGAACCATTGCGGTCCTGGCCACAGATTCTTCTGAAATTACGGGGGCATCCGTGATTTCATGTCTGCGAGGTGCCTGCGCTGAATTCTTCCACCACAACACTCCCCCAACGAGAAATCCGACGAGCATTACGACTCCCACCAACAAAATGCCCCTCACCCACCACGGTCCTTGGCCCTTATCTCGCTTCGCTTGCCGAACACGCTGAGCAATCGACTCTTCGCCCAAATCAATTTGAGGCCCCGATGGTATCATGATATTAACCCTCGAAAGGTTTTGCCGGCGGTTCGCTTGTGGCTGACGTCTCCTGGACTTATTATCTACGCATGTCGGTATGCCTGACTAGAGCTTAAAGGCAGACGCGAGTTGATAGGCGCTAGGCGCGAATTGGTGAATCGGAGACATTGAAGTTAAGAGCCTATTATTGTACTTCACCCACAGTATTTCGCTTTATCACCACCCATGTCCACTCCGCTCACCATCCAACGTATCGACACGCGCCAATCGGGGGCAACTGAGGAAATTGCCCAATTGCAAGCGAGACTGGCTCCCGATGGGAATGTGGTCAGTGAAGCCAGTCGTAATAAGACCATCGAAGTCTTTGGCGAACCGCTCACACCCGTTCAGGTCGTGGATCGAATTTGCGAAGATGTTCGTCAGCAAGGTGTCGAAGCAATCCTGAAGTACACGACCCTGTTGGATGGGGCAACACTCTCGGCTGATCAGCTTCGCGTGCCAACCCATGTACTGAAAGCCGCGCATCAGGCAGCGGAACCTGAATTCCTGGAAACGATTCGACGGATACGCGCGCGGCTGCTGCGGTTTCAACAGGCCATCTTACACACCGACGTGACCGTACCCACGCCACACGAAGGCTACTTACGACAACGCTATCTGCCGTTGGAACGGGTTGGAATCTGCGTCCCTGGCGGTGCAGCCGCCTACCCATCGACCGTTTTGATGACAGCCGTACCGGCCCAGGCGGCAGGGGTGCCCCAGTTGGCGGTCATCGCCCCACCCACGCCGTTTGGTTCGTACAACCAAGATCTTCTTGCCACTTGTCACGAACTGGGAATCGACGAAGTCTATCGGATCGGTGGTGCTCAAGGGGTCGCAGCACTCGCCCATGGAATCGCCTCCAATGCCCTGGGAGACCATGGGTTACCACCAGTCGACAAAATAGTGGGGCCAGGCAACCTGTTCGTCGCCTTGGCCAAAAAACATGTCTTTGGTACCGTCGACATCGACTCCATCGCCGGACCTAGTGAAGTGATCGTATTGGCGGACCACACCACTCGAGCCGACTTTGCCGCAGCCGACATGATAGCTCAAGCAGAACATGCACCAGGCTCTAGCATTGTCATCACCTGGCATGCCCCTCTATTGGATCAAATCGCTGCAGCTCTAGAAAACCAACTTGCTACCCTCGAACGGGGCGACCTGGCTCGTGTATCGCTCGAATCATTTGGGGCGATGATCACCGTACGCGACCGCAACGAAGCCGCCGATCTGGCCAATCAGTTGGCAACCGAACATTTACACATTGCCTGCGACGACGCCGAAAGCATGCTGCAACATATTCGCCATGCCGGGGCGATTTTTATCGGTCCCTACAGTCCGGTGCCGCTGGGCGATTACGTTGCAGGACCTTCACACGTTCTGCCGACCGGGGCCACAGCCCGATTTGCCAGTGGATTATCCTCCAACGATTTTCTACGTGCAGGCAGCGTCATTCACTTCAGCCAGGAGGGCTTGGAAGCGGTCGCCCCAGATGCAATGAAAATGTCCGCCAAAGAAGGGCTCACCGCGCATGGAACGTGTGTGGCGATGAGAAGAAAAGAACCCAATGCGGAATGGCCTTGTTGACTAACTAATTTTGAAAAGGTTTAGACAGGATAAACAAGATTTACCGGATAGGAATTTCATTGTGTAGAGATCTATGATCGAATGGTGCAAATAATCCTGTTGATCATTTGATGAACAGGATCGGGCTGAATGATCCTGACCATCCTGTTTATCCTGTCAAAATAAAGCCATTCAAGGCAATTGTTCGACAAGTCCATTCCGAATTTCTAATCATGTCTTACTTTCAACCTAATATTACCGCGATGGCTGGCTACGTACCAGGCGAACAGCCTAGTGGGGGCAAATTCATCAAGCTCAATACCAACGAGAATCCTTACCCTTGCTCAGCCAAGGTGACCGCAGCGATCAAGCATGCCGTGCAAGCAGGTTTACAACGTTATCCCGATCCTTCTGCCAGCGCTTTTCGTGTACGAGCCAGTGAGTTACTGAAAGAGACCGTGACCGGAATTGGCCCTGACTGGATTCTTTGTGGCAATGGAAGCGACGATTTATTAACCATTATCACCCGTGCCCTGGTCGATCCGGGCAGTTGCCTTCGTTACCCAAATCCTACCTATATCCTCTACCACACCTTGGCCGAAATTCAGGGCGCCACCTGCCATGTAGTCGATTATGTGCAAGACCGGTCGCCAAACGGGCTTCCTAGCTGGTCGTTGGACGAACAATTCACCGCACCCGACGAGTCACTGCGGCTGGCCATCTTGGCCAATCCCAACAGCCCGTCAGGCACACAGATCGATCCCCAACAAGTCCTGGATATTGCTGATGCCCTGCCCTGCCCGCTGCTGGTCGACGAAGCTTATGCCGATTTTGCCAACAGCAACTGCCTGAGCCTGGTGGCGAAAAACGAAAAGATTCTCGTTACTCGAACTCTCAGCAAATCGTATGCGTTGGCCGGCCTGCGTTTTGGATACCTGGTTGCGCAGCCACAGATGATTGAACAATTCAACAAAGTCAAAGATTCGTACAATTGTGATACCCTGGCCATTGCCGGAGCCACTGCAGCTATCGACGACCAGGCATGGCTTACTCGAACCCGAACCGCCATCCTGGCCACACGACAGCGACTCACCAACGCCCTATCCCAACGGGGCTTCCTATGCACCCCCTCACAGGCCAACTTCGTTTGGTGCCAACATAAGACCATACCGGCCGCAGAGCTTTACCGGCAACTAAAACAGGACGGCGTACTGGTTCGTTACCTAAGCTACCCTCGATGGGAACCCGGATTGCGAATCAGTGTAGGCACGGATGAGCAAATTGATGCGCTGCTGACGTTGTTGGAACGCTACTAGCCTGGATTTCTCACACTTTCGGGCACCATCTTTAGCAGATGGTCGGCGAGCGGTGGTAAGTCCTTGTCTGGCAAGGAAGACAATCAATTTGACCAGATACGTATTGTCTATACATTGAGGGTCAAATTGTGCAGTTTGACGCAGCCAGGCAAGGACTTGGCCGCCGCGTAGCAGGAAAGTGTGAGAAATTGGGGCTATCAAGGTCAATATTACAATTGAATTGACAACTTTACCTGCTCCGCTGCACACACCATCACTGCTAGCAATCTCAAAACACCTCGATTCCCAGGATTTGCAGGAATTCCGGGAACCTTCTCACCCAACGGCACGTACTATGCACTAAGTGAGTCATGGGCACGGATGGAGGCGCAGTCGCTGCCAATCAAAAGTGAGCGGCCATCTTTTCTCTACAACTTATCTTACCAACCAAAGGAGTGTGGCATGTTGGTTCTTACACGGAAGCAGAGCGAAAAAATACGTATTGGCGACGATATCACCATCACTGTTTTAAAGACGAAAGGTAAAGGCGTGCGACTGGGCATAGAAGCCCCATCTCACATTACTGTTCTACGTGGCGAATTGGTATTCGAGTTGCCCCCTGAGGAAACCAAACAGGAAGCGGACAGCGAAGAGAACGCGGAAAAGCCGGCCACCGTTCGGCAACCAGTCAAAGCCCATCGTCACCAACAACGGCCAGCTACCCACTGGCCGACTGCTCCAGAAAACCAACAGGCGTCACCCGTTCGACTGCAACACGCAACCTGACACCGCGCAAGCAGCGTGACCCCTTGACACTCTGATCAACGATAATAAACCGGACGCTAACGCGTTGCGGCTGATTGGATTAATCAGCCGCAACGCGTTAGCGTCCGGTTTTTATAATTGCTTAAGAACATCTTGGGCAACCTGCTCAGATTCTTTGATGCATGCATTCACGGAGACGCCCCGGTAGGAACTTCCAGTCAAATGTAAACGGGGGAAATCTTTTAAGATGCGATCGATTTTCTCAAGGCGGGCAAGATGCCCGGGTTCATATTGAGCAATGGCCCTTTCATGGCGGACCAATTCGGTAACTACCGGTTTACCCTGCAGGCCTAACAGCGGTCGTAATTCTTCCAATACGGTTTGTAGGATTGTTTTATCGTCCCATTCCATGACTTGAGAATTGGCAGCGCCTCCAGCCATGCAACGGATGAGCACCTGGCCTGCTGGAACTCGACCGGGAAAAATACTGCTGGTCCACAACGACCCTAGCAGCACTTTCTTTTCACGGCTTGGGATCAACATTCCAAAACCGTCCAGGTCGTGAGTGACCGCGGCGCGTGGAAAGCCCAGGGCGATAACTGCCATGGGTGCAAAAGGGATCTGGGCAAGACTATCGCTTAGCCCCGAATCCAGCTTGTCCAAATGCTGGGCAGCCACATGAGCCGGTGCGGCTTCGACCACACTGGCAAAAGGGCCGTAGGTCCGATCCTGGGTCGTAACCTGCAGGCCGCCCTCGCTCTGCCGAATTGCCTGCACTGCGATCGACGTCAGCAGGTTTGCACGTGAGTCGTCCACCAGAACTTGGGCCATCGTATCCACCAGAGTGGCCATTCCACCCTGAAACGAGTGGAGCTTTCCGGTGGGGCCCGCGTCGACTTTCTTCTTTCGCTTGCGCGCCAAGCGGATCATCGCCCTGAATAACCCACCATATTCTTTTTCCAGTTCCACCATACGCGGAAAAGTTGCCGCCAGGCTGAGGAGATGCACATCTCCTCCGAAGATCCCCTTGACCATAGGGTCGAGCATGATCTCAGTAAATGAGTGCCCCAAGCGACGGTTGCCAAATTGGGCGACCGTCTCGTCGGTGCTGGGATCTATCGCAGCCCGGCCAAGATCTTTCCGTGCAGGAACGAATAATTCTCCAGCAATACGCAGTTTTGCCCCCATCGACAACATGCGTGTCCGAACGAAGGCCAAAGGTGAATCAGGGATCTGTTCGATCTGTCCATTCACCAGTAAAAAACGGCGGCGGGCTGCGTCATTGCTACGGACCAATTGGTCTTGAAGGCCCAATCGGTCAACCAAGCGAAACGTGGCGGGCTCATTATCCAAGAAACCGTTGGGCCCTTTTTCTATTTGCCAACCGGCACGGCGAACCGTTTGCAGGTTACCACCTGCAGTGGCTCCCTTTTCAAACACGGTCACCCGCAAATCGACACCGGCCTCCTTGGCCTGGTCCAGCAAGTTCACCGCAACAGACAGCCCGGCAACGCCCCCCGCAATCACACCAATCTGGTAAGCTTCATCTGACATTAATTGTAACCACCATGGGGCCAACTACCACTAGCGGAACTGGTGGTTTGAGGAAGCCCCCGATGAGGGAGCCAAATAGATACACAGGGGGGTTTGGGGGGATACCCCCCAATGAACTGCCAATTGGATATTCATTCCCATTTCACCTCGAACTGAATGATCCTACCAACTGGCCAAGTAAAAGTTGTGAACATCGACTATGTGGCTACGCACCATGGGATGCATTGAGGGGTGCCCCCCCAATGCATCCCTGTATTTATTCGCAATCTGTACTGACAGTGCCCTCCTAATCCGTCTGAGCTATTCCCAAATCCGCCAGATTTTTCTTCGAATTGGATTTCTAACTCTCAACACTCCACCAACTCACACCGTTTTGGAGAAGATAGGGTTCTCTTTACTTTTGCCGAGATAGGCATCCAAGAGCATGGCCACATTGCGCACAAAGTAACGTCCGCGTCCGGTAATTTTCAGGCCTTCTCGATCCTGCTCGACCAAGCCATCCTCAATAAGGGGCGGCAGCGATTTCAAACTGTCTCCCAACAGTTCATTCACCGGCGCGCCGTATTCCGCTTCTGTCAGCGACAACGGGAGCTCCAGATTGCACATCAGATTCAAGATGACTTTCCTGCGCAGCATGTCGTCTTCACTCAGTCGATGTCCTTTGCAGATTGGAAATTGTCCCCGATCGATGGCCGTAGCCCAACGATTCAAATTTGCATCATTCTGCACAAAGCGGTCACACACATCGCCAATACCGCTCATGCCGAAGGCCAGCATATGGGGAGCCGGTTTGGTGGCATAACCCATGAAATTCCGATGTAGTGCACGCTGCCTCAAGGCTATCGAAAGCTCATCATCCTCTTGAGCAAAGTGGTCGATGCCAATCCATGTATAATCGGCACCCTGAAACTCCTCCACCGCTTTTTGGAAAAGCCGGAATTTCTCGAATCCCGTAAGCATGATCGTCGTGTCGACCTTGTTTTGTTCTGGTCTGATCCAGGGTACATGGGCATAGCTAAAACAGGCCACCCGATTGGGTTTCATACCGATAATTTCATGCAACGTCTCGATAAACGACTCGTGTGTCTGACCAGGCAAACCATAAACCAGGTCGATATTCACGTCCTCAAATTGAGCGTCCCGACAACCCTGATATACCTCGAGAGTCCGCTTTCGACTTTGGTTTCGGCCAATCGCCTTCTGAGTACGCAGGTCAAAATCTTGTACCCCCAAACTGATACGGTTGAAGCCCACCTCATGGAGATGGTGCACCTGTCTGGACGATGCAATGCGCGGATCAATCTCCAACGACACTTCCGCATCTTCTGCAATGGTGAACGCGGAACGGAAAAGCTGGAGTGTCCGTTCGACTTCTTTTTCTTTGAGGTAATTGGGAGTGCCGCCCCCCCAATGCAGTTGCACCACGCGCCGACCCGTTCCGATCAGCGAAGTTACCATTTCCAGTTCCTTCTCGACTCGGCCAAGATATTGCTCGACAGCATCTTTTTCCTGTGTAACAAGCATATTGCAGCCGCAGTAGTGGCAGTGCTTGGCACAAAAGGGAACATGCAGATAGATCGCCAATTCATCGTCGGTTCGAGAGCCCAGTTCGGTCAGGGCCTCACGATAGTCCGGATCCTCGAATTTTTGGTTCCAGGCTGGCACCGTAGGATAACTTGTGTATCGCGGCCCTGGACAGTTGTACTTTTCTACAAGTTCACGTGGAATTTGGATTGGCATAGTAGGAGCTAGTGCTTTGTCAAATTTATCTTTTTGGGTAGACGCACAAATAAACCTTTTCCCTGCCAGTACTTATGGCTGCGTCTACCCCAAAAGTAAGGCTTGACCAGACCCTAGTCCCCGATCAAGCGTAGACGAAGTCGTAGTTCCCATTTTGGGTACAAAAAAACTCGAAAACACCCTATGATACTTGTGTCAAACAAACGTGGGCAT
>JBDOMT010000489.1:6148-15095 GCA_039831705.1 Pirellulales bacterium | reverse complement strand
CGAGTAAGGGTAATGAGCGCTGCACTTTTCGATCGGCGATACGCCCCGCAAAAGCGCTGCACTTTTCGATCGGCGTTCACAGCCCCATCGCGAAGTTTTGGTCGAAAAAAAGTTCTGTAACACTCCTGCAGTTTTTCCGCTTGGATTAGTAGGCAAAGACATACGGATCATTTCTGAGGAAAAAAGTCATACGGACAGCAGACGCATACCCATCGCGTTCGATTTGTCGAACAAGCATTAAACGCCCTGATTGTCGTCGACTTTTAGATGCCCTAACTCTTTACTTTGTAAGTTTCTAACACGTTTTCACACTCGCTGCGATAGAACGCAGCAGGAGATTTACCATGTCCAGTATCGTAAACACAAAATGTAATCGTCTTCAGTGGCTCCTTTGCAGTTGCTGTCTATTGGCGTTTCTTTCGAACTCCGTGGCGGGCCAAACACGAAGAAACCGACCGAGTTACCCTCGGAGTGGTGGTTTTCGCATTGAATCAAAAATTCCGAACGGTGGCTCTATCTCAACCAATGGCGGTGCTGGGCAGAGTGGTCCAGTCGTTCAAGGAAAGCTGGTCACCGGAAAGGTGCGAATGCAATCGGGCAAGGCCCTGTCGGTAGAGTATGTCGTGAGAGATGGTCTCGCGTTTTTTCAGGGCGACATCATGCTCGGCAAAGTGGATAGCCAGAGCAGAGTTACGGGATCCCGAAGCCCATTTTCGCGCGCCAACATTACCAAGGACTGGAGACGTTGGCCCAATGGGGAGATTCCCTATGAAATCCACAATTCGTTGAATGATTCTTCTATCAGGATTCGGGACTGGTTAACTAATCAAACCGTGACCATCAGAACAGGTGTCTATACGGCAATCAAACGTTGGAACGATCAAACCAATATTACGATCCGACCACGTCGAGGTACCGACAGGGACTACGTTCAATTTAAATTGAACCCCAAAAGTGATGGTCGCTCATGGTCGAGATTGGGTCGCGAAGGCGGACGGCAGAGTATTGTGCTGGACAGTGAGACCAACCTCGGTATTATCCAGCACGAAATTGGCCACACTGCCGGTCTATGGCACGAACAATCTCGTGAAGATCGGAATCAATTTATCAAGATTGAATGGGACAATATTATCGACGATAGAAACATCAAGCATCAATACAAGATTCAAAGAGAAAGCGGCGACATGAGCGGACAGTACGATTACGATTCGATCATGCACTATCCCAGCATGGCAAATAGTCATGCCAAGGACCCAAACAAGCCTGTAATTACCACGCGAAATGGTGTGTCGCGAAATAGGCTCGGACAGCAAATTCGATTGAGCCGGGGCGATATCGCCGCGATTAACGCCTTTTATCCCGAACCAACTTGGACTGGATCAGCCAAAATTCCCCAGCAAACATCGAAAACTGGACCCGCAATGGCGGTGTTCCAGGGTCGACTTTACATGGTTCACTTGGGCAAGAAGTCCAATGATATTTACTATTCGTACTTTAACGGCAGTACATGGACCAAGAACGTGAAAATTCCTGGCCAAAAGAGCAAGGCAACGCCAGCCCTCGTTTCGTTTAGAAACGAGCTGCAAATGCTTCACCTTGGAAATAGCTCCAACGACATTTGGCATTCACGTTTTAACGGTAGCACCTGGACCAAGAACGTAAAAATTCCCGGTCAAACAAGCAAGGCAACTCCGGCGATGGCTGTGTACCAAGCTCGTTTACATATGGTGCACCTCGGCAAGAGTTCCAACAACATCTGGCATTCGATTTACAATGGTTCTCGTTGGTCAACAAACGTGAAGATCAACAGTCAGCAGAGCAAAGTGGCACCGAGTCTGTCGATGTTCAACGGAGAGTTGTACATGTTTCATCTTGGTAACCGTTCGAACGACATTTGGTACAGCAAGATGGACCCGCGCGGAATATTCCTGCCCAATATCCGTGTGCCACGCGAGACAAGCTCGCGCCCGGTAGCGGTTGCGGAATTTGCCAACCAGTTGATTTTGGTTCACAGGGGTGGAGGCTCGAGCAACCTCTACAAGAACAGTTATGCCGAGTTACCCTCAACGATGCCGATTATGCTCCGAAGAGGCCAACCGCGGCGAGGCGGCACGTATCGAACCGGTAAAGTTGCTGTGAAACGTAGACCATAGTGAATCCTTTTGTTCGCTCGTCAGAGTGGCGATTCACTTTCAAAGGGGAACGGGTGTCCGATTCGGACGCCCGTTTCCTTTACGAATTGGAGGATGACCGGAGCGTGCCCAGGAGGGCGTGTCATTGGTCAGTTGGTGCCGGTCGCTATTGCGGTCGGTGAAATCGCCCGACGGAAGAAACGGATGGAGCATTCAATGCTTGGGGTGCCCCCACCTCACGCACGAATCATCCAGCCAGCGAGTTAGCGTGTGCAGTCAATTCGACTGCGCAAGGCGGCTCTTTACGATAGAAGTAGAACTATCGAATCTCGCGAAATTCAAGGAGACCAGATGGAGTGCACAATGACGAACCGTCAGAGTGCACAATGGCCCCGTTGCTACGTGCATAATGAGTGATCCATCTGTGGTATTTGGCAAAACGCTTGGGTACGGCGGGGAATCTGACCGACGCCAGAAACGGACGCTGGCCAACTGCCCTCGATTGCCCCAAAATGAGGGAAATTGCACCGATGGCCTCTTAATATGTGGCCATGTTCTGCTGGTGTGCACGAGCATGACGGTCTAGTCTCAACAATCCACCCTTTTTGAAATGGAAGGAGATCGTATAGTCTGAAGTGGGCCAGTGGGGCCTGACTGGTCGCCTTCCAAACGTGTAAACTGTCAGAATGAAAATCTCCGTCGATGCCCAGATCTCGATCCGTTCGTTTGCACAATCACTCATAGCTGGTGATTTCGGCCCTGACGATAGCCGCGACGGTCGCTCGGTATTCTTTCTTAAGTACCCCAGCATTGTTGGGCAGGCGATGGCGGTTTTTCTTTATCGACTCGAAATGGACCAGGCAGGTCAAGTGTTGAATCACGACGAAGCAGAAGATCGCGTTTACCAATACATTCAATGGAAGCGTTTTCCGGAAGAGGAGCCGATTGTGCCATTTAGTGATGACGAACTGGGGATTATGTACCTGGACGATCCGTCGATACTTGACCAATAGCCGATGGTGATTGATCATGCCTGTGCAATCCACTGCTATAGAAATTTATCAGGGAACTTTTGGAGCCTTACTTGCGTCGAATCAAGTAGACATTCATCTTTGATTCTCATTGGCGGTTCTTTACTATGATCCAGACCGTTGCCGACGGTCGTCTGGTTGGGTACGCGAGAGTTAGCACAGACGACCAAAATCTAACTCTTCAGATCGATGCTCTTCGCAACCACGGTGTCGATGAGACATTGATCTTTACCGACAAGATTTCCGGCGCTAAGTGCGAAAGGCCAGGGCTCGACCAATGCTTAGCTAGCCTTGAGTGTGGCGACACTCTCTTGGCATGGCGGTTGGATCGACTGGGTCGATCGATGCATCACTTAGTGAATCTCATCGAAGAGTTACGTGAACGAGAAATTGGCTTTCGCTCTGTAAGCGATGGTGCCATAGACACCACCAGCGCATCGGGAGAACTCATCTTCAACATCTTTTCTGCTCTTGCTCAGTTAGAGCTACGGCTTATCCAGGAACGTACCAGGGCAGGCATTGCAGCAACCCGTGCCCGTGGGCGAATTGGTGGTCGTCCAAAGATAAAATTGGACCGAGGGAAAGTGCACGCCGTGTGGAAGCTTCATGAGGACGGAGTGATGTCGATAGACGACATCTGTAAAATGCTCAGGATTTCCCGTTCAACCTTCTACCGCTACGTCCGAGTGAAGATCGAAAAATAGTTCGATTTTTCATTAGTCACGATACATTGGCTGCCTCCACACACGATGTTGTAGCAAGCCTGGAATGGACAATTGCATTTCCTGTTCACCACCCCCGAATGGAGTATGTGTTTGGGGCGTTTCTAAAAGGGTGGGTTTCTGGCGTGTCTCATGCAGAGTTGAGTTTTGACACACTTCTATGCAGGCTGAGGATGCCGACTCATAGCCTAAGCAGGTTGGGGGCATGCCTCCTCAATCTGCACAGGTGGGCGTCACCCGGTGCATGAAGCAAATAGCTGTTCCTGCTCGGGTGAAACTCACCTCAGCGATAAATCGCTCCGAAACGATTCTTCCCCAAAACTGCCCAAGTGACAAATGACACGCCTTCCTTAGACGTTTGGGCACCCTACTGATAGTGGTTTATTTGTGCGATTCCTCGGCATGCAATGCAATTGTCGTTGGGTACATTCAGCATGCCAACGTTGTTCACAAAATGTAAAGCCTGGAATTGCCTGCGACTTAAGAATTTTAGTATATTTCACATCTGGTTAAAAATAGAAATAGTTAAACTTCCACTGCTTCATGAACTGAGCAGACAGCGCAGGCATTCGGCGCTTCCTGGCCAATTATATGCAGCTTGGTGGCTAGCAAAGCATCAAGCTGAGATTTAGGCGGCAATTGCACCAACACATTCTCGCCTGCAACTTTCACTGGAAAAACCTTCACCGAAAAATCTTCTCCCGAGAGGCTCTCTCCGCTCTGCAAAGAGAAAGGTTTCTTGTGCAGGGGACAGGCTACTTTTGGTGTGTGGCCCACACTGCCAAGAATTCCTCGTGACAGCACGAAGGCATTTTTGTGTGGACACATGTTCTGGCAGGCGTACCATTCTCCGCGACTGGTGAAGTTGAAGACCGCGACCTGCACGTCGCCATACTTTATTGCAGCGCCCCCATCGCGAGGAAAGTCGCTTACTTTGCCGACTTCGACCCACTGAGACTTGGGTGCTTCGGGGCGTTTGGCTGCGCCATTCGTTTTGTGTTTCTGATCAGGTATTTGAATCTGCACCAGCTCGCCATCCTTCGGCCAATTCTCTGGCCGATGTTGTCCGCGCTCATCGACAAACTCGATGCTGGGCTCGTTTTCTTCGGTGTTGATAAACTGGCGGTAATGTTTGCGTTTTTCGGGGTCTTCGACGACCGCCTTCCATTCACATTGGTAGGTATCGACTAAATGCTGCATGCGTTTTTCGAGTTCGCTGCAAAGGCCCAGTTTGTCGTCAACAACAACTTCTTGCAAATGGCCGAGCCCGCCTTCTAGTCCTTCGAGCCAGGTCGAAGTCCGCGTGAGTTTATCGGCAGTGAATATGTAGTACATCATGATGCGATCAACATATTTGGTCGTTGTCTCTTCATCTAAATCCGAAGCGAACAGATCGGCATGCCTGGGCTTAGCACCACCGTTGCCACCAACGTAGAGGTTGTAGCCGTTTTCGGTCGCAATGAGCCCAAAATCTTTGCCTTGAGCTTCGGCACATTCGCGGACGCAGCCGGAGACACCGAACTTGATTTTGTGTGGCGCGCGGATCCCGCGGTACCGCTGTTCGAGACGAATCGCGAAGCCGACGCTATCTTGCACACCATAGCGACACCAAGTAGTGCCGACGCAGCTTTTAACCGTACGCAATGACTTTCCGTAAGCGTGGCCGCTTTCAAAACCTGCGGCGATGAGTTCTTCCCATATCTCCGGAAGCTGGTGCAACTGAGCACCAAATAGATCGACCCGCTGACCCCCGGTAATTTTCGTGTAAAGACTGTACTTCTTGGCCACTTGGCCGAGGACGATTAGTTTCTCCGGCGTTATTTCGCCGCCAGGAACGCGCGGCACGACCGAGTAGAGCCCGCCACGCTGTATATTGGCCAAAAAGCGGTCGTTCGTGTCCTGCAAGGTTTGATGATCGGGGTCAACGATGGTGTCGTTCCAGAGAGAAGCCAAGATCGATGCGACAGCCGGCTTGCAGATTTCGCAGCCGCTGCCTTGACCGACTTCCGCAAGTAGTTGGCCAAACGTGCGGATCTGTTTCACTTTCACTATGGTGAAAAGCTCCTGTCGCGAGTAGACAAAGTGCTCACACAGATTGTTGTTGACCTCCACTCCAGACTTCTTGAGTTCGGCTTTGAACAGGTCCGTCACGAGCGGCATGCATCCACCGCAGCCGGCACCGGCTTGAGTGCAAGACTTGACGTCGGCGATCGAAGTGAGATTGCCTTCGGCGATGGCCTGGCAAATGTCGCCCTTGCTGACGTTGTTGCATGAGCAAATTTGTGCGTCGTCCGGCATGGCCGCCGCTCCACCGAGCGCCGCCGCCGCGCCACCATTCGAGTTACCGGCACCTAACAATTCACCCGGCTGGCATGGCAGTTGTTCACCGCTCTTTGCAATGATCGATAGCGTTCCGTAGTCAGAGGCATCGCCTACAAGGATACCCCCCAATAGCCGTACGCCTTTGGGGTCAAAAAAGAGTTTCTTGTAAACACCGCCTAAAGGGTCTTCGTACACCAGTGGCGTAGCCTGTTCGACTGGCAGTTCGTATTGACCAAAACTGGCGACATCGATGCCCATCAATTTGAGCTTCGTGGAGAGATCGGCTCCCGTGAATCGAGCGTCGCTGCCGGTGAGATTTATCGCTAGGATTTCCGCCATTTCGTACCCTGGTGCCACCAATCCGTAAACCATGCCGCCATGCTGGGCCACTTCACCCACGGCATAGATATCTGGATCGGAAGTCTGCAAATGGTCGTTGACCGTCACACCTCCCCGCTCACCAAGTTCAAGCCCGGACTCGCGAGCCAAGTCGTCACGTGGACGAATGCCACAGGAGATAATCACCATGTCGACCTCAAGCACATCGTCCTTGCCGAACACCATTTGTTCGACCCATCCATCGCCTCGAATTTCTTTGGTTTCCTTGTTGAGGTGGACTTGAACGCCAAGTTGTTCGATTTGATTGACAAGAATCCTTGAGCCATCGTCGTTGATTTGACGTGGCATGAGCCGCGACGCAAATTCAATCACATGAGTTTCTAGTCCCAGATCAAAAGCTGCCTTGGCAGCTTCCAATCCGAGCAACCCACCGCCGATCACGGCGCACCGCCGCACCTTCTTGCCGTAATCAATAATTTTCTCTAAATCTTCGATCGTGCGATAGACAAACACACCTCGATGTTCAACACCGTCGATGGGAGGCACAAAGGGATACGAACCCGTGGCCAACACGACTTGATCGTAGGCGATCTCCGCGCCGACATCAGAACGAACCACACGGCGCTTGCGGTCGATTGTGTTGGCACGATCGCCAAGGTGTAAATCCACCCCATGTTCGCGATACCAGTCTAATCGAGCGATCATCAACTTCTCGGCATCACGGTGGGCAAAAAACGAGGTGAGACCGACGCGATCGTAGGCTGCTCGTGGTTCTTCGCAGAACGTCACGACCTTGTATTGCTTTGTGGTATCGAATTCGACCAGCTTTTCGACAAAGCGATGTCCGACCATGCCATTGCCGATCACGACGACTGTTTGTTGTGTTCTATCTATCATTCATTCACTCTGTTCTATTTGCAATCGAAGGCTACCCGAAGGGCGTGTGTTGGGAGAGTGCTATGCATACAGCGCAATTTTTGTAGGAAGGTTGTCGAGAATACGGATCAAAATGTGCCAACGTCAGCTGATTCGTAGCACCGTAATGCATCGGAATGAATAGCTGACCCTGCTGAATAGTGGGTGTTACGAATGCCTTGGCCGTGACACTGCCCCGTTGCGACTCAACTTGGATCATTGCATTTGGATTAATGCCTTCACGATGCGCGTCCTGTGGATTGATTTCTACGTAAATATCTTGTGGATAGAGTCCTCTTAACACTCGTGACTTTGCCGTTCTCGTTTGTGTATGCCATTGTGAAGCAGTGCCTCGTCCCGTGAGCAAAAGATAGGGGTAACGCTCGTTGGGTGGCTCCGGTATGTCGCGAGAGTTTTCAAACAACAAACGCGCTTTCCCGTCCAGGTGATAGAACTGTCCATCTGCAAACAATCGCCGCTCGGCCTCGTTAACATTGCAACCTTCAGGATAGGGCCACTGGATCCCTCGTTTTTGGTCGAGCATCTGGTAGTCTTTGATTCCTGTGATATCACACGGTTGGTCGCGAGAAAGTTCTTTGAGCGTCTGAAAGACATCCTCCGGCTCTTGCCAGTTCTCAAACAGCTCTTCGCAGCCCCAGTAATGAGACACGAGCCTGAAAATAGAGAAATCGGAAAGCGCCTGCCCCGGCGCCTTCGCAACTTTCTTAAGGAGTCCGATACGGCGTTCTGAATTGATAAACGTGCCTTCCTTTTCGCCCCACCCAGCAGCTGGTAAGTAGAGGTTCGCGCGTCTGGCAGTCTCGGTCGAGTGGTACATGTCTTGTACAACCAGGAAATCCAGACGATCCAGAATTTCGTGGAATGTGTTCTGGTTGATCCACGAATGGGCCGGATTGGTACATACGACCCAAAGACCCTTGATCTCGTCACGGAGAATGCCTTCGATGATGCGGTCGTACGCCCAACTGTCATCCTTTGGAATGAGGTTCTCGTCGATGCGCAGCGTGTTGGCTATTTTTTGGCGATGTTCGAGATTCTTGAAGTCGTGCCCGCCGAGCAAGTTGGTCGTGTTGCTGAACAATCGCGAACCCATTGCGTTGCACTGCCCGGTGATGGAGTTGGCCCCGGTCCCTGGTCGTCCGATGTTGCCAGAAATTAGCGCAAGATTGATAATTGCCTGCGCGGTTCGTACGCCCTGATAGCTCTGATTGACACCCATTGTCCACCAAAAGCTGACCCGCTTTCCTTTGTGAATCGTGCGTGCAGCGTAATGCAAACTCTCCTTGGAGATGCCGCTGACTCGTTCCACATATTCCGGTGTAAACGATTCAACATGTTCCGCGAATTTGTCATAATCGCTAACGTGTTGCTGGATGAATTGCTCGTTGATCCAACCCTCGGTGATCAAGATGTGGGCGATTCCGTAGAGCAGTTCCAGATCCGACTTTGGCTTTAACGCCAAGTG
>JBDOMT010000489.1:0-6138 GCA_039831705.1 Pirellulales bacterium | reverse complement strand
GGCAACCGCAGTTTCTGTCGTCCGCGGATCGAGGACGATAATTTCAGGATTATGAAGATTGCGACAAACACGTTGCCACATGATCGGGTGGGCGATGCAAAGGTTCGAGCCGACAAGCACGATGACATCCGACTCTTCGAAGTCTTGATAGGTGTAGGGTGGAGCATCAAACCCAAACGCTTGTTTGTAAGCCACGACTGATGTGGCCATGCACTGGCGAGTATTGCCATCGCCGTGCAGCATGCCCATGCCAAACTTAGCCAAGCTGCCAAGATAAGCCATTTCTTCTGTGGGCATCTGACCTGTACCTAAAAAAGCAACCGAGTGTTTTCCGTGACGACTTTGAATATCCTTAAATCGGGCACTGAACTCTCGCATCGCAGTGTCCCACTCGACTGGCACCAAGCGGCTGTGTTCATTTCGCATCAATGGCATCGTGCCACGGTCCGTCGATTGAAGCACGGAGAGTGCCTCCCAGCCTTTCGGGCAAGCCATGCCAGTGTTTACTGGATAGTCGACTGCGGGCGTCAGATTCACCGCTTCGCCATCTTGAAGGTGTATGTTCAGCGCACAACCCGTCGCGCAGTATCCGCACACCATCGAAGTGGTAGCGTCGGGCTCCTTGAAAAAGGGCACTTGCCCTAGCCCAAACTTACCCGGAGCACGGAGTAATTCGGCGGTTAGAGGTCCTTTCCATTGGCGAAGGAGGGATCCCACCGATGATTCAGTTTCGGATGGCTGCGTTTGTTCAAGGATCGGCAAAGTTGAAATCATGTACACGGTGCTCCCGGCATCTTCGGAGCTACCGACGCAGCAAAGAATAGAGATCTCTCAATCATTTCACCGATGAGCAATAATCCTGCAATAAGTAGAACAATGAATCCCATGAATAGTGGTTGATACCCCTCGGGACCTGAGTCTGCCGCTTTATCGGATAGCAACAGCAAGGGCAACAGGAGCCCACCCATCACACCAAAGAAGTATCGGAGTACGTTGATCATGCTTAGTTCGCCGGTGAGCAATATCGCTGTACGTTTGGTAGGCGAGAAGTTACGTTGTTGGAGCCAAGCCAATTCAGAGAGTTCCATGGCGAGTTTTGCTGTCACCATGATCATCAGCCATCGACAAAGCGATTGGCCGTAGCTTTGCATAATCGAGTGGGTGGTCAATTCAGTGTTCCAGTAGCAGGCAGCCAATGATACGAGCAATGCGATTGGCAATCCAAGAAGGCCACTGGTTAATAGAAACTTGCCGCCCGTTCGATGCGCGCTCCAATACGGTCGCTGTGTCTTGACATAGATCATGATCGAGCAAAAAACACCCAGCACCCCGCTGAGCGCAGTCATGAAACCCAAGCTGTCAGCCAAAGATACGAAAATGGTTTTGTCTTTCGCAAGCCACACTGCAATGGCGCTGGAGAGGGCAAAAGCTGCAAATACGGCAAAGGCGAGAATTTCTCGGCTAAGCCACGAAGTGCGCAGGCCAAGCAAGGCACGAAATGCGTAAAGTGGCCGTCCCAAATGAAATACTGCTGCGTTCATACCAATCAATGCAGCTACTAGCCCGGCTATCGCGAAGGCAGGACGAATCGCAGAGAGCATCAACGGATCGGCCCAAACGCCTGAAACCAGGAGTTGCCCTACCACGAATGCGCCGACCGACAGCTGAGTCAGCACCAACATGACGACCAGCGCCAAATGGTTGTGTTGGCGATTCGCGGAGAAGTAATCAGCTGGCAATATGTTGCCTGGGAGTGGTTTTTCGGATTTGTAAATCGTCGTCGGCAACGTCATTCCCGGTGAGGGTGCCGTTGGCAGAAACTGGTTGGTCTCGCTTTCTTCAATCACTTTTTCGACGCTGACCGTGCAAATGCTAATGACCTGATTCGGGCACGACTGCACGCAAGCTGGAGCTTCCCCGACAGCTAACCGGTCGTGACACATATCGCACTTGCGTACAATTCCCCTGGAAGGGTTGTACTGCGGCACGTCGTATGGACACATAAAGACGCAATACTGGCAACCAATACATTGGTCATCTAAATGGCGTACGATGCCCGTGAGCGGGTCTTTGTCGTAGGCTAATACCGGACAACCAGACATGCACGCCGGGTCGAGGCAATGATGGCAAGCTGTTGTGATGTGCTGTAAGACGGGCAGTTGTTCTGACCCGCCATGCAGCATCCCAACACTGCGCCACTGTTCTGCTTCATCAAGGCCATTCAGATTGTGGCACGCGGCCACACATGCTTTGCAGCCTGAGCAGACATCGAGATCGATCTCAAAGGCGTATTGCTCACCGGGTTGCGGCTTCGACAGTGGGATCAGGTCTCGATATTGGTCTGACAGCAGCGGCTCGCTAGCCTGCTCATGCTGTTGAATAAAGCGATCCACAGCCGTGATCTTTTGTTGCTCGGCGAGCAACGCATAGACCAAGGATTTGTCGGATAGCGATAGAGTTGACGCGGGAACTTCGAGAACTGACATAGGGCGGGATATTGGGAGGGATATAAGAAATCAAGCAAGCTGGCAAACAGCTCGCCCATAGAACCCAACGCAACTCGCGCGCCTAACGTAATTAAAAAAAGAATTGGCCATAGTTGCACTCTCAAAGGTTTAGAGACAAGTAATAGCCTCCATAACTTTGCTTGCTGAAATACAAACTGCGCAATATCTAAGCAGCTGCTGCCTAGAAAAGCTACTGCCATCCCGAACCCAAGCGATAGTGGACTGGAGCAGTAACTCGAAAAAACCTGTTGAGCTGCCGCTTAGATCGTCATTGGTTATAGAGGTTCGTCAGTGGCACGGGTTTTGCGGACAACCTCTTGCTAAGGCGGAATCTATCGTTAGTACCTGAGTTGCTTTCATAGCATTCGGGGACGAGTACCCACCCCATAACATCTTCATTACCGCCACCGCAGATTTATTTCAAACCTGCAATTTACGTTACGCCATTATTTTTTCACCTCTAGATTGGCGCTGCGCTCAGGTTGCGCGCAGCGAAATGTACGGAGCCCCAACCATGGAACTGCAAAACAAGTCCACTTCGCTGTGGAGCAATTTTTTTAAACTCCAGATGCCACAAATCCGCGCATTCCACATGTCGTGGTTCGCGTTCTTTCTTTGTTTTTTCGCTTGGTTTGGGATTGCACCTTTAATGGCAGTGGTCCGTGAAGAGTTGTCACTGACTAAAGAACAAGTCGGTTGGTCAATTATCGCTTCGGTAACTGTGACCGTTTTGGCTCGACTGGCGATAGGCTGGTTGTGCGATCGGTTTGGGCCACGACTAACTTACACTGGGCTGCTAATGGTTGGCTCACTGCCAGTGATGGGGATTGGTTTTGCTCACGATTTCCAAACATTTCTGATTTTTCGACTCTTGATCGGCATAATTGGTGCTTCCTTTGTAATCACCCAATACCACACCTCAATCATGTTTGCCCCGAATGTTATTGGCACAGCAAACGCGACCTCAGCCGGCTGGGGGAATCTGGGCGGTGGAGTCACACAGTTTGTCATGCCATTGGTCTTCGCGCTATTCGTCACTACGATGGGATTCAGTGCAGCGGTTGGCTGGCGAGCATCTATGGTTGTTGCCGGATTAATATGTTTCCTGACAGGAATTGCGTATTATCGCTTCACACAGGATGCGCCTGATGGCAATTTTAAGGAGTTGCGTGCAGCCGGCAAGCTACCCTCCACAAAAAAGACCAACGGAGAATTTTGGGCCGCTTGTCATGACTACCGTGTCTGGGCGTTGTTCGTCGCCTATGGGGCTTGCTTTGGAATAGAACTCACCATCAACAATATTGCAGCACTCTACTTTATTGATTACTTCGGACTCGGTTTGGCTGCTGCAGGAGTTATGGCCGCTTCGTTTGGCCTAATGAATGTCTTTGCTCGCCCTCTGGGTGGAATCTTCGGTGATTATTTCGGATCGAAATGGGGTCTCCGCGGCCGCGTCACTTGGCTATTCATCGCGCTTTTCTGTGAAGGCATTGCTTTGATGTTCTTTTCGCAGATGACTGCATTGACCGTCGCATTACCGTCGCTTATTGTCTTCAGCCTGTTTGTGCAGATGTCCGAAGGCGCAACCTATTCCGTTGTTCCTTTTGTCAACAAAAAAGCGCTAGGGGCCGTCGCAGGCATCGTAGGCGCAGGTGGGAATGCAGGTGCTGTGGCAGCAGGCTTTCTATTCAAAGATTCGCTGGAATGGCCGACGGCGATGCTAATCCTTGGTGGTCTGGTTACTACCTGCTCGTTCCTTGCTTTTGCAGTTCGTTTCAATCCAGAAGCGGAGACGGAAGCTAAAGAGGACTTCGCAGCAGCGGTTAAACAGAAACAACGTCCTCAGCCACAAATTGTAGAACCCACACCCGATTTGGAACCCGTTTTGAATGTATCGTGATCAGGCAAGATTTACATCGCCAAGAAGGAATAGCTGTCTCTTCAATACGAGCGGACAGCAGGTCAACTGGACGTAACGAAAGATCCTAAAGTTCCTTGGGGATTCTCTAACTGCGACCGATCTGACTGGAAAAGGTTGGTTTTCTGATCCTGTTTGTGACATATGACTAACCGTCCTGGGTCCTATGGAGGCACCCTTCAAATGCCTTGGAATTGCGATTTCCACGCCATTTAGAGTTACTTTGCGTGAAGAGGTGATCCTCACCCAAGCGAGTTAGCGTTCTCGGTTCGGCGCGTGGGCTGCCCCCACCTCCGAGCCGAACGGCGGCTGACCGAATGAGTGTCAATTCCCTTCCTTTTCTGGCTCAATGACACCTAAGTCCTAATGTGGAAGTAATTTAAGTACTGAGTGTGTCATAAAACGTACCAAGAATCAAAATGCCATAAATGGGGGCGATTACCCCTATTTATGACACAGCCCGAATGGTGGTCAAAATGGGCCCTCAGATAATACTTGTTGGCGAATAGACCCCGCATGACAATGGGCGGTGCTGGAATATTCGATGACGACATGTGCGAAGGACCGACATCAATCACCCAGCACAGATAATGCAATTGATACGAAGTCCTAGACGATTCCCAGTGATTCAAGTTGGTAGGTCACTGGTTTGTGAAGCACCAGTCTCGATTCCAACTTTGGTGTTTCGGCTAAAATTTGAATTAGATCTGCAATTAGCATCTGCTTGATTGCTTCAATTTGGCGTCAGTTGTGAGCTGCTTCAGATTTTTCACGTACAAGACACCACCTGCTTTTTTTAGAATCGTGTCGAGTTGATTTTGGTAGCCAGGCTTTGCGGTATTCAGCAGCTATCAGCAGCTGGGTGATGTTTTCTGCTTGCCACTGGAAACTGTATCGGGGAAGCGAAACGAGGTCACGGAGCAAACTCTGATTTACATAATAGCTGGGAGTGTGAGCACCGATTTTGTACTCCATTTCCTTGGCTAAGCATCAGAACATCTTGAGTATGAACTGGATACTCAAATTCAGTCAATCCGACTTCCGAGCAAAGCTGCTCCAGGATCTCCATTGAAGCATCTCGCGTTAATTTCGGAAACAGCCAACTCCCCTCGGAATCGTATTCTCATTCTTCTAACTTCTGGGTAAGTGCTTCAGCGATATAATCAGTTTCGCCAGACATGAACACACAAGAGTTGTGGTGTGCTGTGGTGCCATGCTGGACACATTGGCTGATGGGAATACTCCCTTTTCGATCGTCTCACCTCGCGCGCCCGCGCGTAGTGCAAGGGGGTGGCTAATTGCCCCACCCTAGAAATAAAATATCACAGCATTAAACTCTCTGGATGCTAACCCTAACGCAAGAAGAGCGAATTACCCGCATGTACGATAAGGGCATCTCTAAGGACGACTTAGCCGAGCTGTACAAAAAGTACACGGCAATACCATCAATCGGGCTCTAGGCATCAATATTAGGCCCAATGGCTATATGCCTAGTCCTGATGAGATTGCCAGTGCCTGTCTAGAGATTCGAGCTGGGTGGACTGATGTTGATAGGCAATCGCGGTAGGGCCTACTATTGAGATTCTCGGCCAATCGGTCACTAATCCCTAAATTCTGTCCCACCAGATCGCTCCTAGCCCGGCTTCCACACTTGCTCCTAGAAAAACCTTATTTTCAAGGGTTTGTGTTCGAAAGTCTTCACTACATTTGGTT
>JBDOMT010000229.1:2687-15114 GCA_039831705.1 Pirellulales bacterium | reverse complement strand
AAGTGTCCAAACCTAACAACTGACGATAATGCTCAGTGAGTTTGCTCATGATGAGCATTTTCGAAAAACAAACCCTCCCTGAACACCTCCCTAGCCACTAAAATCACTGAAGAACCGTTTAAAAAAACGTGAGCGTCAAAATGAAATCCTTGAGTAACCTTATGTTAAACTTAGAGTATCATGCACCCAGGTCGCCCATTCGCCTCGCGAATGGTCCTGCATACCTTGCAATTACTTTTCGCTGAGCGAAAAGTGACCATACCACATGTATGAGGAAATAACACGATGAAAGTTAATGTCAAGCTTGGCCAACCTATGCCCCCCAACACCCGATGGGCGGCCATCATTGTCTGCGCATTAATGATGCTGGCGACAACACAGCCGGTTGCTGCTTTGCAGCCGATTCCTGAAAAGCTGGTGGTGCTCACTTTCGACGATTCCGTTCGTTCGCATTTCACGGTGGTCCGACCGATCTTATTGAAGTATGGTTTCGGCGCAACTTTTTTCATTACCGAGGGTTTTGACTTTCCGACCAACAAACAAGACTACATGACCTGGGAGCAAATCGCTCAACTGCACCAGGATGGTTTTGAAATTGGCAACCACACACGCGATCACATGGGAGTCACCGCCCAGAGCCTTGCCCGGTTGCCTGAGCAGATCACCGCCATCAACGAACGGTGCCAGGAATATGGAATTCCGGTTCCGGTCAGTTTTGCCTATCCGGGGAATGCCATCGATCCGGGAGCGCTACCTATTTTGAAAAAGCATGGCATCCGTTGGGCTCGTCGCGGCACCGCGCCAGAGTACGCCTACAAGGAGGGACAGGGGATCGCCTACCAACCGGGGCTCGATCATCCCCTACTGATTCCCACATCCGGAGATGCGCGGCCCGTCTGGGAACTGGAGGATTTCGAACGCTCCATCCGGCGAGCCACTCGCGGACGTATTGCCGTGTTGCAATTTCATGGAGTTCCCGATCAAGCGCATCCATGGGTGCATACACCCCCTGATAAGTTCGATACCTACATGCACATGCTTGCCACACAAGGTTACCAGGTGGTGGCGTTACGAGACTTGGAAAAATTCGTGGACTGGCAGGTCATGCCTCTCAGTCCTTACGATGCGATCGAGGACCGGCAGCAGGCAATCGCCACGGGCACTACTCTCGACAACACCCGCCCGGCCAGCGGCGATGAATTGCGTCAGTGGCTGGAGAATATGGCGGTTTACCACCAGTATTCGATTGGCGAAATCTGCGCAGCCACCGGGTTGAATGCGGAACGGGTGTCCGCTGCTTTGGAGGAAGCCGCCCTGGTCGATCAGCCTTTTCCTGAGGCCAAGCCAAAACAACCTCTAACGATCTTGCCCTACCCGGGAGGGCGTCATCCTCGAATCGGTTTTTTGGACGGTGCCATTCGACCCCAGCGTGAGACAAAATTCAGCCTGTTTACACCATGGAATGACGGCAGCTACGTAGTCGTCGATTTGCCCGAAGCGATTTGGATGGAGCAAGACGCCAAACGACAACTCTTGTATCTGGCACATACCGATGTGCCCACGACTTGGGACCGACAGGGAATCCATCTGCAGCCTCTGGAATGGAAACGACCGGAAGATCATGTGTTGGAAGTAGCACGCCCCTTGCCCAATAAGGTTTCGTTTGGAGCCCGAGTCGAATCCACCGCCGACCACGTCCGCATGGAACTGTGGCTCAGTAATGGTTCCGATCGGCCTTTGAGCGGTTTGCGTGTGCAAAACTGTGTGATGCTCAAAGGAATGCCCGGATTCACCCAGATGACCAACGACAATAAACGGTTCCATTCACCCTATGTGGCCTGTCATAACGGGTCCGGCGATCGTTGGGTGATTATGGCCTGGGAACGATGTGTCCATGCTTGGGGCAATGAAAATTGTCCTTGCCTGCACAGCGACCCACAGTTTTCCGATTGTGCACCAGGAGAAACGAGCCGTTTGCATGGCTGGTTGTCCTTCTACGAGGGAACTGACATCGAAGCTGAATTCAAGCGAATCGAAAAGATCGGCTGGCGTAAATCGACCGCGTTGGGGAAGTGAAGACTACCGGCACAATGATAGCTGGTGCCGTGGGTTCTGACCTCAGACACGCCACAAAACCGGGGGCTAACGCCCGACGGCTGATGTGATCGTGACCTTTGGGCATTAAATCAACCCGCAGCTAGCGCATGACTTCCAGCTGTTGGCCGTGTTGTCAAAATACAACAAAACCACATATCGAATATTGCTCTAAGGGAACTTCAAGTTCTATCCGACCTGCCCTGGTTTTGTGACGTATACTTTTTGTTAGATTGCTTACAATTGCTTGGATGGGGTAATCAATGCTTGGATGGGGCATTGCTTGGGTGATCTGGCCGATGGACTTGCAGCAGGGCAACTTCCAACTGGAGATTTCTCGATGGTACTAGGTGTAGGGGCAGGCGGCATCCAGGGAACACTACTCAATAATAATGCTCGAACCAATCGTATTACCAATCAGGCTATCGAGCGCTTGTCGACGGGCCTCCGTATCAATCATGGACGTGACGATCCGGCCGGATTGATTGGGGCGGAACAGCTGCGTGGCGACTTGATTCAAATCAGTGCCAAATCCAAGGTGATCAATTCCCAACGACGCCAAAATCATATCCAGCAGAGTGGTCGACAGACCGCATCGGATGTACTTCAGGAGGTACGCGGACTGTTCGTACAAACCAGCGCAGGCACTTCATCTGCCGAAGAACTTGCAGCAATCCAACTACAGGTCGATTCTTCACTCAATGCACTCGACTCACTAGGCTCGACCACCGGATTCGCATTGCCCGAGTCGTTGGACAGTCTCCGATCGGGCGGATCGGCTAACGCGGTGGATGGTGATACCGCGGCAGCCGTGAAAGCACTCGACGACCAACTCGCAAAGATCAACCTGGCCAGCGCAGCGGCTGGAGCCTATGAAAAGTATACCCTGGACGTCGATCAACGACTGGCGGAAGCAAAAGCGGTTGCCACCGCAAGCTCCTTGAGCCAGCTTGAGGACGCTAACTATGCTCAGGAGAGTTCGAATCTGGTGAAGGGTCAGATCCTCACCGAAGCCTCCATCAAAACCATGGCCCTCTCTCAACAACTGAAATCGGACCAGATTTCAGCCCTGTTAAACAATCTCTAAACTGGCTCCAATAGCTCTGTCGGGAAACGGAGCATGACGGTACATTACCCTGGATAGGAATTTGCTTTGCCAGTTTCATGCTCCATTTCCGGGAGAGCCCAATGTCAGAAAAGAAAAAACCTGGCCATTGGTTAACCATCGCCATCTGTGCGGCCATTGTCCTGGCGGTGGGGTTTGCCCTGCTGGCGCCTCATGCCGCCATGAAAACGGAGATTGGCGGCGAGGTTTTTCTCAACCTTCTCAAGATGCTGGTGGTACCGCTGGTCATGTCCTCGGTCATGAGCGGCATTCTTGGATTGGGTGACATTCGCAAACTGGGAAAGCCGGGCGTTACGGCCGTCGCCTATTATATCTGCACCACTTTTCTGGCGGTTGTGGTGGGTCTGGTCGTTGTCAATCTCATCAAGCCGGGTGTTGGCACGGTCGATGAGGAAACTCTCAACGAACTGAGAATAGAGTCCTCTGCCACCAAGGACAAAATCTACGACCATTTGTCTATGCAGGCCGGTGTTCCCAGAGAAAAGGTAGTCGAGTTTTTCGGTGATGAAAAGAAAGTGGAGCCAACCATCTCGTTGATCTTCGAGAACCTGATATTGTCGCTCTTCACCGACAATCTTTTCCGAGCAGCCTTGAAAATGAATCTGCTGCCGCTGATTGTGTTCAGTATTATCTTTGCGGGAATGCTCACCACTCTGCCCAAGGTCGATGTCCTCAAGTCTGGGATCGAACAGATTAACACGGCACTGATGGCCTTTGTCTTGCTATTGATGAACGTTGCACCGATCGGGATCTTCTGCCTGGTTACCTCCAGGTTCGGTGAGGCTCAAGCGGAAGGCCAATTTCTGGAGGTCATGCAGCAGACCGGTTGGTACGTTTTGACCATCCTCGTGGGCCTGGGGATTCATGCACTGATTACTCTGCCGGCCATTCTCTATTTCTTCACCAAGCGAAACCCTTACCAGTTTTTTGGGCAGATGTCCCAGGCCCTTCTAACCGCATTCAGCACGGCAAGTTCCTCCGCCACCCTGCCTATCACCATGGAATGCGCGGAGAAAAATGCGGGAGTCAGCAAGCGTTCCACAGAATTCGTCTTACCACTCGGGGCAACCATCAACATGGATGGAACGGCACTCTACGAAGCGGCAGCGGCAATTTTTATTGCCCAGGCCATCGGCATGGAATTGACCCTAACACACCAGCTCACCATCGCGGTAACCGCCACACTGGCGGCCATCGGAGCCGCAGGTATTCCTGAAGCCGGTTTAGTGACCATGATCATTGTACTGAACGCGGTAGGCCTTCCAGTTGAATATGTGGGTTTGATCCTGAGCGTGGACTGGTTGCTGGACCGATTCCGAACTGCCGTCAACTGCTTCGGCGATGCATGTGGAGCGGCCATCGTGGAGCAAACCATTCCACAAGACGCGAACGTTTCAACCGAAGGCAATCGGTGATATTTCAAAAGATTATTTGGTGACACCCACATTGATCAAGGTTTTTTGACAACAAGGATATCCGACTACGAAATTGGCGTCCCTCTGTGGGCAGTTTTTTTCCATCCTTATTGCATCGGTCTTTGGCAACTGCTCACAGCGATGGGCTATTGAGCCCGTACCAATTTCATGATACGTCCCGACACGTTCCAATCCTGGACGTACAAATTGCCATCATGGTCCCAATACGAACCATGGGTGCCGCTAAACTCGCCTTCAATCCACTCCTCTTGAGGGATATTGAAACTCCTTCCCCTTTCAGGATCCGGGTTGTGCCCGATCACGGAGATAATGGTGTTAGTTTTGTCGAGAATGATCAGTCGCCCATGTAAATCGGGTACTGAGACGTAGTCTCCCTGGATGGAGACAGATGTGGGCATGCCAAGACCAGTCACTACCTCATCGATGAACTCTCCATTGAGGTCGTAATGAAGCAGGCGGCCTTTAGGCTCATGATTGCGATCACAAATCAGCAGACGGGGTGGGTTATATCGCGTGTCCAAAGTCATGCCATGGGCCGTATTGAATTGCTTTAGGCCGTTCCCTTTGGACCCAAAGTGCAGTAAGTACTTCCCGGTTTTGTCATATTTAAAAATGTGATTGCTGGCATAGCCATTCGACAGGAAAATATCGCCATTGGGAGCGACGGTGATCGCCGTGGGATTGAATTTTTTAATGTTGAGACCAGATTCTTCTGGAAACTCTAACTTGAGTATGATTTCTCCGCCCCTGATATTGAACTTGATTCCTTCGGCATTATTATTTCGGGCACCATAAATGAATTCGGCACCCGCTTCCTCACGAATCTCCATGTCGTGGACATCTGAGAAATCTTTTCCCAAGTAGGAGTGGATCACTGTACCTTCGGGAGAAAATACAACAATTCCTTTTTGGGTGCTCGTGTAGATGTTACCCGCCTTGTCGATGACGACAGCACCATGGGTTGGCCCCAATGCAGAATCTCCGCTTGGTCTGAGTCCCCATCCGGGGACTGTATCGAAAGTCATCAATCCGCAACCCATTCGCACAGGTTGAGGCATTTCTTCTGCCAGAACGGGTAACGCAATTAATAATGTAAATTTGATGGCAAAGTAAATAAAACAGTTCTTCATGATTGGTACTCCTGCCAATATTTCGGGTTACTAGTCTAATCAAATATACATTCAAGCAGCTCGTCCACAATCTATTGATTTTCAATTTCCTCCAAAAGAGCATGTGAGTCGGTAATGGGATAGGCTTTTAGTGACACCCGAAAAGGACATTTGGTGACATTTGGTGACATTTGGTGACATTTGGTGACATTTGGTGACACACACAATGATCCAAGTTGTTTGGCAACAAGGATATTCGACGAAGAAGATAATGTCGATTTATGGCCGGCCCATTTTCCGCCCTTTTTCACTTTTTTCTTGCAAATACATTGTCACAATTGTTGTCGGTAGGCTTGGGCCAGCAGGCTGATGGTGTGGTGCACGGGAATGGTGGCCCCCTGCTCTGCCAAGTGCATGCGAATTTGCATCAGGCAACCGATGTTACCGGTGGCGATTCGGTCGGCTTCGGTGGCGATCAGGTTGCCGGCCAGGTTTGCGCCGAGTTCTGCGGCAATGCGCGGTTGATCGATGTTGTAGGTACCGGCAGAGCCACAACAGGACTGCACGCCGGGCACTTCGACGAGCCGTACTCCGGGAATTCGCTGGAGCAAGGCGCGCGGCTGATGACGAACATTTTGCGCATGGGCCAAATGGCATGCGTCGTGGTAAGCGATAGTGAGTGGGTGTCTCGGCTCGGGAATTGGTTGCAGGTCGCCCAGTTGTTCCAAGAAGGCGCCAATGTCGCATACACGCAAGCGAAATCGGTCCGCCTCTTCCGCCAGTTGGGTTCCTTGGAGGATGAGATGGTATTCCTGCAGCGTGGAGCCGCAGCCAGCCGCATTGGAGACTACGGCATCGACATCGGTGGGGAAGGCGGCTAGATTCTGCTCGGCAAACCGGCGTGCGCTGGGCAGATCGCCCTCATGCCAGGCAAGCGCCCCACAACATCCTTGCGCAGGTGGCACAATCACTTCAACGCCATTACGGCTGAGTACTTCGATGCTGTCGGTGTTGATGTCCGGCGCCAATATCTGCTGGGCGCAGCCAATCAGCAGCGCCACGCGTGCCCGACGCTTGCCCACGGCGGGCACCCTTTCAGGCCAGCTTTGCCGAGAAGGCAGTTGCTCGGGCAGCAGTCTGAGCATCGGTTGTAGAAAGGATGGGACCAAAGGATGTAGCCATTTGCCCAGCCTTCCCGTCTGCATTGCCAGCCGCAAGCGGCCCGGATAGGGCAAGGTGTTGTCAATTAGCCAACGGCGCAACCGTTGGGCTAGCGGTGGCTGGCGCTGGTTGGCGGTCTGCGCCCGGAAAGGACCAATCAGCTCACGATAGGCTACCCCCGAAGGACAAGCCGTCTCACAGGCCAGGCAACCCAGGCACCGATCGAGGTAAGTCGTGGCATCGGTTAAATCGAGCTGGCCTTCCAGGATCTCTTTCATCAGTACGATACGGCCCCGTGGAGTATCCATCTCCTGGCCCGAAATCTCATAGGTAGGACAAGTTGGCAGGCAAAAGCCACAATGGACACACGTCTCAATGGCTTTGGCCATCGGTTCCCCCAAGGGTCCGTGCAATTTGGGATCAATGGTGTGCAACATGGTCAGCCTGGAGGTTAGCAATATCGTAGGAAGGGAAACGGCACTGCGGATCGAGGGCTGTCTTGATGGCTCGGTCGATAGCCGTTGGTTGAGTGGTACCCAGCCACAGAGGCGCATCACAACCCTGCAACACCAGACCCACAAGTTGAAGCTCGGCTAAGAGTTTGCTTATGGGCGGTATATTATCTGGCTGCTGACAAATGAGCGTGGCCACATTGCCGCCCACACTGTAGTGTGAATTGACACCTTCCATGGAGCCCAGTTTTTGCTCCAGTTCAGGAACTACCGTGGGAGTTAATGCCACCTGAGCCACTACGGTCTGGGAAGCCCGTGTGGGTCTGGTTGGGGCTTGTTCTGACTCGGTTAAGTCAAGCCCCAACGTGCGGATAGTTTCCCAGCAAGTGTCTGCTGTACAAGACTCGATGGGTTGAACATCTCCTGGCCAACGGTTTTCAATATCCGCAGCAATCTGTTCCAGCGCCCGCTGAGGACCTCCAAGCTGGAGCAGTAGACGTTTTTGCGCAGGATCATAATCGAGCGCCAACAGCTCCCAACGCGAGCAAGCCGCTTCGATCAAACGCTCAGTCGCCTGGTGGCAATCGGTACATTCGACTTGGAGTGAAATCCTCGCGCGAAAAGCGGGAAACACTTTGAACGTTAATTCAGCCAGTACGCCGAAACGACCCAGGCTCCCAACCATCAACTTGGGTAGATCAAACCCGGCGGCATTCTTGACCACCCGGCTGCCTGTGCGGATGGGCTGCCCTGTTCCATCGATGTAAGTGAGACCGAGTAAAAAATCACGGATCCCTCCATAGCGGAAGCGACCCGGGCCGGAGAGGCCGGTTGCCGTCGCGCCACCCAAGGTGGAGCCAGCCCTGCTGAGCAATGGATCAAAGGGCATGGCCTGGCCTTGCTCCGTCAACACCTGTTCCAACTCATGCAGGGGAGTACCGGCTAATGCGGTGAATGTGTACTCGGACGGTTGGTACTCGGTAATGCCGGACAGGCCACGCATCGAGAGGAGCGTGCAGTCGTCCACTTGCGATAGCCGTGGCTTGGTCCGTGCACCTACCGCCAGTACCTGCGGGTGACTACGGATAGCCTCTTGCAATTCGGTGAGGGAGGTTGGTGCCAACACGAGAAGCCTCGGTTACTCTCGAGAAATGATGCCCGCTTTTTCCAACGGATGAAGTCCACGCAAACCGGAGGTTGCCTGCTGTGAATCGGCCGGGTCACTGCCTGGAAACATCTTGCCCGGGTTGGCAATTTTCCGGGGATCAAAGGCAGCGCGGACGCGCTGCATGGTATCGATGGTGTGCTGCGAAAACATCGTCCCCAGGTAGTCCCGTTTTTCCAGGCCAACGCCGTGTTCTCCGGTGATCGATCCGCCCATGGCGACACACATTTCCAGAATGCGGCCGGCCAGCTCTTCGGCCCGGGTCAGAGCGCCCGGCTCACGACCATCGTACAGTATGAGGGGATGCAGATTGCCGTCGCCCGCATGAAACACGTTGGCTACGCGGATTTTTGCTACGTCTGCCATCTCACCGATTTGCTGGAGTGCTTCGCCCAGGCGCAGGCGCGGTACGACACCGTCCTGCACGATAAAATCCGGACTGATTCGGCCGACGGCGGAAAACGCACTCTTGCGACCTTTCCAAATCGTCATCCGTTCGGTCGCATTCGCTGCCGTCTTAGTTTGAAATGCTGCAGTGCTGGCGAGTACCGTGTGAAGTGTTTCGCGCTCGCACTCGATCACTTCGTGAGGCCCTTCCAACTCGACGATGAGTACCGCTTCGGCACCTGGTGGATAGCCGCATGCGACCGCTGCTTCCGCTGCTTCGATGGCGAGCGCATCCATGATCTCCATCGCTCCAGGAAGTAATCCGCTAGCAATGATTTGTGCCACCGCATTGCCGGCATCTTGCAGCGATCGGTAGCCGGCCAGAACTGTGTGATAACAGCCTGCCTGGGGAATTAAACGGAGCGTGATTTCGAGCGCCACTCCAAACAGACCTTCGGAACCGCAAAAGAGTCCGGTGGTATCGGGTCCCAAGGATTCCCGACTGCGACCGCCAAAAGTTACCACTTCACCCGTTGCCAGAACAGCCTGGATGCCCAGCACATGATTTGCGGTCATTCCATATTTCAGGCAGTGGGCACCGCCCGAGTTGAAGGCCACATTGCCGCCAATGGTGCAGACCTGTTGGCTGGATGGGTCGGGCGCGTAGTGCAAACCGTAGGGCTGCGCTGCCTCGGAGACATGCAGGTTGATGACTCCTGGCTGGACCAGGGCAATACGATTTTTACTGTCCAATTCGAGAATCTTGTTCAGTCGGTTCAGTCCGATCACAATCCCGTCTGATACTGGCAGGGATCCACCGGAGAGGCTAGTGCCACTGCCCCGGGCGACAAACGCTACCTGCTGGTCGTGACAGAACCTGACCGTATCGATAACTTCCTCGGATGTCTCAGGCAACACGACGGCCCGTGGTAGCGAGTGAAAGGCGGTCAGTGCATCGGATGCGTAAGCGGCCAATTGAGCGTCCGCTTCGAGAAATCGATCGGCCGGATAGATGGCCCGCAACTTCTTCAGAGAGTCATTCATCACGCCTCATCGTTTCGTTGACAGGATCATGCAGCAAGCGTTTCTCGCAGTGCTGTCAGAACCAGATCGACGTTTCGCTGCCGGCACGTATGGCCCATGATACCGATCCGCCACGCCTTACCCGCAAATGGGCCAAGGCCGGCGCCGATTTCTATGTCATACTGTTCCAGTAAACGCTTGCGGACAGCCCCTTCGTCCACACCCTCAGGGACGCGAACACAATTGAGGTTGTACAGCGAAGAGGTGGGCACGTATTGCAAGCCGAGGTTCTCAAGCCCTGAGCGTAGACGTTGGTGCATTTGGCGGTGCCGCTCGATGCGCTGCTCCAAGCCTTCTTCCAGCACGATCCTCAACGACTCACGCAGTGCATAGGTCATGTTGATGGGGGCCGTGTGGTGGTAAGCGCGGCCTCCGTCGGTTTTGCCCAGATAATAATCGCGTAGCATTGACACATCCAAATACCAGCTTTGGACTTGGGTCTTACGGTTTTCTATCGTAGCCAATGCCCGTTCGGAGAAGGATACGGGTGCCAAACCGGGTGGGCAGGAAAGACATTTTTGGGTGCCACTGTAGATGGCATCAATCTGCCAGGCGTCGACCTTCAACTCATGCCCGCCCAGCGAAGTGACGGCATCCACCATGTAAAGCATACCAGCCTCATGCACTAATTTGGAAATTTCCTCCAGAGGTTGATGCGCACCAGTGGACGTTTCGGCATGTACGATGGCCAGAAGTTTGGCTCGTGGGTGGTTGGCAATCGCTTGCGCGGCGGCAGATGCTGAAATGGTTTCACCCCAAGACGCTTCGATAGAGTGCACGGTCACGCCACATCGTAGAATGACCTCTTTCATTCGCTGACCAAAAACGCCGTTGATGCAAACGATGGCTTCGTCGCCCGGTTCGAGCAGATTGACTGCCAGAGTTTCCATCCCTGCCATTCCTGTACCCGAAATGGGAAAGGTCAGGCGATTTTCGGTCTGAAAGACTTGTCTCAGCAACGCACTCGTTTCATCCATGATTTGGATGTACTGAGGATCGAGATGGCCCAGGGTAGGAGCTGCCAGCGCTTGCAAAGTTCGGGCAGGCACGTTGCTGGGACCGGGCCCCATCAAAATTCGTTCGGCCGGGTCGAGTTGAGCTAATTCAATCATTATCGGCGTATCACTTCCTTCGACCCGCTTTGCTGAGTCATCGCTTGACGTACGCCAGTTGCGTAGTGATCGGGCTGACTGGCAAACTTCTTCATCGATTCTGAGCTGGAAAACAGATAGAAAGTCCCGCGATACTCGAATCCAAATTTGCGACTTCCTTCGACCGTTTGTTGTTTATCCAGCAAAACCACCGGGTCCATTCCTGAAAAGACTGGACTGTAGGCGTCTGGATTGGCAAGGAATTGTTGCCGCTGCTGGTCTCCGACAAACAGGTAAGTGCGACCTCGGTGGATTGCTCCGAATTGCACATTTCCACGTACCCATTTTTTGTCAAATTTTAGTGTGATTGGGCAATACCCATCAAAACCCAACGAAGGACTTCCCGCCGGAAGTTGTACCGTGCTTGTCGCCGTTACTGGCTTGATTGCCGGTGCAACCGATCTATTCGCCGGTCCGACGGACGTGGCATCCTGCGATGTTGTGCTTATTGTGGCTGCCGGTATGGTCGTATTGGTTGCTGCAGGGTATCTGCGGTCACTGTTTGTAGAGGCCGTGGTATGAACTTCCGCAGTCGATGGATCGGAGGGCCTTAAGTACGGATTTCGATAGCTGTTTGGCATCGCGTTCCCTGGAACGTCCTTCTGCTGAGGAGTGTTCTGACTAGCTGGCATTGCATACCGATGAGAAGGCTGCGAAGGCTGGGAAGCGAGTGAATCAACCCTCGGAGTTACGGCGTACGGGCTACTCGCTGCAGGCCTCTTGCTAGTGAATGATTGGATATTGGGGTTGGTCACGGGAATTGCTGCGGACTGCGGCGACTTCTTCTGTATGGACGCATAGGCAGTATTCACCTGCGGTCCACCCGCTGGCGTGAATGGCTGGTCTTGTTGTGGGCCCATGCTGGAATTCACCGCACTTAATTTTCCCAAATAGTCCTGCTGAGTTGCTGGACTTGTATAGTTTGCCAATACATTACCCTGAGAAGTCAATATGACATCACTTGGCACACGGTTGACCTTGTATGCGTATGCCATCGCAGACGAAGCAGCCACATTGACTTTCACAGGCACATAATGTTTCTCAATGTCTGCTCCCACTTGGGGCAAGTGAAAAACCGTGTTTTCCAATTTGCGACAGGGGCCACAGCTGGGGGACCAAAAATGCAACAACACCAATCGGCCCGTTTGTGCCGCTTCAATTTTGGCCGCGTCCACAGTGCTCCGCCAACGAATTCCATCGGTCTGGCCCACCGCGGACGCAGACGCCAGTGTCAAGGTGGCCAGTAAGCTCATACAACACAAT
>JBDOMT010000229.1:2184-2677 GCA_039831705.1 Pirellulales bacterium | reverse complement strand
ACGTTCATATCAATTCGATCCCTGTAGGGTTAGCCAGTCTCTTACGATGGACATCGGCCCGCAGGATAAGGGGGTTTGAGTAATTTTGCACGATTTCCATGACTTTACCGAATTTAACGACCCCAATCAGCTTTTAGCCGGACTGGCAAGCGGACTTGTACCTGCCTTCATTGAGTTTTCGTAACCATCTGTTACAAAAGGGGTTGTACGATTTCAATCAATAGTTTCCGTCTCATTCCTGGTTCTCTGCCCACTTTAGGCAAGTTTTTTTTGCGGTGATTTTTAAGACGAACTTGACAGGAGTCTAAGGATGACTAATATAATCGTGTAGTTCATAACCCTGCCGTATTGATAGCAGGTTCTTGAGGCCAATGTTGTTGGTCCCTTCATAAGTGTCGACCATAGTTGTCGACGGGCGTAGGTGTCGACAGGACATATTGAAGGCAGACTTTAGAAGGCATGGGCATTTGGAAGGCAATGGGCCTACCCCTAA
>JBDOMT010000229.1:0-2174 GCA_039831705.1 Pirellulales bacterium | reverse complement strand
ATTGGATATTGGATATCTTGTTACTGGGCCTTTGGTTACTGGGCCTTTGGTTACTGGGCCTTTGGTTACTGGGCCTTTGGTTACTGGGCCTTTGGTTACTGGGCCTTTGGTGACTGGGGAAATTGGTTGTCTCATGTTGATAGACTGGTGTCTGGTCAAGCCTTACTTGTGGGTTGCCACAATGATGGGTACTGTCTGGGCAGAGTGTGAAGTTGCACTTTACCAGGCTTTAACTGGAAAGCCGAAGCTGGAAAATTTTTATAGCATCTATTCCGTAGTGGCTTGTGTCCACGGCTAAGCGGTATCGCCACAGCGTGGTAATTGCGCTAGTTTTGTCTGGAATTGGAGTGCGTCCCTGAACCTGTCTGGTCAAGAGTTTACGTCTGGGCAAGAGTTTAAACTCGCGTCAACCTAAAAAAGATGAGTTTGACAAGGCACCAACGTGTGACATCTAGAAGTCAATGGGGCAGAAGTCAATGGCAGGCATGCAGTGGAGGCCTGACGGTTTCTTTGCATCTGGCGGAGGTCGCTTTGCATCCCGCAGAGGGCTCTCTGTGTAAATCTGAGGACTGCGATAAGCTTCACTGTAGTTCAGCTCATTCCACGTTCTCACTACTAAGTTGTTTTAAAGGAATTGGTTCACTGATGGGTAAGAAAAAGCGACCTGGTGGAAGGTATCGAGGACGTTCTGGCGGCGGCGGAGGTGGCGGAGGTGGCGGAGGTGGCGGAGGTGGCGGCAACCGAGGTGGTGGTCGATACGGCCAACGAGGAGGTTCACGACGACGTAACTCTTCTTACAACGACCGACGCCAAGACAATGATACCGGATCGAATGGAGAATCGTTGCCTTTAATTGCCGGATCGGGTGTACTTGAACTTCATCCCAACGGCTACGGATTTTTAAGAGATCCGGCGACCAACTACACGCGTGAGCGTTCCGACCCGTTCGTGCCTGGTACGATGATTGAAAAATTCGGTCTTCGTGAGGGTGTACTCATCCATGGCATGGTTCAGCGTCACCGGAAGCAGCAAGGTCCTCGACTTCGGGATATTCTCGATGTGGATGGTATGGTTCCAGAAGAGTATCTTGACGTCAAAAAATTTGAGAATCTCACGCCAATCACGCCGGAACAGTGGCTGCCGCTGGAAACGGGCCCCGAACCACTGAGCACGCGAGTCGTTGATTTGCTTGTGCCACTCGGCAAGGGACAGCGTGCTTTGATTGTGGCCCCTCCGCGCACGGGTAAAACGGTGCTATTGCAACAAATTAGTAATGCAATCACGACAAACCATCCTGACGTTTCCATGATCGTCCTGCTGATCGATGAGCGGCCGGAAGAGGTCACCGATATGCGCAGGAACATCGACGGTGAGGTCTTTGCCAGCAGCCTGGACTGTGACGTGGAAAATCATGTTAGGCTTTCGCAACTCGTCGTTGCCCGTTGTAAGCGATTAGCGGAAATGGGCAAGGATGTGTTCATGCTCATGGATTCGATCACGCGTTTAGCACGTGCCTTCAATAAGTGGGTTGGCAACACGGGGCGCACCATGAGTGGGGGTGTGGATATCAAGGCGATGGATATTCCTAAGAAGCTATTTGCCACAGCCCGCGCCTTTGAGGAAGGTGGATCAATCACGATCGTAGGTACGGCACTGATTGATACGGGCAGTCGTATGGACGACCTGATTTTCCAGGAGTTCAAAGGGACTGGTAACATGGAATTGGTACTCGATCGCAAGTTGGCGGACCGACGCGTTTGGCCATCGATCGATATCGAGCAATCCGGCACTCGGCGCGAAGAAAAATTGCTGCCTCCTGAAATACTCCACGCCGCCACCATGCTCAGGCGCACTCTCTCTACCATGCACCATGTGGATGCCATGGAACAGCTCACCGGCAAACTTGGTAAATTTAAATCGAATGCCGAGTTTGTCATGCTCATTCAGGGAGCCAAGTAGATCGACTGACAGGGGATGCATGAACGGGCAGCCCAGCTACGGATATTCCGGCACTATCCCCCTGTTGACAGGTAGGCTGAAACTGGGAATCATTATAAAACCGGTTCTTCAGTGATTTTAGTGGCCAATTTCAGTTGGCATCAGTTTAAGCTTCCCGCAATAGAAGAGGATACGAGTACGATAGTTTTCAAAGGCACGAAATCCTCTAGCTTGTG
>JBDOMT010000440.1:0-3373 GCA_039831705.1 Pirellulales bacterium | reverse complement strand
GTCCATTGTCCAAGCTCCATCTCGTGCAGTTGCCTTCACCTCGCGGTTACCTCCGATAGGACCCGCAGGGGACTTCCACCCCCAATCTCTTCACCATGCCCAACGCACTCGCTTCGGCTACGCCTCAGCGAGCGAGTGGGGCTGGCCTGGAGGCCACCCCAACACTAACATAAACACTGGCACCTACCGTGGGGGCAGGTCACCGCCGTCGCACTCTATGCTCCGACTCGGACTGAGTTGACAGCAATCGCTGAAAATGAGAAGCGAAAAGAAAAGCCCAATTCTTAGGGATCCGTGAAAAACACTAATTCTTGAATAATTCCCTTTGCAACGTGACATTGTTGGTTTTCTTGCTAATGTCAAAGGTGGCTGGTTTTGGGCGCTCAGTGACATTCCGGGCCGGATGGACAGAAAAGGAGCATTTTCATGGCAACTGGTCCTACTTGGAGAAAACCCCGTTGTCCAGGAGAATTTCCTGGATTCTGGACCTCAGTCAGGATAGACTCGGGAGGAAATTCATAACGTGTATGGGGGGTATGTGGCCCCTTGTAGGGATTCGAATTCCTATCATTGCCGTGTTCCAGTAGATGTCGACATTGCCAGTGTCAAATGGGGTCTCAGTGGAGATGCGGTTTTTCGCTTGGGTTGTGTAATAGGCTTTCACATCAGTTACCGCAACATCTCGACTATTGGTCGGAATCATGTGTCGTCCCGTGATGCTGGCAATGACATTGATGCCATTGGGGATGTGTGCCCAAGTAACAGTTAGGTCTGTCTGATCCGTCTCATTGAATTGGATTGCAGCAGGTGCGGTATTGAGCGTCGACACGCCCCCATTGGTCGATTTAGAACCAGAGATAGCTAGTGTGGCATTGTTCGATTCATCGTAGGTCCCATCAAATAGTTCGAAGTTCAAGAATGGAGAGAAATCCAATGCGTCGCCAGCGGAGCAGTTTCCTCCGAGAAGGTCATTATAGGAAGTATACTGACTCGACGAGGGACTACCTGAAGTACCCGTGATGCTGCCATTGTCGTCTTCGAAATTCACAACCCCTTCATGTATTACGCTGTAAAGCGAACATGGCAGGAGGCCCTGCCCAGAAACAAATACGTGATCGCTTCCTGATCCGGCTACAGGACCAGTTAGCGTTCCTGAGCCAAAAGTCGAGCTATTGTAGGCCAAGGTGCCCGCGAAAGTGTAGTGCCCTGACGTCTGGTCATTGTAATTTCCGTCATCTTTTGTAAATTGGGAGTCAAACGTCCCAGTTACTTCAAATTCGTCAGTTCGCCATGTCGTGGCAATATCAACTGTCGCTGCAAGTAATCGTCGAGCTTCGAGCTGCTCAAACCTGAGATTGCGGGAAAACCAAAAATCCGATGAACGCTTAACGGTTTGAAGAGACGAAGCACAATAACGATTTGATCTTTTTTGCTTAAGAGACATAGAGACCACCGTGTTACTGAAATCTGGAATTTCCCATGTGGATGTGCCTGGGGACAATCCAGACTCGGAACTTACCTAAGTCTAACAGGATACTCATAGGATTATAAAGATCCTGTGAATTAAAACAACTTAGGGTGATTGTGACCGTGTAGCTCCTTTTCCGCACTTCTCCCGATCACTTTCCGCTAATTTCCGTCAGTCGTCAATTCATTTTCCTTAGGAGTCGGGCTTGATCCGGAGCAATTTGAGCACCTTGCGTTGGACTGGGGAGAGCTGGGTGACAAAGACTTCGGTATCACGATCACGTTTTAGCTCGTGTCGTTGAATCGGCTCGAAGATGTCGATTACGCGCCGTGTCGTCGGAGCAGCGCACGCTCGTCCCTCAGGGTAGAGTGGCAGATCGTCAACTTTGTCTCGGACCATGGCTTGCCGTAGCTCGCTTTCAAGGAGCGTTTGCACCAGCAGAACGAAGAAGTAGGCGCAGAGCAGCGCCTGAGAAAAGACTTACAGCGGCTGAAATAGGGAAGAATGGGTCATTGAGAATCATTGACTTACAGATTATAAAGGGATTATATTCCACGTGGCGGTATTGCCCTATCCATTGAGTCGCCAATGGAACGCTGTCGCAGAGTTCTTAGGCACAACATGTTGGTCTCTCATCACACTGGCTTGGAGAGTTTCCCGTGAACAATCGTCTGAATGGTCGTCTTAACTGTCGTCGCCGGCATCTTAGCCGCACAGCACACGGTTTCACCTTGGTCGAACTGCTGGTGGTGATTGCCATCATTGGCATCCTGGTTGCGTTGCTGTTACCTGCGATTCAAGCAGCCCGAGAAGCAGCCCGACGGACCCAATGTTTAAGCAACATAAAACAAATCGGCGTTGCCCTTCAAAACTACCACAGTGCGCAACAAACTTTTCCTGCCGGAATGCAATTTGATATACCCGTTTTGGCACCCGGCGACGTAAATTTCAAACGAAACTGGATTATAGATATCCTGCCTTTTCTTGAACAGCAAGCGGTTTACGACGCCTTCGACTTATCGGAAGGTATTTATATCAGCGACAAAATTAATGAGGCAGCACGTTCAACTTCTATTGCTTCCCTGCTCTGTCCGTCCGATATCGGCTCGACCAGCGGACCTTTTATGGGTAGTCAACTCAGAGGAGGCCGAGAAGTAGACAACTGGGCTCGAGGAAACTACGCCGGCAATGGTGACAATATTTCAACTGGAGATAGACTCACGGAAGACCCACAGAAAATCGGCGTTCTGCGGAGAAACGTAGAAACCAAAATAGGCCAAATTCTGGATGGGACCAGCAATACCATCCTGGCCGCGGAGGTCCGTATTGGCCTGAGCGATATTGATCGCCGAGGCATCTGGGCGATGGGCTGTGCAGGTGCGAGTAACCTCACCTGGCACGGTTTCGGCGGTGACTCCAATGGGCCCAATCCCAGCAACGAAAACTCTGACGACATCCTCGGTTGCCGTGAAGTCATGCGTGCATTGGGCCGCGGTGTTTTAGTCCAGCAGAGGATGAGCTGCTGGCAACCATGTCCCAGCTTTCAGGCGTCACCCCGAAGTGTGCATCCGCCCGGCGGCGTCCACGTAGTTATGTGCGACGGCAGCGCGCGGTGGATCGGCGACGGCATCCAAACAAATGGTGCTTGGAGTGGATGTTGCAGTGTCTGGGATCGACTCGTCGCCAGCCAGGACGGGTTGCCCGTAGAGTTAGATAACTAGATAGGGATGAAAACGCCCCGGTACTAGCGGCGTAAAAATTGCCCGCCCAGTATCCGTCAATCTTGGGCCGCCGCACTTTGCCAATCCAGCCTTGTACCGTCTACTGGAGGAAGAAGGCTATCGCTACGTGATTCGCCTCAAGGCCAACGCTGTTCTGGAACGGGAAATCGAGCATCTTCTCACC
>JBDOMT010000023.1:0-3382 GCA_039831705.1 Pirellulales bacterium | reverse complement strand
TCACACATCGTTGCGCTCCATGCTAGATTGGCAGGTTAGTCACTGCCAATACTGCCTGCGCAAATCTTGTGCCAAAGCTGGTCGATTTCCCTGGGTTTTTCAAGAGACTTGTGTATAAACAACAGACCTACGCTCTACCCTACGAGTTGTACAAAAAACATGGCATACGCCGTTATGGTTTTCATGGCACTTCACATTATTATGTGGCCAACCGAGCAGCAAAGCTGACTGCAAGCAACTCATTTAGCTGCATTACCATTCACCTGGGCAATGGCTGTTCGGTGGCCGCGGTGAAAAATGGAAAATGCATCGACACATCCATGGGACTCACGCCTCTCGAAGGACTCGTCATGGGTACTCGTACGGGTGATTTTGACCCGGCCATCCTTTTTTACCTGATGGAGCATGGATACGACCTGGCATCGCTGAATAAATTATGCAACAAGCAAAGTGGTTTGCTTGGTATTTCCGGCGAATCAAATGATATACGATCTCTCTCACAATTGGCGAAAGAGGGACACACACAAGCCCAACTGGCGATCGACATTTTCTGTTATCGAGTCAAAAAATACATCGGCGCCTACATGGCCGCTCTCGGCACACTCCATGCGATCGTCTTTACCGGGGGCATTGGCGAAAATGCGCCCGGCATTCGGACTGGTTGCTGTTGTGACCTGCAACCATTGGGCATCACCCTGGATGCGGATCGGAATCAAGAAACGATTGGCCAGGAAGGGTTCATCCAGTCAGATGAAAGTCGAGTCCAAGTATTGGTCATTCCCACCGATGAAGAAGGTGTGATCGCCGGTGATACTTATACGTTGACCAAGGGCTACATTTAGAGGACACGTGTTCGATGATGTTGCTAATAAATGAAGACCACATGCCGTCGCTCCGCGACTCTGGTGGGGATTAACCACTGGCATTTTTTTAACCGCGAAGCGGTGATATGTGGTAGCCTGGAACTTCAGTCCCAGGAAATCGTATACGACCATTTTGAGTCGCGGAGCGACGGCATGTGTGACTTACCTTGCCTAGTCTGTTGTTCGAAGTTTGAAATTACAAACACTAGCGAACCTCCGGGAGGCATCCATGCCCAATTCAATTCACTGCCCTGTCTCCCAGCAGCAGATCGACGTTCTCATCGCAAATGGATGCAGTGCCGAAGACTGGTCGCGAGTGCTCGTCGTTCATGATTTCCAACCCGCACAAGTGCAACGAGTTCATTTTGCCGGTGAAATTCGATTGGGCAACTGTGCAGGACGGATCACCGACAACAAAAGTCTGAATAAACCGGCTTGACTCTATGATGCGATAATAGCGAATTGCAACATTGGCGATGGAGTGCGAATTTCGAAGATCCATGTCCAACTGGCAAATTATACCGTCGGTGATGGATCCTGCATTGAAGACATCGGGGTGCTGCAAACCAACCCGGGCGCCCTGTTCGGCAACGGTGTGATGGTGGAAGCACTCAACGAGGGAGGAGGTCGTGCCGTGACCCTCTTTCATCAATTGTCCGCACAATTTGCCTACCTGCAATGCTTGGTGAAATGGCGTCCGATGCTGGTAGAACGATTAGCTGATATGGCCACCCAAGAAGTAGAATCCACACGCAGCGATTGCGGCCACATTGGCCGTCAGACCAAAATTCGCTCGGTCCGGCGAATCGAAAATGTGAACTTGGGTGACTATGCGCAAGTTCAAGATGCCACTTCCCTGGTCAACGGCACGATCCTGAGTTGCTTGGAGAGGCCCACTCAAATCGGAGCGGGAGTGATTGCCGAAGACTTCATCATCGCCGAAGGTTCCCATGTTTCCGATGGGGCGATTCTCAGCAAATCGTTCGTCGGCCAGGCATGCCAAATTGGCAAGCAATTCTCTACCGAAGGTTCGGTCTTTTTTGCCAATTGCGAAGGCTTTCATGGCGAAGCCTGTAGCATTTTTGCCGGCCCTTACACGGTCACACATCACAAAAGCACACTACTGATTGCAGGTCTGTTTAGTTTCTACAACGCAGGCAGTGGCACGAATCAGTCGAATCACATGTACAAACTCGGTCCAATCCACGAAGGCAAGTTGGAGCGGGGTTGCAAAACGGGCTCCTTCTCCTACATCATGTGGCCTTCCCGAGTGGGGCCGTTTTCGGTCGTGCTGGGAAAACACACGCGCACGTTCGACACACGAGATTTTCCTTTCAGTCACATTGAAGCGAAAGCGGGTGGGCGCTGTGAAATGGTTCCCGGACTTTATCTCTCTACCGTGGGTACCGTCCGCGATGGCAGTAAATGGCCCGCCCGAGATCGACGGTCCGGCCCTGTCCAGCGCGATCTGATCAACTTTGATGTCTTCAGTCCACTCACGGTGGGACGAATGCTACGTGGAACAGCCCGCTTGAAAGAGTTGATGGAAGCCACAGACCGGAAAGTGAAGGTCGTTACGATCGAAGGTGCAGAAGTGCGTCGTGTTTTGTTGCGAACCGGAATCAAGTATTACCGGGCTGGCATCGAAATGTATCTCTTGGAACAAGTCATTGCACGCGTCGAACGAGCACGAGAAAAGGAGAAACAGAATCTGGCCGAATGTCTTACGGTAGATAGTCAAGCCATTTTCAGCGACCAGTGGATTGATGTGGCAGGACAAATGATGCCAGAAGGACGATTCGAAGCACTTTGTGAGCAGATTGAATCGGCCACGATTTCATCGGTGAATGAACTGCAAAAGCTGTTGACTGAAATTCATGCCGCTTATGCAGAAGATGAGTGGGCCTGGAATGTGTGGGCCTATCAGCAACATTTTGGCAAGGATGTGCTCGACATGAATGCAGACGATCTCAGAACGGCTGCTGAATCGTGGCGAGACATACGCACAAAATTCCTGCGGCTGATCCTCAACGATGCGGACAAAGAATTTGAAAGCGTCACTCAAACAGGTTTCGGCATCAGCTCCACGCAGGAGCAGCGTACGGCCGATTTTTCAGGAGTGCGCGGCCCCTACGAACAGAACAAATTTGTACAACAAATCGAGGCGGAGATCATCGAAGTTTCTCGACGCGTGAAAGCTCTTTAATATTGCCGGAAACATAAATATTTCAAGGCAGAGGCGCAGAGGACGCTGAGAACCGCAGAGTTGCATTGAATATCTTTCTCTGCGGTTTTCAGCGTCCTCTGCGTTAAGAAATCCGAGCAACCGATCCAAGTATGTGATTGACTTGCACGGGAGTTATCGTGGTATTATTAGGTGAAGTAAAATTACAACTT
Organism: Pirellulales bacterium; assembly: GCA_039831705.1. Classification (GTDB taxonomy): domain Bacteria; phylum Planctomycetota; class Planctomycetia; order Pirellulales; family Lacipirellulaceae; genus JAJRWS01. The sequence continues at coordinate 122 of JBDOMT010000023.1, read as the reverse complement.
TAACCATGCATCTTCTCGGAGAAATAACATGTCAGACATTGCCGAACGCAATAAAGATCCCCGCCGCAAGCGGCGGGGTATTTGTTCAAAACAATGTATTTTGGCGATCCTCGTGCAGTTTG
>JBDOMT010000293.1:9453-15200 GCA_039831705.1 Pirellulales bacterium | reverse complement strand
CGGTCCAATGTAGCGGGTCTCCCGGTTCGAGCTTTTCGTCTTTCACGTCAGGAGGCGCCACATAAAACCACTCTTTTCGCTCGGTGTCCCAGGAGATCCGTAGCACTTGCACCCGACCATCAGGAAACTCCACCATGTACTGTTGCAAAGGGGTGACTCCAAAAGTGTATTGGATTTGGTAGTCGTGAAGCTCGCCGTCCAGGCCTTCGGTGTTGACCCAATATTGATCGTCACGGCGAAAGAAGTGCGTGGTCACACCGAAGTATTGGAACGTCGTGTCCTCAAAGTTTCCCAGCACGGTTTGCTCGGTGGTCCGTTCCATGGCCAGATCGTGATGTGAATGGGTCCACAATTTGGTTTGCTCCTGATGACAATCAGCGCAAGTCTGTCGTCCCACGTAACGGGCAGTTGCCTCTTCAGGCAGGCCAAAATACCAATCGGCCATAGCCCAACCTGCCAATAACAGGCCCAACAAAGAACAGACGATATGGCGGGAAGAAAGCTTCATAGAAAATGATTGGAGTTTGGTTGCTGGGGTGAAAGCTCCATTGTAGCTAACGCACGGGTTATTCGATATCGGCTTTCAATCGAACCGCCGCGATTGGTTGATCGAGCCCTTTGAGTTGGGCTTCGAAGTGGCCGATTTGGCGCACTCCTTTTAGCCCTCCCGAGGTTTCCAGACGCTCGGCCATTTCGGCCGGAAGGACTATTTGGCCGCCGTCGGAAGCTCCTTGTAACCGATTGGCGATGTTCACCGTTTGCCCAAAATAGTCGAGAATGTGATTCGCGTTAACCAGGTAGGCAGGGCCCGAATAGAGTCCCATGCACATTTGAACCCCGTGTGCTTCATCTCGGTCTTGAGCAAATCGTGCATAAGCACGCTGCATGGCGATAGCCGCACTCAACGCGGCACGCTCCTGGGTGAATGCGGCCATCACCGCGTCGCCCAAAGTCTTGACGACAGCTCCTTCGTGCTCATCAATGATAGCTTCCAGCAGGGCAAAATGTTCTAGCACGAAACAGTAGGCTTTGGCATCACCATGTTGTGTGTAGAGAGCCGTGCTGCCGGTCAGATCGGTGAATAGCAATACGACTCGCGATGTTTTCACTCTCAGGCCCGGGCGTAAGACTTCTGCAGAAAACAGTCGCCGAAAAGTATCGAAGGTGCTCACGTAATGGGCTGTGGTCGCGACGCTTGCCCAGGCCAGGTGTTCAAGCTTGATATGTCGCTCCTGATTCAAACGGTCATGCACCAGCAACTCTCCCTGGGGAGCCAAGGTCAACTCGGCAGGTGACGCCTGTTCGCCAGCAGCAACTTCCTCACGCATGCTCCCCTGGGCAGTAATTTCGATACTTACCGTAGCGCCACCACGGATGAACAGACGATAACGGCCTTCCACATCGGGAACCAGGATGGTCGCGGTTCCATCAGCCGGCAACAGAGTCTGGCGGACGACATGCGGTGTGCGAAACGGTCCGCCAATGCAGTAGGGCCGGTCCTCGAGCGGGCGGATGGACTCGGCGGGTCTAAACGTGGCCTCGACTGCCCGATCAAAATCAACCTGGATGGTAATGTCACACAGATGGCAGTGCGCCTGTTCCTCCAATTGCGAAAGTGTCTCCATTCGTGACGCTAAGGTACGGCAACTTGGGCAGATAATCTCCCAAGTCAATTCCAACAAGCCCGACAAGACTCCCTGCAGGCAAATCGCCACGATGCGGCGACGATCGACTTTCCAATGGTCGGCCAGTTCAAAGGGACGCATACGGCTGACCGCCACGTCAGACGCAAACGCGACATGTTGAGCCAATCGTTCTGCCAGGTCCCGCTCATTGGACGGGAGTGATGTGAACAGAGTTTGTGTGGCCCGTTCCAATGCGGCAGAATCTATCGGCGACTTTTTTGCATCTGCGTAAGCTTCCAATCCTTGTGACAGGTTGGCATCGAGGTGCCGAATTTCATTCACCAGACGCCGGGTGATCTGCACAGAATTTAAGTACACGAAAGGCCAAAACCAAAATGCGCGAGGCTCGATTTTCAGGCATTGCTGGACACAGCATCCGCCCTGTTGGTTTCCAGCCAGCCGCCATTCAATTTTGTAACGGCGTGCCGGCCCATTGAGAAATCGGCGTTCAATCGAGAGAAACTCCGGTTGTTTCCACTCGAATGGTTGTTCTTCGTATTCGAGCGAGAGACCGGCCAGCCGCGTTTTGACACGATAGCGTTCCGCCCCCTGTTGAATGGGTTCGCTTTCCAACGGATGATTGCCAATCGCCCGATTCAATTGGTGGGTATCTGCCAGTGCATTCCAAACAGCTTCCCGTGGGCTGGTGCAGCAAATTTCTCGATGGGTGATAATAGAACGCAACATAGCAAGATGAATTGGAAGAATAGAGTGGTGTTTGAATTAACCACGAATTGATCAGGAGATTACCTTTCGCCAGGCATCGCGTTGTTCGATGAGTTGGGCGACCACACTCACGGCGATTTCCCCCGGTTGGTTGGTGCCCAAAGGCAGGCCAATGGGACAGTGAATGGTGTCGATCTGTTCTTGGGCTATGCCTGCGGCGCGCAACTCTCGGCTGAGTACGGCCCGTTTCGATTTGCTGCCGATGACTCCCAGATAGGGAAATTGTCGCTGTTGGCGAAAGATTTCTTCTAAGATGGGTCGATCCGTTCGATGCCCCATGGTCATGCAGAGTACGAAGGTATCATCCGCCAGATTTTCTACCTGGGTGTGTGGCTCGACCGTACAAAATTTTTCAAGTTGCCCTCCGGCTTCGATGCGGTCGAGCCATTCCTGACGCGGATCGATGCAGGTGATGCGGCAGTCGAGCGTTTTTAGGCAATGGATCACCGCCTGGGCCACATGTCCCGCTCCAAAAATTGCGACACGCCACACGCATTGATGGTAAGACTCGAAAAATAGCTTGACCACACCACCGCAGGTCATGCCGACATCGCGCTGAAGGTTCCATTCGACTAGTTCATGGGCACTTGCTTCATTGGCTGACGCGACCAGCATATTTTTAGCGTACTCGATTGCCTGATGTTCAATCTTACCGCCGCCTACCGTACCGTATTGCAAGCCTTCGGTTGAGACAATCATTTTGCTCCCGGTATCTTGCGGCGTACTACCAATTGCTTCGACCATGGTGACACTCACCAGCGGCAAGCCGCCACGCAACATTTCGGCAAGTGTTTCGATAAAACCGTGGGGCGCAGGCATAGGTAAAGGAGGATTTAGGGAACATCCGGGTTAGGTGATCGGCGATTAGAACCTGCTAGTGCTTGTATTATGGAAATTTTCAAAGGTCGCTCGTGTAAGATCAACAATCAATATCAACATTCAAACATTTTTTGTTATTTCGGTCATGCAGCGTAACACTTCTTCTCCGGTTGCGGGGAGTTTCAGATCAATGTACTTGTTGGGGGCGAGGTGCGAGAGGGCATTTTTGGTAGCTGCCCACACGCTAAGTCCCAGCATCAGTGGTGGTTCGCCAACGCCTTTGCTGCGACGTACGTTTTGAACATTGTCGTGGTTGTCGAAGGTGCTCACGTGGAATTGCTTTGGCAGGTCGGTCACCGCCGGGATTTTGTAAGTGGTGGGTGAATGGGAGAGCAAGTCACCGCGGTCGTCGTAAACGAGTGCTTCGGTCGTCACCCATCCCATGCCTTGGACAAAAGCACCAATAATCTGCCCACGATCGACTCCAGGATTAACCGACTCGCCAATGTCGATCAACAGATCGACACGCTGCGCGGTGAGGGTGCCGGTAAAACGGTCGATGGCCACTTCGGCAACGGCAGCGCCTTGGGTGTAATAGAAAAATGGATTGCCGCGGCCCGTTTCACGATTGAAATCGATTCCTGGAGTGGCAAAGAATCCGCGTGCCCCCAAATCGATCCGCTCTCGACGCGCTTGGTCGCAAAGCTGGCCAAAGGGTAGGCGAACCTGAGGACGCCTGCGGTCATAGACGTAGCCATCAGCAAATTCAATCTGTCCTGCCGAAGGGTCCCATTTCCCATTTCCAAGCTCTCCGTTTACATCGACGCCGTTTTCCAGAGCAAGTCTGCTGGCAGCAAATGGTTGCAGCCGCTCACGGATTTTCTGGCAGGCGCGCACTGCCGCGGCGCCGTTTAAGTCGGTGCCTGCTGAGGCGGCAGTAGGAGACGTATTGTTGTTTTTTTCGGTACTGGTGATCATCATCTGCACGCGTTTGACGTCGAGTCCAAACTGATCGGCCACCAACTGCTGAATTTTTACGTTGACTCCCTGACCCATTTCGGTAGCACCCGTAGATACCTGGATGGATCCATCCGTGTAGATATTCACCAGTGCGTTGGCCTGGTTGAGAAATTTGCTGGTGAAAGAAATGCCAAATTTGATGCCGGTGATGGCCAGGCCCCTCAGGGTTGTTGGCGAAGTGGCATTGAATTGTGTGATATCCTCACGCCGCTGCGGGTAGTCGGCACTGTCCGCCAGTGCTGCGAAAATCTCTGGCAGATGGTTTTTCTGGAAAATTTGTCCGTACGGTGTTTCGTTACGATTGTCGATACCGTAGAGATTGCGGGTACGGACCGAAAAAGCGTCGAGGCCCAAATGTTGGGCGATCGATTCCAAGATGTTCTCGCAAACCGCCATTGCCTGTGGGCCACCGAAACCGCGAAAGGCCGTGTTGGGCGGTAAATTGGTTGCACAAATTTGTCCGGTTAGCTCTACGTGCGGCAGGTAGTAGCAATTGTCAGCGTGCAGCAACGAGCGTTCGAGCACCGCCGGCGACAGGTCGGTGACCGCACCTCCATTAGAAAAAAAGTTTAGCCGCAGCGCGATTATTCGGCCCGTATTGTCGAAGCCAACTTGCCATCGGGTGAAATACTCGTGTCGTTTGCCTGTGACCCGCATGTCGTCGTCTTTATTGTAAATGACCCGCGCTGAACGACCCGTTTTCAGGGCGACCAAGGCTGCCATCAATGCCGGAATAGCAGCCTGGGTTTCTTTGCCACCGAATGCGCCACCCATTCGTTTGCACCGACATACCACCTGGTGTTGCCCGATTCCCATGACCTCCGCGACCACCGCTTGGATTTCCGTAGGGCCTTGTGTCGACGAATGAATGGTCAGTTGCTGCAGTTCACCCGGATAGGCGATTGCTGCCTGTGACTCCAGGTAGAATTGTTCCTGGCCACCGCTGATAAATTGGCCCTGCAGTAGGTGGGGAGCGGAATCCAAATGGGTAGCGGCATCGCCACGTGCGACTCGGAGTGGAGTTCCCAGGAACTGCTTCTTTTGGATGGCACTTTCCAAATCCAACAAAGGCTCTTTTTCACAGCACTGCACGCGTACTGCTTGTCGGGCTAAATCCAGCGCAGAGACAGTTTCTGCGGCGATTACGGCGACTGGTTGGCTCAGGTAGAGCAACTCTTTTTCCGCCAGGAAAGGCTCATCGGCCACAATCAGGCCAAAGTGGTTGCGGCCAGGAATGTCGTTAGCCGTGTAGCAAGCGACGACTCCCGGGATTTTGAGTGCTGCTTGGGTATCGATACTTATCAGCTCACCATGGGCAACCGGACTGCCCACATAACCGACTTGGAGTTCACCAGCGACCGGCGGCAAATCATCCAGGTAAGCTGCCTGACCGGTAACATGGCCATGGGCCGAGTCGTGCGGTAACGATTTTCCGACAGCATGTGACATGTAATACGCAACTCATTTGAGGTGTTTAATAGTTGAGAATTTACCCTA
>JBDOMT010000293.1:0-9443 GCA_039831705.1 Pirellulales bacterium | reverse complement strand
AGCTAATACAAGCACGACGCGCAAGCGAGTGGGTAATCTTGCGTGATCCACTTGTTTGCGCTGCGTGCTTGTATGGGTTTATCCAACTTTTCTAGTGCTGCATTGTTTTTGTGTATTTCGTGGTTTCTCTTTGTGTGGCCTGTCTAACTACGTAGCTACAGCAGCCTCCGAAAGGTCGTAGAAATATTTTATCAGAATATTTCTGGTAAGTTGCAAACGATATTCGGCGGAGCCACGGACGTCGCTGATGGGCGTGACTTCGTCGACGGCAATTTCTCCCGCTTGCTGCATGGTTTCTGTAGAGAAGCGTTTGCCTGCCAGAAAGGCTTCGGCTTTTCGCGGACGTATCACGGTAGGGCCGACCGCCCCCAAGGCGATGTTGGCCTGTACGATTTGCGCGCCATCCAGTTGCATACGGACCGCTGCGGTGAAACTGGCAATGTCCAAATCTCGCCGCCGAGAAACTTTGTAAAGCCGCAGGTTGTCGCCAGCATTGGGCAGAGGCAAGGAGATTCCGGTCAACAGTTCACCCGGCAGTAAATCCAATTTCTTGTAACCCTGATAAAACTGGTTGATGTTTATGCTACGAGTAGCGGTTGCACTGCGGAGTTCCAGTTGTGCATCCATCACCATCAACATCGGCAGTGAGTCGGCGATTGGCGAAGCATTGATAATGTTGCCGCCAATGGTACCCACATTGCGAATCTGTGGCGAGCCAAAGAGGGCAAGAAATTTATGCAACTCGGGGATCAATTTTTTGCAAGCGGTTTCAATGGCAGTCCAACGCGCACACGCGCCCAACCTCAGGGTATCACCTTCGACCTCGATCGATTCAAGCTCGGCAATGCGATTCAAGTCGATGATAATATCGGCCTGCTTAAGCGACTTGTTCATCTGAACGCCTACGTCGGTGGCCCCGGCAATGACTTTGGCTTCAGGATGGTCGCTCAAGAAGGTGAGTGCCTGGTCCAATGTAACCGGAGAGAAAAGACGATGTTCCACATTCTCCCAGATGGCATGCAATTTCAACGGTTCTTCGGCATGACTTTCCAGTTCGGTGGCAATGTTGACTGCAGGAAACAGCTCATCCATTCGCTGGTGTTCTGCGGCAGACAGTTTTAGTCCCGCTTCCACGATCTGCGTGTATCCCGTGCAGCGGCACAGATTGCCGGCGAGGCCATAACACAACTGCGATTCACTTAGTTGGCTCTGATTTTCCAACATGCCGGTCATCGACATGATAAAGCCGGGAGTACAAAATCCGCACTGCGAGCCATGGCCGTCGGCCATGGCTTGTTGCACACAAGAAAGTTGTCCGTTGTCTGCCAGTGCATCCACGGAAACGATGTGGCTGCCATCCAGTTGAAACATGAACTGGATACACGCGTCGATTGCCCGGTAGCGTATTGGTGCCCGGTAGCGTATTGGTGCCCTTCGACCTACCAGCACCGTGCAAGCCCCGCAATCTCCTTCACTGCACACGATCTTCGTGCCGATAAGCCCCAGTCGACGACGGAGGAACTCGGAAAGAGAAAAAAACGCCTCGCGGCCGCGAATTTCATGACGTTTGCCGTTCACATAGACGAGTAGATAGTCCCTCATGGACCCATTATCACACAAGACCCATCGAGGGGTCAAGAATATCTTTGTGCGTTGCGGTCAGCATTCGCTTAGATTCACTGGAATGTTAATGGCCAACCCGCCTTCCGCAGTCTCCTTGTACTTGGCGTTCATGTCTTGGGTGGTTGACCACATGGTCTTGATGACTTCATCGAGTGACACTCTTGCTTCGGCCGGATCACGACTCAGTGCCAGCCCTGCGGCGGTGATTGCTTTGACAGCTCCCATGCAGTTGCGTTCGATGCAGGGGATTTGTATCAGTCCACCGACTGGATCGCAGGTGAGACCTAAATGATGTTCCATGGCAATTTCAGCCGCCTCAATGGTTTGGGCTGCTGAGCCGCCGAGTCGTTCCGCCAGCGCCGCCGCCGCCATGGCTGACGAGATACCAATCTCTGCCTGGCATTCTCCCTGTGCCGCCGAGATCGTTGCCTGGCGTTTGAATAAGCTGCCAATTTCACTGGCAGTGAGTAAAAAATCAGAAATTTCCTCGCATTTTCCTTCGCAGAATAGAAGATAGTAAAGCAGCACCGCAGGCACTACACCAGCAGCGCCGTTTGTCGGAGCGGTGACAATTCGTCCGAGGGAAGCGTTTTCCTCGTTCACCGCCAGAGCAAAACAGCTTACCCAGTTGAGCACGTTTTGCATTGGGCACGGTTGGCGGCGAATTGCCTCCAGCCATTCTTCAAGTGGTAGATTCTCAGACTCGTTTAGCAATTGTCTCGACATGGCAGCTGCTCGGCGCCGGACTCGAAGCCCGCCAGGTAACTCTCCCTGGGTATGACATCCGCGGTAGATGCTTTCAAGCATGGTGCTCCAAATGCGGTCCAAGCCACGCTGTACCTCAATTTTTGAACGATACGAAAGCTCGTTGCGCATGACCAGTTCGGAGATTGAACATTGCGCATGATCACAGAACTCCAGCAGCTTCGACGCAGTGCCGACAGGATACGGCAGCTTGCTCAAATCGGGAGCAGGTTGTTGGTACTCCTTCGCCGTGACGACAAATCCGCCTCCCACAGAATAGTATTCCACGGTGTGCTTCAATCCGTTGGCAAAACGGGCCGTAAGTCGTAACGCGTTGGGGTGATATTCAAGTTTCTGCTCAGAACGATATCAGATATCGTCGTCCGCTCGAAATGGCACGGGATAACGGCCGGCCAACCAGAGGCAATTGGCGGCGACAATCGATGCGATTTTTCCCTCGATTTGTGCGACCTCAATGGTTTCTGGGTCTTCGCCCGCAAGACCCAGTTGCAATGCGATCGGAGTGCCATGACCTTTGCCGGTTTTGGCCAGCGATCCGAACAGGTCGACCTCAATCGCAGAAACAGTGGACAAGGTTCCTTGAGCCGTGAGCTCTTGCAAGAATCGTTGAGCGGCACGCCATGGTCCCAGAGTGTGTGAACTGGACGGCCCAACGCCGATTTTAAACACGTCAAAAACGCTGATTCGTTGAATCATGGCCAGCAAACCTTTCAGAAACTGCAGCAAACTATACACACACCTTCTATGGTATGTTTTAATGGACACGGGGAAAAGAAGGAGTGTAGCTCGATCTATCGGGAATCGGCAGCGAATACTCCTGCCCCGCCCACCGCAATGTCTACGGTACAGGAATCGTCCATGATATCTTACCTGAGTAAACTTTTGATGGTCTTCTTGCTGCTGCTCGGTGTTGGAACCGTTACGTGGGCCAGCGATCGGTCCCCGGCAGAGAGTCAGCCTGTTCGCGACCAGACCAACGATAAAATCGACTTTAAACGAGATGTGCAACCAATCCTGACTGCCAGTTGTTACGATTGCCATGCGGATGAAAACACCGACGGTGGCGTGCGCTGGGATCAAAAGTCGGCCCTGATGGGTGGTGACTCGGGAGAAGTTGCGGTTGTGCCAGGCAAGCCGAACGAAGGATCCTTGTTGGCTCGTGTGCTTGGCGAAGAGGATCTCATGCCTCCGGAAGACGAAGGCGAACCACTTACCGAATCGCAAATTGCAATTCTCCGGCGCTGGATCGAGCAGGGCGCTGATTGGCCAGATGAAGTGCAAGCCTCTGGCATCGCGCCAAAGCACTGGTCACTCATTCAGCCGTTACGATATGAACTGCCTGATACGAAGAACAAGGATTGGGCCCGCAACTCGATCGACCCGTTCGTCCTCGCTCGACTTGAGCAGGAGGGGCTCAGCCCGTCTCCCGAGGCCGATCGTTACACCCTGGTTCGTCGACTCTATTTAGATATTGTCGGAGTATCGCCGACCATTGAGGAAGCTGACCAATTCGTCAACAACACACGCCCGGATGCCTATGAGCAATTGGTCGACCGGTTGCTCGCATCACCACAGTATGGCGAACGTTGGGCTCGGATGTGGCTTGATCTGGCCCGATATGCCGACACCCAAGGCTATGAAAAAGACAATCGACGTACGATCTATCGGTATCGCGATTGGGTCATTGGGGCGTTTAACCACGACATGCCCTTCGACCAGTTCACCATCGAACAGATCGCCGGAGACATGCTCCCCTCGGCGACCACGGATCAGTACATCGCCACCGCATTTCATCGCAACACGATGACCAATACCGAGGGAGGCACTGACGACGAGGAATTCCGCACCGCGGCGATTATCGATCGAGTCAATACTACCGGTCAGGTGTGGCTTGGACTTACGGTTGCATGTGCACAATGTCACAGTCACAAGTACGATCCGCTTACGCAGCGGGAGTATTACCAGTTGTACGCTTTCCTGAACCAGACGGTGGACAATGACCAGCCGAACGAAGCACCTATCATGATCACTCCCACAGAGAAGCTGGTCGGTGAGATCGATGCGATGATGGCTCAGATTGCCAAAAAAAGAAACGATTTCAAAACTTACCAAACGCCCGAATTCACCGCAGCGGAATCTCAATGGGCTAAACAATTGGCCGAGGAAGGACTTCCCGATTCCCCCAAGTTTGCTAATTGGAACGTTTTGGGGCCTTTTCCTGCAAAGAGCTATCAGGAGGCTCTCGCAGGCAAATTTGTGTCGGAGCCTGAAATCGATCTCGGCAAAACGTATCTCGACGGCAAGCTTCACTGGGAAGAAAAACCGGAGCATCTCGACAATAAGGTTCACGTACTGAAGGCTGAGAAATCGGCTTACTACTTTTATCGCACCATCGACGCCGACAGACTGATTCCATTCGATTTCTCTTTTGGCAGCGACGACAGTATCAAGGTTTGGCTCAATGGCCGGGTGATCTTGGACAATCAAGTCGAACGTAGCGCCCAACCCGACCAGGATCGTGTGCCGGTCCAGCTGCGCGAGGGCGAAAATCGGCTGCTGGTGAAAATCGTGAATGGGGCAGAAAAAGGCGGATTTTTTTTCCGCCCCATCGACAGCCCCTTGACGGAAAACGCCTTGCGCATTGCCCAGAGTTCACCTGAGCAACGAACACCCCAGGAGTCTGAAACCTTAACCTCCTATTATCGGGCCATCGCCCCCAGTCTCCAGCCACTCCGCCAGGAACTGCTTGGAATTGAATTCAAACTACAGACCCTGCGCGAGGAGAGCGACAGCCCCACGACACCGATCATGCGCGAACTCGACAAAGACAATCGGCGCGATACGCATGTTCTGCTTCGCGGCAGTTTCCTCAGCAAAGGCCCCAAGGTCGAACCGGGAGTGCCCACGGCCCTCCATCCGCTGGCGACAGGCGCTCCGAACAATCGACTCGGACTGGCTCAGTGGCTGGTCGACCAGAACAACCCACTCACCGCACGGGTTACGGTCAATCGTTTTTGGGAAAAGATGTTCGGCCTGGGCCTGGTGGAAACCAGCGAAGATTTTGGCACTCAGGGCAGCCCGCCCACACATCCCAAGTTGCTCGATCGTATGGCGGTTGAATTCATGCAGCAGGGCTGGTCGATGAAGAAGCTGGTTCGGAAGATCGCCCTCTCAGCCACCTACCGGCAAAGTTCCCGCACGACCCCGGGGCTTGTCGAAAAAGACCAGGGCAATCGGTTATTTGCCCACGGCCCCCGATTTCGACTAGAAGCAGAAATGGTGCGCGATCAGGCACTTGCCGTTTCGGGTTTGTTGAGCAAGAAAATGTTCGGTGAAAGTGTTATGCCACCACAGCCGGCCGGTGTCTGGCAGGTTGTTTACAGCAGCGATCAATGGAAAACGAGCCAGGGGGAAGATCGCTACCGCCGGGGTCTCTACACGTTTTGGCGACGTACGAGCCCCTATCCTTCGATGATCGCTTTTGATGCAACTAGCCGGGAAATCTGCACGGTCAGACGAATTCGTACCAATACTCCGTTGGCGGCACTGGTGACACTCAACGATCCTGTCTATGTCGAAGCGGCCCAAGCCACCGCCCGGTTGGTGGTCCGTCAAGGTGGATCGACCATCAAAGACCGAGCCATCTACGCCTTCCGCCGCTGTCTGGTACGGCCCCCAAAGCCTGCCGAGCTTGAGCGGATTGTTGCCCTCTATCAGCAGGAACTCAAAAAATATCGTGAAAACACCGAAGCAGCAAAGCTGATGGCTACCCAAGGTCTCGGCGCAGCGCCAGCCGATAGTGACATTCATGAGCTGGCTGCCTGGACTGTGGTGGCTAATGTTTTGTTAAATTTGGATGAAACATTGACCAAGGGATAGTAAACAATGGCCAGCAAAAGAATCTACTAAGTAGGAAGTGATCATGAACGGCTATCAACAATCACTACAGCATCTCACTCGTCGGCATTTCCTTCAGAGTGGAACGGTAGGCCTTGGCTCCTTGGCCATTTCGACGTTACTGGCTGACGAAACGGCCAACGCCAGGCCCTCCGCGGCCAGCGACGGACCGCTAACGCCCAAACAACCGTACTATCCGGCGCGGGCTAAAAATGTGATCTACCTGCACATGGCAGGATCCCCACCGCAGCAAGAGTTGTTCGACCATAAGCCCAAGCTCCAGCAAATGAATGATCAGGACTGTCCCGAGGAATTTCTCAAAGGGGAACGGTTCGCATTCATCAAAGGCCGTCCTCAGCTCTTGGGCTCACCTTACAATTTTTCTCCCCACGGCCAGAGCGGCATGATGCTCTCGGAATTGCTGCCGCATCTGGGGGAAGTCGCTGACGACCTGTGTGTCATTCGCTCCATGTGGACCGACCAGTTCAATCACGCCCCGGCCCAACTGATGCTGTACACCGGTTTTTCCCAATTTGGCAAGCCGTCGATGGGCTCGTGGGTTACTTACGGCTTGGGCAGTGAAAATCAGGACTTGCCCGGATTTGTGGTGTTGGTTTCCGGCGACAAGGTTCCCAGCGCGGGAAAGAGTGTCTGGGGTAGCGGATTTTTGCCAAGTGTTTACCAGGGTGTGCAATGCCGCACGAGCGGTGAACCGGTACTCTACGTCACCAATCCCAAGGGTATGGATCGGGCCGGCCGCCGCCGCAGTCTCGATGCAATTCGCGACTTGAATGAAATTCAACTGGCCGAGATCGGCGATCCCGAAACGCTCACACGCATCGCGCAGTACGAGTTGGCCTATCGAATGCAGATTTCGGTACCCGAGGTGATGGACATTTCCAAAGAGTCGAAGCATATTCACCAACTGTATGGTAGCGACCCGAGCAAGCCTTCTTTTGCCAACAATTGTTTGCTGGCTCGGCGTATGGTCGAAAATGGTGTTCGCTTCGTTCAGCTATTTGACTGGGGCTGGGACCTTCACGGTGTTGGCAACGATACCGATCTGATTACTCAGTTACCAAAAAAGTGCAAAGAGACCGATCGGCCGATTGCTGCGTTGATTCAAGATCTGAAGCAACGGGGCATGCTTGAGGAAACGCTGATTGTGTGGAGCGGCGAGTTTGGGCGTACGCCAATGAATGAGAAACGCAACAATTCCAAATTCCTCGGTCGCGATCATCATCCGCATTCCATGAGCATGTTCATGGCTGGCGGAGGTATCCAGGGGGGGCTTACTTATGGGGCCACCGATGAGTTGGGCTACTTTGTCACCGAGAACAAAATGTTCGTCAGCGACTTGCAAGCTACCATCCTCCATCTGCTGGGACTCGATCCCTACAAGTTTCACGTTCCCTACCAGGGTCTCAAGCAGCGCCTCATCGGCCCGGTCGACGATCCTAAGGTTCGTCACGATTTGATCGCCTGAGGGCCCTCATCACAGAATCCCGCATGGTCGTTTGGCGGAAGTTTTTGAAACGATGGAAGGTAATGTAGTTTGCGTCATGCTGGTTGTGCGCCCCACCGAATCCATCGTCGTAAGCAGTTCGTGAAACGGCGATGATGTCATCTGCATCAAAGACCCAGTCGACATATTGAAAAGCATGTCTCGTTGGATCCGGATGATAGAGGACAATGCACCGGACGGACCACTCCTGAAGATTGTCAGAGTGGACCAGCGCGAGCGTGTTTCGTGTTCTTTCCGGGTTGCCACCTTGGTGGCGGGGTGGGATGTAATTGCTAAGCGACCAGTAGCTTCCTGTTTGGTGATCACGTCGAATGGTGAATTTCTTACAGCCTCCAGGAAAATCGATAAAGCCGCTGCTTGGGTCAAAAGTGGCCGTTTCACCATGGTCACGGATATTCACAATTGCCGCCTTGCCGCCTTTGGGTTGATAATCAACTCGGAGAATATTGGCCATTTGACCGTCGGGTGTTTCGACCGCATTGCCCTCCAGCCAACCATTGAATTTATCGTTGAGCCAGCCGGTTCCGCGCGCGAGTCGATTGCTGCAAGTCCAGCTTTCAGCCTTTAGCAGATCGGCGGCCACCGGCGCAGACATCATGAACGTTCGAAAATGCCCGCCCCAACCATCCGGCCCCATGGCATCCTCCATCGCCCGCCAGATCCGTCCACCATGGACAATGACTGGAACTGGCGCGCAGTGGTACTTCGCGCCGGTCAGTAAGATACCAGACTGAGAATCCTTTGGCGCCGACCAGCTCTTTCCACCGTCCGTCGACTTCACGATAACAACATCGCCATGGTAGCGGCTGGTGCCGATGATGTACGCGGCGTCACGGTGCACAAATATGCTGGCCCAGTAGATACCGTCCACTTGAGTCAGATGACGCCATGATTCGCCCCGATCAGCTGAGTGAAGGACATGCGTGACGGCATGGCCATATTCTGTCGACTTGGGTCCATATTCGTCATATTTGGCTAAATATTCGCCAGATGGCAAGATGGCAAGATGGCAAGATGGCAATTCCGGGTGAACCAACGTAGATTCCGGAAGATGCAGGCGCATGTTGGATTACGACGCCCGGCACTTGCGCCTGGTCGGGCTCGGTGGGAAAAGCGATTCGAGCGACCTCAGCAACTGCCAGGGCCACTGCCATGGGTACACCGTATTGGAGGACGGTCAATTTTGCTAGTCGATGATTCATTTCGAATTTTCCAGTTCGTTTCTAAGTTCGCCTTTTGCACTTTTCTATGCTGGCAAATTGGACGGTGCGATTTAGGTTAACGCTATTTTGGCTGAGCATCGACCCAACAAATCTCTACCTGCAACTAATTACCACGAAGGACACGAAGAGCACGAAGACGGGAACGAACAGGAACTTTTCACGATTTGTTAAATAGCCGAGCGTTTCTTGTTTCTCAGTGTATTGCAAAGTGGTTATCCTTCTTTTCCTTCGTGCTCTTCGTGGTTCTATTGTTGTGACCAGAAGGTTTTTGTTAATCCTGGGTTTCTATTGGGGTGTCCACTGAAGACCACCGCCTGAAGGCGGTGGGTTCGCCGACAGTCGGCTAAAGCCCGACTTGCTGGTTGTGGCTTACTTACCGCAATCGCCACGAAGTGGCGATTGCATCTAGC
>JBDOMT010000255.1:0-15270 GCA_039831705.1 Pirellulales bacterium | reverse complement strand
CAGCAGTCAGCATACGCGTCCAATAGATTCGAATGGGCAATGTTGTCGCCAAAGTCACCATCCAAAAAAGTAATCCCGTTGATGATAATCTCCGGACCGGCCGAGTTAACCGCTTCGATGACATTGCCATTGTTGACCGGCAGATTGGTCGATGCATCGATTCTAGGATCCCACTCGATGCTCGCCGCGTGAACCATCGCCACACTGGCCATCAACACCATGCCCAATGCCACTGTTGGCCATAAAACAAAACTCCAACTAGAAAATACTCTCATAGCTTTCACCTCAAAAAAACATTCATAGTAGAAACCGTGTGCTGGCCGTCCAACACACACGCCAAAAAGGTGCATTTGCTCTCATCCCTGCAATTACTCGCTGTCAATTTGCGGCTCCTGTGTACCTTTAGTTGACAGCAACCCTACTCTCAAAACGTTCTACTTTGCGATACATCAAACCATCTCCTACATACTACTAGCAGAAGCCTCGCAGCCCATCCGTCCGGAAAATCTCTCTTGCAAGATAACTGTGGGTAACAACAAAACAAACAAGACCAATGGAAAGAGGCTTCACCTAACAAAATCCAAAGAAAAGACGGATAAAAAAGGAACCAAACACAACGGAGAAACACGAGATAGACTCATGTAAACCACGACCGCACAGGCTATAGACTAACTCAAGATAGTTGCAATATTGGCTAAATCCAGTTACAATATTACGTATTCACCCTATCTTCTCTCATCTTTAACTGGTAGCCCATTGAAGCGTACAAAACGACATGTTGCGGTACTTGTTCCCTCATTCCAGTACTACGATCGAGGCCTCCTGCAAGGCATCATCGCCTTTGTAAAGCAGTCCCAGCTAGAGTGGTCGGTCTATTTAGAAGATGACCCGCGGGTCCGATTACCCAATTTTCGTAAGTGGCAAGGTGATGGAATTATCACCAATTCCAACAATCAAAGAATACTCCAATCGATAGTTAATATGAATTTGCCTGTGGTGGGCTTGGGCGGCGGTTACGTACCGGTCGAACAGAATATCCCTTACGCCTATGTGGGCACGAATCATCAGCACGTTACCCAGTTGGCTTTTGAGCATTTACATGACCTTGGACTACGCAATTTTGCCTACTATGGAGAACCGGACCATCATCTCGACACCTGGTCGCAAGAGCGGTGTGAAACTTTACGGCATTGCGCAAACGAGGCAGGATGCCCATGTGAAGTACTTATCGCCCAGCACAACATACGTTTGGGATCCTTGAAGCAAATGCAGAAACGCCTGATAGAGTGGCTTCGTGGGCTTTCGCTACCGGTGGGTCTGATGTCTTCTTCTGACAGACGTGGATATCAAGTGCAGGAAGCATGCCGATTGATTGGGGCGCGAATCCCTGAGGACTTTGCAGTTATCGGTGTCGACAACGATCCTATCCTTTGCAACCTGTGCAGTCCTCCCTTGACCAGTGTTGAGCTGAATACCCATCAAATTGGTTACATGGGTGCGAAGACTCTTGACCAAATGATGTCAGAAAGGTGTGTTAAGGATCAATTTATTTCGATCAATGCACGCTACGTTGTCGCTCGACAGTCTACGGACATGACGACGATTGCAGACACAGATATCGCCAATGCGGTACGCTTTATACGCAAGCATGCTTGCGATCCGATTTACGTTCAAGATGTATTGATGGCTATACCCTTGTCCCGGTCAACGCTTGAAAATCGTTTCAAGAAGATACTTGGCAGATCGATCCATGCTGAAATCCGTCGTATCCAGATAAAGCAAGCAAAAATACTATTGGCAGAAACAGATCTTCCACTCACCGCCGTATCCCAGCGTGTTGGCATTAATTCGGTACAATACTTTACTACAGTAATGCAGAAGGAAGCTAACATAACACCTGCAAAATTCCGTAGTCGAGCACGTGCCGATTCTGCTGTTGAAGACCATGCCCTTTGACGCCTACTTATATTGACCACTGCTACGAGAAGACTTTCAACGTTAATGAGGGAGCATGTGTTTGTAGCAATAATGGATAGATACCGACTGATGTGTCGGCCCTCCGGGCCTGAAAAAAAGGTTCCTCTCAACTTCTAGCAGCTATCATAAGTAGTTTTATTCACTACTCTCCCACCCAACTACCCAGGCGTATCGAGATAGGGGTCTTGACCCATCTGGCGTTGAACTTTTTGCCGTTCTTTTTCGTGGTAGAGAAGAATTTTACGGTCACGAAAATGTCGCTGCTCAACCCGCCGTTGGGCCTTGCGAAACAGCGATTCGTAACCTTTCAGAGGTCTCGAGGTCTGCGCGCCTGTCGCTTGTAATCGACGGGCACGCTTGGGACCCAATCCAAGCAAGAGAATTTCGTCGTCCAAAGCCAGAAATTGACGGAAGGTACCCGGATCACCCTGGCGTCCACAACGGCCAATCAGTTGACGATCCACCCGCTGAGCTTCATGCAACTCGGTACAAATCACATGCAAGCCGCCAAGTTCTGCTACCCCTTCGCCCAATTTGATGTCGGTACCACGACCGGCCATGTTGGTGGAAACAGTAATATTTCCCGACTCTCCCGCACGGGCGACAATCTCCGACTCCTGCTCAACATGCCGTGCATTGAGGATGGTTGTCTCCAGGCCACGAGTCTTGAGGAGCTGGGCAAGATGCTCGCTCTTATCAATCGAGCGTGTACCTACCAGCACCGGTCTGCCCAGTTGGTGCTGCTCAACCACATCCTGGACCACCGCATCCCACTTTGCATCGGCAGTCCCAAAGACGAGCGCAGGCAGTTGTCGCCGGATGGGAGGCCGGTTGGTGGGAATCTCGATCACATGGACACGGTAAATTTTACTCAGCTCGCGACGACTGCTCGAAGCAGTGCCAGTCATACCCGCCAGCCGCTCGAATCGCAAAAATAAATCTTGAATCGTAATGCGCGCTGCCTGGGAAGTGGCAAAAGTAATTTCCACCCCTTCCTGCGCTTCGATTGCCTGATGTATTCCGGCACGCCACTTCCGACCTTCCGCCAGTCGTCCGGTAAATTCATCAACAATAACGATCTCGCCATCGCGAACCACGTAATGCCGATCCAGATACATCTCACGCCGCACCTTAACCGCTCGCTGCACATATTCGTAAATCGTCGAGAGGGGAAGGCGGTCCATAGCCGCTGGCTTCGTCAACCGGCGCACCAGTTGGCGCCCCTCCAAAGACAGTTCCACCGTACGGTCATCATGATCGTAATCATAATGCTCGTCTTCCTCGAATTCCCTCTGTTCTTCGGCAGCCCAGCTGTACGCTTCGGCGGCAATCTGCTCGTCTTCTCCAGGAAGCGCACTGATAATCAGCGGCGTGCGTGCTTCGTCTATCAGGATGCTATCTGCTTCATCCACCAGCATGAAATGTAAATCGCGTTGCACCGGCTGGTCGCCCGACTCATCGCCTGCTACGCCCAGCATGCGTCCAAACAGATCGCGATTTCCTTCTCCCTGGCTCCGTGACAACAGACGGTCTCTTAGAAAGTCAAAGCCCATTTCATTGGCCGTTCCATAGGTAATATCACAGGCATACTCTTGGCGACGCTTGGGTTGGGGCATCTGCCCCTGAATGATACCCACACTCATTCCCAACGCCTTGTAGAGAGGCTCCATCCACTCGGCATCGCGGCGGGCCAGGTAATCGTTGACCGTTGCCAGGCAGGCCCCCTTGCCACTGAGGGCCGCCAAATAAAGCGGCAAGGTCGCGGTGAGCGTCTTTCCTTCTCCGGTCTGCATTTCGATGATCGAACGAAAATGCATCGCCGCGCCACCAATCAATTGCACTTCGAAATGCCGCATCCCCAGAGTGCGTCGCCCCGCTTCCCTCACCAAGGCAAATGCCTCCGGCAGTAAGTGATCGAGGGATTCTCCACTGCGCGCCCGATAGCGCAGGCCCAAGCTTTCCTTGCGCAACTGATGGTCTGCCAGATCCTGAAGTTGCTGCTCGTGAGCCACAATACGCGGCAGATAGGCAGCCCAACGGGAGACGCGATCGCCTGTCACCCGACGGACATGGAGGCTTAATCCGCTGGGGATTCCCGACACGTTGCTCTACTCCTCAATCGACCTGGTTTGCGGAATGGTCTCAACCTGGATATTTCATCAACTTGGGCACCGAAACTTGTTTTGGTCTACGAGAGGCCGAAGAGTGCTGTGTCTGCAAGGCAAACGGTGATTTGGATGCGGGACGTATTGTCTATACCTGAGCACACCCAAATTACCCCGTAGTCTAGTAAACCCAGTTAACGCAGCAGACGTAGTGCTATTCGGACTCGCAGCAGAATGTTTATGAAATATTCAGGCTATGCTGGGGAGCAGCTTAACCAATTCCTATGGCCTTTGGTAGACTTCAACTAGCGTGTGATGGGCTGAGTTTCAAAGGTTGCCCCGGTTGCCACACTCACGCTGCCTTGGGACCGAAATTGGTCGGCTATCCAAATGGGAGCCGCTGGCTGAGATATCACAGACTGGGGAGCCGTTGGCAATTCGGATGCTGCAATCTCACGAAAGGTGGGACGCTGCGGCACTGTCTGCATTAGCGCAGTAGTCTGCACTGGCGCAATATTCTGTACGGGCAAGGCAATATTCTGAACGGGCAAGATTGTCTGCACTGGAGTCTGCGGTGGCTGGAAGCCAGCCTGCACCACGGTTTGACTCACGGCTGAGTTACCAGATGAGAGAGGAATAGGAGTGTAAGCACCGGTTGGCTGCCCACCGTAGGCAGGACTACGGGTTCCGGAACCTTGAATCGGCGCGGAATTGCTATTCCAGCCACTCGCGGGAACCGAGGGATTTACCGGCATACCTGGCTGCCCCATGGATGGATTCCCATAAACCGAGCCCCCATTGACTGGTGGTGCAGCGAAGGTCCCCGGTGGCACCGTCGGTTGCCCCATCACCGGGGCGGTTGGCTGAATTGGCCCACCAGGATAATAGGGCTGAGCCGTACCTGGCGTTAGCGGTTGGGTTGCTGGAGGAGGTACCCGATCAGGGGGTGTAAACGGATTGGTGAAGGAGCCGGTTTGGCTATGACATCCAATCATCATACATGCTACCAGAGCACCCATGCGTACTTGGACTTTAATTGCCCCCAAGATCTGCAGACAGAGCACGAACCGCATCCTTTCCATTCCCCCTTGGACGATGTGTGGGGGGGATGGTAGCAAAACGGCAACTTTTGTCTAGCCCGAATATTTCATCAACATTCTGCTGCGAGCCCGAATTAATGGGCCTGATATGCGACCTGTCGTGGCGTCTGTCGCAGCTGCTCAGCGACCTGAGTTACATACGGGTTGGTGATTAAAAGTGGTTGCGGTCGCCGCTGAAGCTGGGTGGTAGTGTCGGCGGATGGCTCGCTCTGTTCATCCGCACTGCCATCTTGACCTGTTGCCGGAACATAGGGATTCATAATTTCTTGCGGCTCCATAGGCGTCCCGACGATTTCTGGCGTCTGCACGTGTGGCATGTAGGCAAATGGCGAGTAGCCATAAGGCCGGGCGACTGGGTAGCTGTAATAGACAGGGGGATGGGCGGCAAAATAGGGTACCCGCCGATCCAGAGGCCGATCAAGTGTCTGATAGAGCCTGCCAATACCCCAACCGTAGTAACCACCACCGTAACCGCCATCGCACTGGGCACTGGCAGCATCGGTCAACAGACAACTGCTGGCAATACCGACCAATAGTATAATGAATCTTCGTGTGTTCATGGGAGTGTTCCTCTACCTGCTATCGGATGAGCTGTGGGTTGGAGCCGACTGGCATGAAGACATCCATTCGGGCTATCATCCAGAATAATTGCCCACGGTTCCAAGTGCAAATAGATTGCCCCATGCCACCACCTGAAGAGATTTCCCAGCAGTTGAAAATTCGTGCCCAGGAACTTGGTTTCCAACTGACAGGCGTTTGTCCGGCCGTATCCCCCACAGGCGTCCATCATCTCGACCAGTGGTTGGAATCCGGTTATGCGGGTCAGATGAATTATCTGGCCAATCGCCGAGAAGCCTACCAACATCCATCCAATCTGCTTGCAGGGTCACGGAGCATCCTCATGCTGGGAATGCACTACCATACTGTCAAACCAGGAACGCCCCAACCGGGCCAGGGGCGTATTTCCCGCTACGCTTGGGGCGAACAAGACTATCACGACCTCATTCGCCAGCGCTTGCACCAACTTGCAGATTGGTTTCGTGAATTACTACCCGCCGCGAAAACCCGAGGGGTGGTCGATACGGCCCCATTGCTAGAGCGAGAGTTTGCCCAGCTGGCAGGCCTGGGCTGGGTCGGAAAAAACACGCTGCTGCTCAATCCAAAGGCCGGGAGCTATTTCTTCTTAGCCGCTTTGCTCACCGATCAAACGCTCGCCTACGATAAGACTCAAACCGGCGATCACTGTGGCACCTGCAGCGCTTGCCTCGATGCATGTCCTACCGGGGCCTTTGTCCAACCCTACGTACTGGACGCCACACGTTGCATCAGCTACCTGACGATTGAGCATCACGATGCCATCGCGGAAGAGTTGCGTCCGCAAATGGATCAGTGGCTGTTTGGCTGCGATGTGTGCCAGGAAGTTTGCCCCTGGAACCGGTTTGCTCCCCAATCTCCCCAGATATCGTTTGCGCCCCGCACGGACGCCAATCCGGCCGACTTGATTTCACTTTTCGAACTCGACGAACCAGCCTTTCGCCAGCGCTATCGTCAAACCCCCCTATGGCGTGCCCATCGCCGCGGACTGCTCCGCAATGCGGCTATCCTCCTGGGCAACCAACGATATGAATTGGCCCAACCAGCCTTGGCACTCGGCTTGACGGACCAAGAACCGGTGGTACGCGGCGCCTCGGCTTGGGCCTTAGGACAACTGGCAAACGAAGCAGCCCAACAATTACTTCGACAACATCTCACTCAGGAAACCGACCCGGAAGTGCGGCAGGAAATTGTGGACGCGCTGAAAGCGAAGGAACCGTAAGTGCCCGCGCATTGCCGGAAATACACGGAGCTTGTTCCAGCTACGAAAATTAGTGCTAGCCCCAATACAATGCGTGATTTCAACCTCTGCCAACTCTACGCTCACCGCGAGATAAAAAACCTCTCGCAGATATCGCAAAGGGCGCAGAGAAAACATGTTAAGTTCACCCACTATGCCTGATCAGCCACTTTGATGTGCACGTGGGTTAAGTGTGAGTACACCTTTACTGCACGTGAGGCAGAACACGTTTTGTCCACAGTTGGTAGCCAGTGTGGTTCAAATGCAAGCCATCTTTGATAAAAAGCTCTCGTCGTGGGCGCCCATCTTCTCCGAGCATCGGTTGCCAGATGTCCACATAGCTTAAACGCTCATTCAAATCACAATAGGTACTGATAAGTGTATTGGCCGCCTTCATCGAATCTGCCAATTTCCAACGGCTAATGCTTGGCTTGATGGCGATGAACGCAATTTTTGTCTGCGGAAGCTGACTGTGAATTTTTTCCACCAGCAGGCGAAAATCAGCTGCAACCACTTCAGGCGTTTTACCAGCGGCGATATCGTTGTCGCCCGCATAGACAATAACCGTACGCGGGCGGTGATTGAGAATGATACGATCGGCGAAGTGGATCGAATCGATAATTTGCGACCCACCAAAGCCACAGTTAATCAACGAATGCTTTGGAAAATACTTGGCCAAATTCCAAAATCGAATACTTGAACTTCCGACAAACAATACACCTTCTGTCGGCGGAGGCGAATCGGTATCACGCTGCTCGAATGCCTGAATTTCAGGCTCCCACTTGGTGTAGTTGCGTTCCTTTTCCTTCGAAGCAACAGCACCGCCAGAAACAACAAACGCGTAAAACGGGCAGATCAACGACAGCACGATTTTATGAATTTTCATCGACAAGTACCTTTAGTCCGATTCAATAAACACACCATGCCCATTAGGAAAAGCAGCGACACTATTAAACACGAAGTCCCCACCAGGCAAAAGCTCCGGTCCATTTCCAAGATAAAGCAGACCGATGAGATTCCTATCACCAAACGAGACTCTACTATACAAGGCACAGGAGACCGTGATACAATTATAGTGGAGTGTCGAAAATTCCTAGATACTCCATGGAGCAACCCCAGGAACCACTAAATAAATGATTCTGGATACTCATCAACACTTTTGGCGGGTGGATCGTGGGGATTATCATTGGATGACCCCCAGTCTTTCAATCCTCTACCAAGACTATTTGCCCGATATGTTATGGCCGAATTTGCGTAAAGCGGGCGTGTGGCGGACGGTACTTGTCCAAGCGGCTCAAACCGTTGCGGAAACTGACTTTTTACTCAGCTTAGCCGCGTCCACCGATTTTGTGGCCGGAGTAGTTGGTTGGTTAGACATGGAGCGTGAAGATTTTCCCGACCAACTGTCGAAATACTGCGCGAATCCGTACTTTCTGGGCGTGCGGCCAATGCTACATGATACCCAGGACGATGCCTGGATCCTGCAACCGCGCGTACTTGCCAATCTTGCCCACCTCGCAGAGAAACAGTTCCCTTTTGAATTTCTCACCTATCCCAGGCATCTGCCCCACGTGGTCGAAGCACTTCACCGTACCCCAAGATTGCATGCACTGGTCGACCACCTCTCGAAACCTCCAATCGCAGCCAAAGAATTGGAGCCGTGGAAGTCGCTGATGACCGAGGTGGCCAGCTTTCAAAACATCTACTGCAAGCTCTCGGGCATGATCACCGAAGCTGACCCGATCTCTTGGTCGCCTGACGACTTGCGGCCGTACATCGAACATGTTTACGATTCTTTCGGCGCGGATCGTGTGATGTTTGGCAGCGATTGGCCCGTCTGCCTACTAGCCGGCAGTTATGCGGAAGTCTGCAACGCACTCCGGGTAGTACTGGATGATCAACTCGATTCGGAGCAGATGGAAAAACTCTTTTTTCGCAACGGCATGCGTTTCTATTCTCTAGAAAGTACCCTACCATGACTCCAAGGCCAATTCATACCAACCGTCGTAGTTTCCTCAAGCAAGGTTCCGCCTTGGCAGCGGCCGGAATCGGAGCTCCTTATTTTGCACCTTCCACGGCACTGGCTGCTCCCGGCCGGCCCGGAGCCAACGATCGAGTGGGGGTTGGTTTTATTGGCACCGGTGGACGGGCGCGCCAACTGATGGACCATCTGCCTGAACAGGCCCAAATCGTGGCAATCTGCGATGTCTATCGCCATCGGGCTGAGGAAGCGAATCAACTCAAGAAAGCCGCCTGGCCAATTTACGCGGACTACCGTGATTTACTTGAACGGCCTGACGTCGACGCGGTGGTGGTAGCAACGCCCGACCATGGGCGCGTGTTGCCGTGCATCCATGCCTGTCAGGCGGGCAAAGACATCTACGCCGAAAAGCCACTCACACTCACGATTTCTGAGGGCCGCGTATTGGTCCAAGCGGCAAGAAAGTATGAGCGAGTTTTCCAAGTGGGCAGCCAGCAGCGCACCATGGAAATGAACCGATTCGCCTGCGAGTTGGTTCGCAATGGCGGTATTGGCAAGCTCAAGGTAGTGAAAGCTGTCTGCTACACGGGGCCCAAACGTTACCAAGGACTGCCGCAAGCGCCAGTGCCCGAGGGGGACAATTGGGATGCCTGGCAGGCTCAAACCGAAGCGCGTCCTTTCAGTCCTCATTTGCAATTTGGTTGGATGCAGTGGCGAAGTTATTCGGGCGGTGAAATGACCAACTGGGGCGCCCATGGGGTGGATCAAATTCAATGGGCGCTGGGCATGAGCCAAACAGGACCGGTCGAAATTTGGCCCACCTCGCCAGGGCCTAACGGCAAATTGCGTATGAAGTACCATAACGGAATCGAGGTTCACTACGAACTCGAGAAGGGACCCTATGGAGGCGGTATTTTCGTGGGCACCGATTGCAAGATTGAAATCAACCGCAATAAGTTTAACACCAATCCCAAAGACTTTGTGAAAGATGCACCTGATCCGACTGCCGCCCAGGTATGGGAAGGTGCAGGCTGGATTGCCCGACCCCACATGCAGAACTGGCTCGATTGCATCAAAACTCGCGAAAAACCAAACGCTGATGTTGAAATTGGCCACCGCTCAATCTCGGTTTGCCACCTGGCCAACATCGCCCGTGAAATTGGCCGCAAACTGAAGTGGGATCCAAACACCGAAACGTTTCCCGGAGATGAAGAGGCCAATACCTACTTGTCACGACCTCGTCGCAAAGGTTATGAGCTGCCAGAGTTGGTGTGATATTAAACCCCACCCATAGAAACCACTTTGGATGCATCCTCTGGAACCACTACAAATTGGTGACTACTGCTTTGAGCTGCCGGTCGTGCAGGCTGCCCTCAGTGGTTACAGCGACCCGCCCATGCGCGTGATTGCCAGGCGGTTAGGTGCTCCGTACACTTTGTGCGAAGTGATGCTCGATTACTTTGTGATGCAGGTGAAACAGCGTCGCAAGACTCATCACCTGATGCATGTGGCCGAAGAAGAACACCCGGTCGGTGGTCAGCTGATGGGGGCTGAACCGAAGCGATTTGGCCCCGCAGCTCTGAAACTAGTGGAGCGGGGATTTGATATCATCGACATTAATTTCGGTTGTCCGGTGAAAAAAGTCCTCGGCCGCTGTCGTGGCGGTTACCATCTCAGCCAGCCGAAAGTGGCATTGGAAATTGTGGCTCGAGTACGGGAAGCGGTTCCCGACTCGATCCCGGTCACCGTTAAAATGCGCCGCGGCATCGACGACTCCGCCACCAGCCGCGAACAATTTCAGGAAATTTTTACTGGCGCTTATCAACTGGGGGCAGCGGCCATCACCGTCCATGGGCGGACCGTCCAGCAACGTTATGACGGGCCATCCCAGTGGGAATTTTTGCGCCAACTGAAACAACAAGCTGCCGAATCTGTGGTGCTGGGGAGTGGTGATCTATTCGATGCCCAAGCCTGTCTCGACATGCTCCAATATACGGGAGTCGATGGAGTGAGCGTGGCACGCGGTGCCATAGGTAACCCTTGGATTTTTCAGCAGGTCGAAGCATTGGCTGCCGGCCTGCCTCTCCCCGAACCGCCAAGCCTGCATGAGCAGCGCGAAGTCATCGGTGCGCATTTTCAATTGGCCGAACAGCTCTACGGTGCCCAGCGTTGCCTGCCAGGCATGCGAAAATTTGGCATCAAATATTCCCAGCTCCACCCGAGCCATACCGAGGTGCGTGCCGACTTCTGCACCGTCAGCCAGCCAGGGTCGTGGCAGCAAGTACTCGCTAAGTGGTACACGCAAGATGGCCCCGGAGTCCACCCAACCGTGGAGCAGC
Source organism: Pirellulales bacterium (assembly GCA_039831705.1). Lineage (GTDB taxonomy): Bacteria > Planctomycetota > Planctomycetia > Pirellulales > Lacipirellulaceae > JAJRWS01. The sequence continues at coordinate 3,934 of JBDOMT010000255.1, read as the reverse complement.
CCAACCCGTTAGCGAGTGGGGTAGGGTGAGGTGACGTTCGCGTTATCGTCCGTTCTCATACTTGCACCTCTTTCACATGCCGTCGCTCCGCGACTCAAACGGTTTGTGCCGGAACACCTGGGACTGAAGTCCCAGGCTATCGCATGTCACCGCTCTGCGGTTGAAATTATGTGTCATCGTATGTCAGCGCATCGCGATTGAAAATACCATGTAAAGGTAACCCATCCAAATCAGAGTCGCGGAGCGACGGCATTTGATAGCCTTGGGTTTTAACCCAAGGAAGCGTTTCATACCCACCCGGAGTCGCGGAGTGACGGCATGTGCTAACCCACATCTCTCATAATGTTCGTTACGAGGCTCCGAATAGCACGGTATCTGCTGCGTTGAAAAGAAAAAAACCTCATGATACAAGCACGAAGCGCCAGCGAGTGGGTCTGTGGTATCCGTGTCGACTTACTCGCTGGCGCTTCGTACTCGTTTTTCAATTCCAAAGTCGAATGCGACCTCGCCCCCATTCGACTGGGCGTGCTGAAGGGCTCAGGCACAATTTTCAGCTTGCACGTCGACAGGCTAAACTGCTCTTATGGTCGTAAATTGAGCCAGACCACTACCACCAGCGTTTGGGGATGAAGCCCCGAATCTTTTGGCCCAGGCCCTGCTGTGGTGGGACTTCCCGGACCGGTGGCTTGGACCTTTGGGCCTGTTTTAGATCCATGGAAATTGCCGGAGGCACATGGGCAATTAAGAATTGGGGCCAGTAGTCGTCCACCAGACGCAAGCAGTCGATCCATTGGCCACCTTTGAATGCCCTCTTTGCGGCTGAAAGTTGCTTTACCATGTCCACACGCTGACTTTCGGCAAATTGCAAATCGCTCAAGTGCACGTCATCCACCCAAAGTTCACCCGGCCCAGCCAGGTAGAATTGAATTCGCATTTTCCCTTGGGTTCCGAGTGGCACATCGTTCACCCCAAACTCAAACCAAGCCCACCCTTCCTCAGCCTGCTTCAAAGCATCCTTGTCGAGCGTGGTGTACTGGCGGTAAGTTCGACCATCCTGCTCATCTTCCAAGGCAATGTAGAATCGTGTCTGTGCTTTCAGTTGCTCCGCATGCACATACACTTGCAGAACCAATTGCCCCGTGGGAGGCATCGGAAACAGATTACTTTGAGCGGCAACCCCAACCGCATCCAGGCTAAGCAGGTGCAAAGATTGGCTGCCCATATTTTTTGTGTCTGTATCCAATTCGACCTTACCGGCAGCACCAATCCGTGGTTGCCATCCAATCAGAGCATCAACATCAGTTGCCTGCTCAAAACCCGGATTGAGCAACTGGTCGTAGGAGCGTTGGATGTCAAGATTCCGTGCTCGCACTTCAATGGCTTCGATACGTCGTTCTAGCTCCTGACGGACAGCCTCTTCGACTTCGACTTGGGACATTTCCACCTGCAAAGCAGATGTCTCAAATCGCCAGGCCACCAGATCGTAAGGGCGCATCGAGATGGGCCACTGTTGGCTACCTGCTTCCATAACGCCCCTCGTACCGTCCTTTGAGTCCGCGCCGACTCCACTCTCACCGCCTTCCAACGTTTCATCGGTTGGCTCAAAAGGTATTAAACTGTTTGATGGTGAGCTCCCCAATTTCATCCACTTGGTACTTTTCTGACAACCCAGGAAGAGCTCCGTTTGAATCGACCATGGCGATTCGTTGATCAAACAAACGGTCGTTGCCTCCGCCGTTCGGTAGACCCGCATGATCATCGGCTGCTTCGCTATTGTCTTAATTTTAATCGCCATTTTATTACTTAACTCCGCAGCAGCAGAGGGCAATTGGCGGAAAGTCCGATAGAGTGCGGCGGTCGATTCCTGACCACCTAACGAGAGCAACTCACCTCCGGCAAAAATTGCCTGCAGATCATTCCGAGCCAACATGGTCACCAAGGGTCGCCGTGCTTCCGCCCCAGCAGCGGGGCTGATGTAGTCGATGGACAGTCGTGTTTGGCCATCTCCGAACGGACTTTGTGAATCAAACGAGTGCAAACGCTGGCGTTTGGTGGGATGATAAAAAAGACCGGCAGTCGAGCCTCGCGATTCCAGCAGTTGCTCCATCACACCTGCATGATTGATGTGTAAATCGAGAGCCTGATTCTCCAAAGCTGCCCCATTCGTCAACCTCTGGGGGCACAGAAGGGTTACGCCATCCAGTTTCCCCAGTTGCTCCAAGTCGATCCCTTGATCCAGCAAGATCCGATTGAGAGTCGTATCCCCGGCGAGCGACAACCGTACCTGCCGTTGGGCTTGCTTGTTCGCGAACAGCTCTTCCGTCGTCAGTATTAGCTGGAGATCTTTTCGTTGATTTCGAAGCTGCTTACCCAAACGTTGATAAAGGGAAGTTAAACGTTGAGCCCGCCAACGTTGCCATGCTTCTCGGTGAGAGCCCAATAATTGTTTGGCTCGATGCTGGAAACGCCCTTCTCCGATCCCTTCCACGTGGATGCCCGTTTCTTCGGAAAAAGTGCCAACCGTGTGGTCATCAAAGCCCCAGGCCAAACCAGGCAACAGAGCATAGCCGTTACCAGAAAGCTGAATCGCAACCCCTGCAAAGGATTCATGCTGCTGATAGCGGTCTGCCAACTCCAACACAATCGCCTCCACCTCAGCCTGCACTTCACGGTTTAACAAATTGTAATAGGGAACCCCTCCATGGGCCCCCGTCCCCTGTGCATGAATCCCTTGTGTGTGGAGACCTTGCCTCTGACCCCTTGACCTCAGGGAGTCGGTCTCCAACCAAGATAGGCCATCGTATCCCACCCACTCCAACCCAGTCTGTCGGATATCCTTTAACTTTCGTTCCAACTGAGGCAATGGGCTGGCCAATTGCAGGGTCGGTAAAATCCTCACTCCCTCCCGATCGGCAATACGCAACAACAGCTCCAGCACATCCTTGCGAATTGGATCCGAGGCACTGGCCGCCAACACTCCTTGGTCGTATCGCGGTGAGGGAGCCAATCGTTGACTGGGATAGAGGGCGCCACTGTCTGCAGCAACGGAAAGGAGTATTCCATTGTGACCACAGTAGCGCAAATATTGCGTTAGACGGCGTCCACCTTGCAGAAACGTCGACCAACTCTCCACACTCAAACCGCCTCCTGGATCCAGCATTTGGGCGGCTCCGAAATTCTCGGCGAATGTGGGCCGAGCCAGGTACGCAGCGACTAAACGTTCCTCACGACTGGGGACATCCTCGCGCACATGGTCGGGTGACGTATTGGAATTCGACTGTTTGCTGGCACTCTGCCTCAACAGCCTGATTTGGCCGTACTGAGCTGGCAACTTCGAATGCCCGTTGGCTATCAGCAATATGGGCGATTGGGTGCGCGGCCAAAAGAGGATGCGTTGCTTGGATAATTCTGTCGACTCATTACGTTTTGCTCCATCCAACAAATAACTCCGCGCTGCCTGACGTTGAAAGCCTCCACTACGTCCCACCGTGAGAACACGACCGACCGCATCCGGCTCAATCACCTGGATCAATAAATTCTGAGACAACTCAGCCGGATAGTCCACTTCGATCAAGTAGGGGTCATCCGGCTGCCCAATCGGAAGCGTGTAAGCCTGCCAGGCAGGTTCTTCTCCAGGCTGTCCCGGCGGCAACTCCATCAACTCACCAGCCGGATGTGGGCGGATCATGGGACGTACATTGCCAAGGGTCGCGGGAGTGATTCCAGGGAGGTGCGCCCAACGAGCCCAGGTCGGCAGGCGTTCCCACCACTTCGGGTTGGCAGGATCGATCGACAAGTAAGAGCCCCCATGATCATCCAACGAAGAGACCGATGCGTCAGGATCGATCACCACAAATTCTACGTCGCGACTAGCCAATACTTCAGATGCAGTGCCTCCAATCAATCGACTTCCAAACCGTGCCAACGGTTGGGC
>JBDOMT010000475.1:0-3406 GCA_039831705.1 Pirellulales bacterium | reverse complement strand
CGCTTTCGATGCTGTTTTACCGGTACTTGCATGGATTCCTGTTTCCAAAGACGATGGACCCGTTTCTCGTTGATTTTCCAGCCACGCGATACAAGCAGCTTGAATATCCGCTCGCAGCCAAAACGTGGCCGCTGTCGAGTAAGTCGTCTCATCTCCGCCAATAACTCGCGGTCCTGCTTGGGACGTAACGATTTGTATCGTTGCGTTGCACGCGGTTGTCCTAACACACGGCACGTGCGCCGCTCAGAAATTCGGTCTGGCCCCAAGCGACGACGCACCTCGGTGGTGGTTCGCCTGCGCCGCTCAGGGCTTACCAGTTTCCCTTGGCGGCCTCCTTGAGAATCTCCATGTCCAGCGCCTGCTCAGCCACCAGCTTCTTCAGTCGAGCGTTTTCTTTCTGGATTGCCTTGAGTTCCTTTGCCATCTCGGGTGCCATACCGCCATATTTTTGTCGCCAGCGATAGTAGGTCTGAACTGAAACGCCTAGCTTTTTGCAAATCTCAGGCACTTTCTTGTTCTTGCCAAGATCCACATCTGCTTCACGTAACTTACGGATAATCTGATCTACGGTATATCTTTTTTGCTTCATCGAAAAAATCCTTTCTGGGCTTATGCCCATGGGAATTCTCTCACTTCAGCTGGATCAATTTAAGGGGGGGGAGCGCATCGGGCTGAATGATCCTGTACATCCTGTTTATCCTGTCAAAATAAAGCCATTTAAGGCAATTGTTCGACAAGACCCTGTCAGGTTATAAAGTTAACTCCGTATTAATGGGATACGGACTCCTATCAGTTCATATAAACATTGTGTTCATGTTCCTTCCAAGAGGCCTGCCTTCCTATGAATTGCTTAGCTACCTGCCGAAGATTCGTATCGATAGCTGCAGTACTGGCTATCGCAAATCTTACTCTTTATGCCTCGACATTCAGCGCTGAGATGCCAAATATAATCCTTTGTATGGGAGACGACCACGGTTGGGATGAAACGGGGTACAATGGGCACCCCTACCTAAAAACGCCAGTGCTCGATGAGATGGCTGCCACGGGCCTCCGCTTGGATAATTTCTATTCTGCACACCCGACCTGTTCGCCCACACGTGGCAGTGTAATTACCGGACGTCATCCAAACCGTTACGGAACTTTCTCTCCCAACTGCTCCATTCGGCCTGAAGAGATCAGCATCGCTCAAATTCTCAAGAAAGCAGGCTATACCTGCGGACACTTTGGGAAATGGCATCTAGGACCTGTGAAAGCGGAGTCACCAACCAATCCTGGGGCCATGGGGTTTGATCAATGGCTTTCGCACGACAATTTTTTCGAATTGAACCCTACGTTCTCTCATAATGGTGGGCCTCCACAAAAGTTTGCCGGAGAAAGCTCACAGATCATCGTTGAAGCGGCCATTGAGTTTATAAGCAAAACCAAGGAGAGCGGGCAATCATTTTTTGCCGTAGTTTGGTTTGGCTCACCTCATGAACCGTATAGCGGCTTAGATGAAGATCTGGCTCTCTATAAGGATTTACCGAACGCCTATCCAGATCGAAGCACAAAAGTTACGTCGATTGCAACAGGGCGACCTACCAGACGGCCTTTAGGCCAGGTTCTGCAAGAGCGATACGCCGAGATAACAGCCATGGATCGTGCCATTGGGGAGATGCGAGACTGGCTCCATGGAGAAGGATTGAAGCAAAACACTCTTCTCTGGTATTGCGGTGATAACGGCACACCCTCTGACGGTATCGTGACATCACCATTCCGCGGTCATAAGGGGATGGTCTACGAAGGCGGGATACGGGTTCCTGGTGTTATTGAATGGCCTGAGCGAATCTCCCGACCTAGCGCAACGGAGTACAACGCCGTTACTAGCGACATACTTCCCACAATTTGCGATCTGGTCGACCTGCCACTCCCAAATCGCCCACTGGACGGAATCAGTTTGCTGCCCCTAATCAATGGATCACAAAAGGAACGCCCCAGCCCGATATGTTTCTGGAAGTTTAGATCTGAAGATTCTGTAGAACAGCAACAGAAGCCCTATATCAAACCCCAGCTCCAAGAGGGAACCACCCCGTTGGTCAAAATGTCGGGAGATCGTTTCACCCGGAACTTCCGTAACTTCCATCACCGTTCGATCATAGAAAATGATTTTACTGGACCTCGGGCTATTTTGGACGGTCGACACAAGCTTGTCATCCACGGACTGTCAAAAGGCAAACAGACGATCGAACTTTTCGATCTGCGAACCGATAAGACTGAAAAGAAGAATCTTTCCGAAATCGAAATTGAAGTGACCAAGAAACTCAAACAGCATCTTCAAGAATGGCAGCGTTCCGTTCTGAATAGTTTGACTGGCGCTGACTATTGATGCCCTCGTATCAGAATTTACTCACAGCCCTGTTTGCCACTCGAGCCTATTTTGCAGACCTATTCTCTTATGGGCTTCTCTTATGGGCCAAAATCTGTAGATCGTCCAACTGGTGGTCGTGGTCAAACGGGCAGTCGGCGTGATATGGTCCGAGATTGTTTCCGAAAATAGCCAGCCCGCAAATTTTACTTCTTCTAATATCTGTGGCCAATGCAGTGCTCACCCCCATTTCAACAATCGTCATCGCAGTGCATTACGACTCCACCCTGCCAAGGCATGTGGCCGGTTCGTTCCCAAATGGGTCCTTTTTTGAATCTCACTCCGCACGAGTATCTGAGAAATTACCTTGACGAGAACTGATGGATGAGAAGCCGGAAGGGATTTTCAAGTCTCTTCGATGGTAGGGTTTCAACTCATTGTCTCACAACCTCTCTTGAAGGTGAGCGGTCGGCGAGTGTGTTGGTGTAGAAACCGTAGCACGCCACGAGCAGTACCGTCGCCTTGGCAAAGTTGCCAATAACGGCATACCATGCACCAAAGTCAGTCGTATGGGGCGCGATGCCGAGCAGGTAATAACAGAATAGTCCTGTCACGACAGATAAGAGGCTGAATCGAATGTAGAGCATCGCGATGCCCATAGGGAAAAGTACCAACAGAATCCACTCGTACCAAACTGAGGAATAGGCGTCGATTCTCGCCAGCGCACTCAGTGTCAGAAGGACCGTAAATAGCCCCACCGCGAGCGGTGTATTTCGTGTTAGAACTTTACACAATAGCAAAACTGCTATGAAATACAGCGTAGTGATTAATCCTATCTGGTGCGTAACGAGAATGTTCCCTATCACGGAACTTGCGCCATTCAGATTGTCCGAGAGCGAGCCGCCGAAGGCAACCTGGACCAGTACGAATACGGTGGCGAAACTGAAGACCACCGCCTGAAGGCGGAGGGTTCGCCGACAGTCGGCTAAAGCCCGACTTTCTGGTTGTGGCTTACTTACCGCAATCGCCACGAAGTGGCGAAAGTATCTAGCCGTGGGCGTG
>JBDOMT010000337.1:0-15327 GCA_039831705.1 Pirellulales bacterium | reverse complement strand
CGCCGCTGCGCGGCTATTATGCCCGCTTTGCCCGGTATCGAAGTACGCTTCCGTAGCCTAGTTCTACTGAAGTGATCGCCTGAAGACGAGGGTTTTTAGATCCCAGTAGGAGACAATAAATCAATCGGCTTATGCCCGATTGTGGTTGGATGTTGGAGATAGTCGACGTATTCTATATGGCTTGGTAAATCCCCCTATCCGATTGAAGCGTCCAAAAGGGTGCGTTTCTCCGCACATGCGTATCAAAGAACAAATCCTTGACTGGAGGCGGTAAACCTATGAAAGGCACGCAACTCGATCTGAACAGCCCAGTCCCAGCAACTGCTGGCAATGCTGTCGCGGGCAAAAAGGCATCTCCAGACCAACGTCCATTTCTAGGAGTACAATTTGCTTGCTGTGATGTTTACAGCCGAATCTATCTGAATCGTGCTAAAACTCACTACGTGGGCAACTGCCCTCACTGTGCCAAGCAAGTACGATTCCAAGTTGGTTCGGGTGGCACAGATGCTCGCTTTTTTACTGTCCACTAGGGCCTGGTCAAACGCCAGCAGGTGAGTTCATAGTAACCGCACTAACCCACTCGCTTGCGCTTCGTGCTTGTATCTCGGCTAATCAAAGTGGGGTCCTACACTCGACACTGGGCTTCTCCAATTATGGCCTTCCCTCAGTGGGCCATCTCTTCTACGATCCGCCCGCCCTGATCCTTTGGCGCTTGGATAAAAATGCGCATGTTATCCGATTACGATGTCCGCCGTTGTAGCAAAGTGTGTGCAGCCTCCGAGCTACACATTGAACCGGGAGAAATATACTACTCCGTGCTACATGTTCAAGGCGCAGAAACCGTTCGAATGGATTACCGGGCGGATTCCTGGAAAGGACCTCCCGAAGCTTGTCTTGGCTGGTGGCGATCACGCCTGCCAACAGCGCACAACTCGAAGCCACAGCTTGCGCCACGTGACGTACTAGTCAATCTGTTGATTCAACTGGCCGACATTCCCTCCGAGATGGAATTTCGGTATGTGCTGTCGCTGGTCATGCTACGACGTCGAATTTTGCGTTACCAAGATTCGAATTTTGATGACTCCGGGAAAGAATGGATGGACTTGTACTGCCCTCATCGGGAGCAACAACTGGATGTTCAGGTCGCTGCCCCTGACTCGGAACGGTCCATACAACTACAGCAGCGGTTGATCGAGTTGCTGCACAGTGGCCAGGAAATAACGGAAAACAAAACAGAACAAAAAACAGAACTGGATGCACCATCCAGCGACACACTTCAGAGTAGTCAGAACAATTCTAAGCCGCCATCCCTACCGACCGGGATGGGGGCCGCGCTACTGGTCTTATGGTTATTTTGTTGCACCGGCGCTACCTGCTCTCATTCCCTCCGAAACCCATTTGCATCTTTGGGCCCCACCGCTCCTGAAATTCTCCCCGCCGAGGCCACCTTGGAACAGATTCTCGGAGCGGTCAACCAAAACACAGCTCGCATTCGCAGTTATTCCACCAACAACGCCTCCATTTCGGTACCGGGCATGCCGGCGATCCCTTTGTTGCGAGGCAATCTAGTCGCTCAACGTCCCCAGCGTTTCCGTATGATCGCCTCCACAGGACTTACGGGTCGTGAGGTGGATTTGGGCACCAATGACGAGCTTTTCTGGTTTTGGGTGAAAAGCAATGAACCACCGGCTGTCTACTTTAGCCGACACGACCAGTTTGTCGGCAGTGCCGCCCAGCAGACACTGCCGGTCGAACCAGCCTGGTTCATGTCAGCGCTGGGCATGGTTGAATTTCGCTCGACCGACTTTCATGAGGGGCCACGGCCTCGAGGTAATGGAACGGTGGAAATTCGATCCGTCGTCAACACCGCTACCGGAAAGATGACCCGTAGTACGATCATCGACGTCAAACGAGCTTGGGTACTGCAACAACATTTGTACGACCAAGCCGGAACCTTACTGGCCAGCGCTATTGCCAACTCACACCGCTATTATCCCGATTTTGGTTTATCACTCCCACAAAAGATAGAAATCCGATTACCGCCGGTACAGTTAGCATTGTCGATCCATGTGGGAACTGTGCAGCTCAACAGCCTGGTCGAGAATCCGGGCATGTGGGAAATGCCTGTGATCAGTGGCTCACCGCAAATGGATTTGAGCTCTCCTGGCACTATCGCAACACCCGCTGCTGCTGTAGCTCCAATCCCCGCATTAAGCAATTCCACCTCACCGCCCCTATTGACCCGAAGTGTCTATCAAACGAATCCAAGGCAATTGACTCTAGAGCAACCGGATCCAAGGCCGCCTCTACGATCACAGCCCCAACAACTGCCAGCGGCAGGTATCCCGGTCAGGTAATAAGGTCGCCTCGGTTTATTTCGGCCTCGGTCATGACCCGCGAGCTAGCAAACCTAATGCTCGGCCGATCATAGGTGGTCAGAAACCCAGGGTGGCGGCCAAACTCGCTGAAGCTCGTTGACCTTAACCCTGGGCTAAAATATTTCACCCTTTCAGGGTGCCTTATGGGAACATTAAACTTGGCTTGGCCAGAACGCCCAACTTGCCAAACAAATCTTTTCGCACGGCCGATCTAAAACGTCATGCCACTTAGACAAATCACACCACAATGGGCTGCGAAAAGTTTGGCTTGGCCAGAACGCCCAACTTGCCAAACAAATCTTTTCGCACGGCCGATCCAAAACGTCATGCCACTTAGACAAATCACACCACAATGGGCTGCGAAAAGTTTGGCTTGGCCAGAATAGGCTACACGTGCGGCATTCCTCGCAACTTTATGCGTGCGCGGCTCAATACTGGACCGACGCTTCCGGAAGGCATCCCGGTGACCCGGCTGATTTCTTGGTATGATTTGCCCTCTAGGTGATACATTCTCACCACAGCAGCATCCGACTGGTCCAGTTGCCCTAATAAACGCTCGACTTCTTCGTGATTGCTAATTCGCGACTCGACATCCGTCTGGGTGGCTTGCGCTCCTTCCGCCATCGTTTCCCTCGGAGAGTCCTGCTCAGCTCCGATTCTTCGTCCGGCGACTGAGGCAAGTGAACTGGCCGAATGACTGTTCAGTAATTTTCGCACCACCACACGACGGGCAATCACCGTGAGATAAGTTGCTAGACTGCTTTGACCTCGAAAACGGCGTAATACTGCGAAATCATCCTGCACAATCGCCAACATGACCTCACTTGCCAGGTCGTCCCGGTCAGCTGCGGAAAGTACGATCGATCGACTTTGAGCCGTATGATTGATGACATGAAATACGAGACCCGTGAAACGATCGACAAATACTTCCCATGCACTTGGCTGCTGCTCCAGACAAGCATCTAACAGACTGCAATCGATATCAGATAATGCCACGTTTTCGACCTATTTTTTGAGATAGCAAAGAGAAGTCGCAAAAAAACACACCAGCCCCACCACAATGCCCCGTCACAGTAGGGCTAAACCCAGCAGTACCAGACCCGATAGACCCTTCCTCCGAGCCATTCTCAAAGGCACAACAGGCTTAGTCCCCCAGCAATACGGCTAGCCCCACCTACTCAATTCTAAATAGCCACTCGAAGCCAAGCAAGATTAGTGTCTGAAGTGCTGGGGAGCGTTAACGCTGATCACGCCTGCTCCGAATCCCGGCCACGTCCTTGCATGCCACTCCTTGCCCCTACTATATGCTAATTTTGTACCATAAAGGCCCGCTTGACACTATGCAAATTGAGACCTAGGATTGGCGAAATCACGATGAAATTGAGGAGATAACATTCTTATGAAATATCATCAACTCGACAGTTAGGCTCACCTGATGAGTCAAACACCCGTTAACTCCGAGCCTATGAATCCCAATATCTCATAAACATACTGCTACTAAAACAATTGAAAAGGAGTACCTGTCCATGACCCATGTTGTCTGTGAACCATGTTTCGGATGCAAATACACCGATTGCGTCGTCGTCTGCCCAGTGGAATGTTTCTATGAAGGTGAGCAAATCCTTTATATTCACCCGGACGAATGCATCGATTGTGAAGCATGCGTTCCCGAGTGTCCGGTCGAGGCGATTTTCCACGAAGACAATGTGCCTGAAGAGTGGCAAGGCTTCACCGAACTCAATGCTGAAATGGCCCTTACTTGTGAGGTCATCACAGAAAAAAAAGAGCCGCTGTGCGATTGAGACAGCCGCAATGAGAAGTCGCGATTTGACATGCCCCGCAAGCGGGGCATTTTTTTTGCGCCCTCCAGAGTGGACGTCAAATCAAATAACAGCGTGTGTGTAAAGCACGCTGCGGGTAGCTGCGCTATTTCAGATCGACCGACCAGTACGCGCTATCCAGGAAAGTTTTCCAACTGGCGTACTTCGGATTACCCAATTTGACCGTCAGCAATGGGCTCCGATTTGGTCTCACAGGTTTGCGGATCAGCTTCATCTGAGCTTCCTTGGGAGTGCGTCCTCCTTTCCGAATGTTGCATCTGACACAGGCACAAACCAAATTAGTCCAACTGGTCTCCCCCCCTTGGCAAGTTGGCACAACATGATCCAAACTCAGTTCATTGGTCGAAAACCGCCTGCCGCAATACTGACATTGGCTGGCATCTCGGGCAAAGATGTTTCGTCGATTCAAGCGTACTCGCTGTTTAGGAATTCGATTGAAATAAAGCAAACGAAGCACTCTTGGTACACACACTTCAAAATTCACACTGTGAATCCAGTCCTCATCGGGCTGTTTGAACTGTGCCTTCATTTCACTGATGATTCGCCACGATTCAAAGTCGTAATTCGCATACTGTCCGTCTTCAATATGTATGACTTCGGCAAGTTGGTTGAGAAGTAATCCGAATGCACGCTTCACGCCAATGACATGAACCGCCATGTATTGTCGGTTGAGAACTAACACACTTGAGTTTAAAGCATTCATGGATAATAGGAGTTGGCAGGAATTACAATCACACATTCCCATACTAAGTTATTAATGACACGAATGCCAGCATTGTAGTATAGGCATTTCGGGTGTGAATTTCAGGCACGCTGTTTGCTACACCATTTTTCTTCCTAAAATCCTAAAATCAGCCCAAATATATCTGCCGCATAAAATTTTTCTCTTGCCACGCGTTCGAGATTGTCGTTACGATAAAGCTATCGGCTTTACGATTTGTGTTTGGCAAAGTGCTTGAAGTCGAACTCCTCATGCATGCGAAGGGATGTGCCATGATTCATTTCACTTGCGATTGTTGCAAGCAACCAATCAATTCAGAACGTGACTTGCGCTACGTCGTGAGATTGGAAGTTTACGCTTCTCTAGACACGGCTGAAGAAGACCTCGACGATGAACGTGAACACTTGGCGGAAATCCAAGACATATTGGACCGACTCGAAGATCCTGAAGACCTGTCCATGGATGAAAAGCTGGGAGACGAAATTTACCAGCAAAAACGATTCGATTTGTGCTCCGCCTGTCGTAATCTCTTCATGCAAAACCCTCTTGGCCGGGCACGCTCAAACTTACTCGGATTCAGTCAAAACTAGCGACTGCCAGTCCCTCTGATGCTAAGCACCTCAGCCTACGAGCCCCTTGGTTACGGGCCTCTCTGACTACCGGCGTAATACTGCTCTTTCGGCGACTGGGCATTATTCTAACTTTGCAGATCTCCTGGATTATTGGCTTCATGGCCCTTCGCCTACTCTGCGGTAGTGGTTACAATTGATCCCTTTACAACCACCCCATGAGCAGGAATCAAAATAAGCGATGAGCGACGTGAAGAAAATTGCCGTCATAGGCGGCGACGGCACAGGCCCAGAAGTAACGGCCGAGGCCCTCAAGGTACTGGACGCAGTCGCTAAACTGGAAGGTTTCCAGTCCCAACGCACCGAGTTTGATTGGAGTGGCAATCGCCTGCTGCAGACAGGGGAAGCACTGCCTGAAGATGCTTTGGATCAGTTACGACAATTCGACGCGATCCTCCTTGGTGCCGTTGGCCATCCTGATGTGGCGCCAGGTATTCTCGAACGCAAGTTACTGCTGGACCTTCGCTTTGGTCTGGATCAGTACATCAACCTGCGACCAGTCAAACTGTTCCCTGGGGTAGAAACTCCACTGAAAAATAAAGGGACCGATGACATCAACTTTGTGGTGGTACGAGAAAATACGGAAGACATGTATTGTGGTGCAGGTGGATTCATGCACAAAGGCACACCTCAAGAAGTTGCCACACAAACCGCCATTTACACGCGACATGGGTGTGAAAGGTGTATTCGATATGCGTTTGAATACACCATGAAACGAAACAATCCCAAGGGCAAACGCCTCACACTCGTCGCCAAGACCAACGTTCTAACAATCGGGCACGATCTCTGGTGGCGTACCTTTAATGAGGTGGCCGAGGAATATCCGGATGTAGAAATCGATTACAATCATGTCGATGCATGCTGCATGTGGATTGTAAAGAATCCCGAATACTACGACGTGATTGTCACCACCAACATGTTTGGCGACATCATTACCGACCTGTCAGGTATCATTCAAGGTGGCATGGGAGTCGCAGCAGGTGGCAACATCAATCCCGACCCGGGCGGAGTCAGCATGTTTGAGCCCATGGGCGGCAGTGCTCCTAAGTATACGGGCCAAGGCGTCATCAACCCGATTGCTGCCATCAACGCTGCTGGAATGCTGCTTGATCAAATGGGCCAACCGACTGCAGCCACACGCGTTTTGCAGGCCATTGAGTCTGTGACTGGCACAAAAATGAAAAGCCAAAACGCGGGCAAAATGGGTTACTCAACCAGTCAAATTGGCGATTTGGTGTGTGAAGCATTATAGGCGCGAATTACTGGGCGCTAGTTTTTTGAAGGATTACTCCTACGCAGGGCATCCCCGCCTAACTTTTTTAACTCGCGTTTAGCGCTCAGCGCCTATTTTAAGCGCCTATTTTAAATTTTGCCGTTACGGGATTGTGGTCGGAGCCGGTTTTTTCTGTTGAGCCAGGGATAATACGGCAGGAGCCCTTCACATAGGCTTTGACCATTGCTGGTGAACAGAGAATGAAATCGATCATTGAGTGAAACTTACCCTTGTTATAGGTATCGGGTTGTTTCTCACCCAGTTCGCTAGCGACCGACCAGAATGCCGTAGGCCCCGTTCCTGCCAAGGTACGCATAGTTTTGCTTGACCAGACGTCGTTGAAGTCTCCCATCAACAAAATTCTCGCTTCCGGATCGGCAGCCAGCGCCTGGTCGAGCAACTGACGGGCTTGTCCTACTTCCGCCAGGCGAATCGGTTCGGCATGTTCGCGCCCACCGGAATTACTCTTGAGGTGGACTACCCAAATTTCAAATGGATCCCCTCCAGGTGGCAAGATGGTCACGGCCAGCAAATCGCGGGAAAAACTCCTTTCCATCCCGTCCGGCCCAGTAAACCGCAAATGGCGATGCGATCGGACTGGTCCAATGGGAACTCGGGACAGGAGACACACATCGATACCGCGACCATCGTTGCCATCGAAGTGAACAACCTCTTGATATCCCATCTCGGGCAGGAACACTTGCACAAAACGTTCCAGGTAGCCACGGTTCTCGACTTCCTGCAGGGCGACCACATCAGCGTTCAAAGCCCGAAGGGATTCCGCCAGACGTTCCAATTCTGCCCGTGGCTTGGTGGGAGTCGACTCATCCGCATGATAAGGATCATCCTGACCATCAAACAGATTCAAAATATTGTAGGTTGCAATCCGCAGCTCACCATCGACCAGAACATTCTGGCCTGAATTCACAGGAGCTCTGGTCTTCGGTAACTCCGTCAGTATTTCAATTTGCTCAGGATCCGTGATGACAATTTGCGGTTTGTCTTGGTAGGTTACCACGCGTCCATGGATACGTATGATTTTTCCCAGGTACATCTTTTTAAGTGGCTGCGGAAAATTTTCCAAACTTTCATTGAAGATAATTCCGGTAAATTGAGGAGGCCGTTTTCTGTCAAAATTGAGAAAATTGACCCGTCCTGCGTTACCTACATGGACGATCTTTCCACTTATCAGCGATTCTTCACCCAATGCGGCTCGCGCATCCTTCCAGTCGAGATGTTGCAGACCCTCGGTCGCCCCGATCACCTCTTCCGCCTGCACGCTGCTGTAATCAACTGGAAAAAAGATCGCCCCCGTAAAGACGAGGGATAAAGTAAGCAAACTCGCCCATTGATACTTAGTGCCCCGATACTTAGTAAATAGAAGTGACAATCGCATCAGCATATTCTTTCTCCATTCAAATCCATCAACTACCCAAACCAGCTTGCCAGCATACACCATGACACGGCCACCGTGTACTCCTGTTGCAATGTTGGAAGGCATTAGACTCCCAGCAGTCCGTGATTGGTCGGCCCTCAAAAGACCGCCGATAAACAACTTTTGGCGTCTCCTACAAAAGCCATTAAAAAGCGCTAATAGTCGCTAATGAACACAAATAAAGTCGGAACGGAAAGTAGCCTTAGCTGTTTAAATTAAGACCGTCAAAAGCGGCTAGAAGGTACTGAGAAAAGTAGGGGGAGTTGCCTCTATGCCGCTGTAGATTCGTGTAAATTGCCCCTTTGCCTAACTGGGACGTTAGAGACTACAATGGGCCGCACGAGATAAAACTTCGATAGCGCATTTCTATCCCTTGAGTATTGTTATGGCACCCTCCTTCAGATTTATTCGGCGCCTCCAAATTGCAACAACCGTATTCTGGGTAGCGACCCTCGTACTTACGGCAACACCCGCTTCAGGACAGATTGTTAGTATTCGTCCTGGACTTGGGATCCATGTGAATGCGCCCTACGCGAATATACATATTGCTCCCAGACAGGGAAACAACGGTGGTGAAATCAACCGGAGCACCCGACTACCCCGAAGACGAGCCTGGAGCCGCCGATTAGAGTTGAGGCAACTGCGAGATCCCAACACAGCCATATCATCGAGAGGCAAGTTGGAACCAAGAGCGGAAAATAGAAGACCCTTGGGCCAAGGCTTGGATGCCGACTCTCCTACGATCGCATCCTCTCCCAAGTTGAACGAATCGCCTGATCTGGCTGAAACGCCACAAACGGAATTGCCGAATCAAGTGCACCGATTTAACTCGGAGACCGATCAGTTTCCTACCACAACCGAGCTTACACAGCTTGACGACACCCAGTTATTTAGTGCGTTACGAGATATTTCGAGTCGTCTGGACAAAAGTTTGGCCAAATTTCAAACAGGTCCTGGATGGCAACGCTATCTGCAATTGCCAGAGAATCTTCCTTCTCGACTAGACAATCAGGAAGATCTCCAAGTCAATATGGACGCTTTGCTCGAAACACATTCAAGATTCGAACAAGTCGCAAACAATCCCGATTTTCACATCATCGCCAATCAACCCAGTTGTGTCGCCACTTTATCAGCATTGCGGGAAGCGAATGCTCGATGGGATTCCCAAAAAAAGGTCGCTCCCACAACCGACAAACAGCAAGAGACACTACCCACACCAGAACCCACGCGTAAGCACCAGGCTTCACCCGGGGAACATTCAATTTTGAAGCGCTAGCCCGAATATTTCCTAAACATTCTGCTACGAACCCGAACTCTAAGGAACGTTTTCTTGCATGAGGTTGAATCCATAACGATCAGCTCGTTGAGTGAATCGGATGCGCGCGCGATTGGGGAACTTTTGGTACGCGTGTGGCCCAAAGATAACCGACCACTCGACTACCGTATCGACCAGTTATTTCAACGCAAAATCTACAGCTCCGAAAAGCAATCGCAGGATCCTCGATCTCTGCTTATCCGCAGTGGATCGCGTATCATGGCGCATGCAGCAGTCATGCCTCGCACAGTGGGAACTTCGCAGGGCGATTTAACCTTGCTGGCATTGGCCCACGTCTGTACTGATCCAGATACACGTGGCCAGCGACTGGGCCAGCGAATCATGCAGGCCGTTTTTGCCCTGGTGGATGATGGCACTTTTCCTTTTTCATTATTCCAAACCACCGAGCAGGTAAAACCATTTTACTTGCAACTGGGAGCCTGTTTGGCTGAGAATTCGTTTATCGACTCGACCAACCCCAATAATCCCAAGTCTCCCTTTCAAGACCCGGTAATCATGCGCTATCCGAATGGCGAAGGCTGGCCGGAAGGAACCATCGATTTGCGTGGGCCAGGGTATTAGTGAGGCGTGAGTTATTAGGCGCGAGTTGTCTAAAGGGTTACTCCTACGCAAGGCATCCTTGTCCAACTACTTTTTTTAACTCATAACTCGCGCCTCTCAACTCGCGTCTCTAAAACCCATTGATCTTTGCGGGCAGTGTCTGGCTCCAATACGACTCTGCCTTTTAACTGGTTGCCGGCCAGTTGGATTTTTAGACTTTCCTTGGCATGGCAGACCATGGTATAGGTTCCTGCGTCGCAACGTGTGACGGTGCCTCGATTGTGGCTGATAGGGCCTTCGTAGTCGAGATAAGCGAGTCGGTGATCCGTCAGGCGGATGGCGCAGATGGCTCCGGCTGCCTGCTCTGCGGAATCGGAAACGACTTGCCCTAACGCATTCAGCCACGACTGCGGCAACTCATACAATTGCCACGTCCAAAGAACTTCTTCCCTCTCCAGCATGAAATCCCAATGGCTGGGAATTTCAGAATCGGATGGACACTGGTGGCGCAATAGGACAAACCGGGACATGTTCCTGACACCTGACTCGCTAAACTAACGACCAATAATTTCCACCGTTTCCGTTTTCTGAATTCCTTGTGGCATGTTGCGGCTGACCAGGTTCGCTACAATACGAACTTGGCCGGCCCGAACGACCGTGGCCGTAATCATAAATGCGAGCGTTTCCCCCGGCCTCATGGTTTTCATGGGCTCAAAGTTTAATTCACTGCCCTCCGCACCAGCACGAACCGTAACAGGAACAGCAGCTTGAACTGTCGTAGTATCAGGTGTGAGTTCTGAGGGAAATAGTACTTTCAAAGTTACCTGTTCGTCAGACACATTGGCCTTATTGGTCACAACGATCTGATAGGTGGCCTGGGTGCCTGCACGTGCTGGGTTGGCAAAGGAAAGAATTTCCATCTGCAAGCTTTCTTGGACATTCCCAGATGCTGCCCCAGGACTACTACCCGGTGAGCCGGCGGCAATTTCCACGCAGTGGTCATCGACAGCAACCAAGGAACTGGCACCCTCACTCTCGGCAGTCACTTTGACCAGGCTGCAAGCCTGTTTCGCGGCTTGAAGGCAATCACATTCGATTTCAAACTGCTTCGATTCTCCCACTTCCAATCTGGCAAGTTGCCAATAGACTCGTCCCTGCTGAAGCTGATAACTGGGGCCGGGAGGACGTGGTCGCAATGCCGCATCGTATTGGTCGATGACCTGGACATTGGTGAGAGGCAGTTGCCCCGTGTTTGTAAGTACTATGGTGAAGAGGGTCGTTTCGCCAACGTTTTTGAGACGATCGCCATTTTTTACCACCTTGAGACCCGGCTGTTTTACAGGAGGTGGTTCCGAGGCGGTAACGCAAACTCGTCGCTCTTGTTGGGCCCCCTCCTGACTGGTAACGGTCACGTCATGGCACAATTGGCCCACCTGCAGGACGTCAAAAATGAGATCTAAGGTACGTGATTGGTTCGGCGCGAGATCACCCACTCCCGTATTTTCGATTTCGAGGGTTCTATCGCGATCTCCCAAATGGCTTAATCCGGGATCGAAACGGGCATTCATAACAATGCCCGTGGCCGGTGCATTACCTGTATTTCGAATGGACACTTGAAAATTAGCCTGTTTTCCTACGAAAGCGGTGGGGTCTCCGCGTATTTCCAGTTCCAGCAATGGCTTACCAACCGAAGCCGCAGGTGCCCTTGAAGGCGCTGCGGGCGGAGTGATGGGGAAAGTCGAGGTTCCAGGCTGAATCGGTGTGGTTGGTGAAGGGCTTATCGGAGGAGCTATTCCTGCTGGTGGAACGATGGAGGCTGGAGACGTGTCGTTGGGTGAAGATAGATAACTGGCATCACCATTCCAACGTATGATAGTCGCACCACTACCGATCACCAGTCGCGGTGCATCACTTCCATTCCAACCATCAGGCCGGACCAATTGCATTTTGATCTGAGAAGTATTCGCCGAGTGGGTTGGAGATACTTCCACGGTTGCACTGCCATCGGCTCCCGTGGCCATTTCAACGACCTGTCCCGATTGACGTCCTACCCGTGCTCCACTTCCATCCGCCACCTCGTAGCGAACCAGCCATCCCTCCAATGGCTGACCATCGGTCTGCCGAGTCACCGTAGTGGTGAGTACCTGGGGCCCCGATCCACCAATAACTTCCGCTGGAGGAAATACCCATTGGACGTCCACCCAATAGATGGTGGCACTCGCCTTACGGTGTTGCCATGAGTCGAGCGACGGAGTGAAAGCGGTCACATGGCTGGTCCCCTCGACTGCCGAAGTAATGCTCACCCAAGCTTCCCCCTGACGAATCTGTACATCGTCCACCGGATCGGTGGTACCACGAGTTAACATAGCTTTCACTGCGGTGGTATAACCGGTCGCATAGTGAGTGCTATGAATCTTCGGCTTGTTCCACGGCATCAAAGCCGGCTTCATCCATCCTCTGCCACTCAAAGCTACGAAGTGGCCCACATCTTGCCCCGACAGGGACCAATCCACCCGTTGATCTTTCAGGAAATACCCTTTTGCTGTGCAAATCCCACCGCGAAGTAACACCTCGCTACCCACCGGCGCGAGCATCCTTTCGGGGGTGAGGGTGAGGTGATCCTGAGATGCAACTGAGGCCGACCCCGCGGCAGGAACTGCTGCTGCTGACTCGGTCGTGGCTACGGTGGGAGGAGGAGCCGATACGGGGAAAACTGGATCTGTCAATGCAGGTGGCACAGGAACATTCCCCGGCGGAAGACTCCCATAATCGCCGGCAGCTACAATTGCGTTCGCTTGTGGTTGATCCTTGGGCCAAATCAACACCCGTTCACCGGTCGGATCGATCTTAGGCAAGCGACAACTGGCACACCCTCCCCCTCCCAGCATGCAGACCCCTAGCGCGGCCAGCAAGAACATACGAGATGGATGGGTTCGCAAAGGCATTGGATTTGTGGGGAGTCATAACATAAACGACCCAGGGTGGCCGCTTGCCCAGGAAGGCGAATGGGCTGTTAAAATGTAACGCCTGAAGTACAAAAGGAGGCTTTTTTTCAACACCTTGTTGATTTTCTGCATCTTCCTTGGACAACTGTAGGGGATATATCGATTTCAACAGCCCTGTCTCACCCTGTGTGGACGCTGTGGAAGACCTTCGACAAATCCGAAAGCAGACGATTCTGAGTAAAAACACAGGATTCTCCCTATCTCCTTGTGAGCGTTTTCTTGCTTTGCGAGGTCCAGGCAACTATGATCAAAGGTGTCTGTCAGCCTTGAGTTAAGTGTGATTACCCGAGACTCAGATCCGATTCCGATGATGTTCGGCGAAGAAAGCAAACTACTTTATTGTCATCCTGAGGCTACTATGCGTTCACCTTTGTCTGCACTATCTATCCAATTTCCGGCTATCCTATTTCAGGCTGTCCCATTTCTGGGCCGTCTGCTTTGTATCAGCGTGTTAGCCTTCTCCTTACTGCTAGTCGACTCGCATTCCGCTAAGGCCCAATTCGGTGGCGGTGGTGGCGGTGGCGGTGGCGGTGGCGGTGGTGGTGGTGGTGGTGGAACCGGTGGTGGCGGTGGTGGTGGTGGCGGTTCGACTCAGGGAAATGGTCTCACCTCAGGTGTTGCCGTAGATGTCGAAGGGGTCTTGCGCCGGGTCACCCTTGCGGATCCCACGGGGCAACTGGCTCGTCGACGGTTGCAAGAAGCCCGCGGACAAATCGATCAAGACATGGCTCGTCCCAGCCACCTGCGTAAAGTTTCTCTGACCCGCCTGTTTCGACTGATCAATCGATCGATCGCTCAAGGACATGGACCTGATGAAGCCATGCAACACCTGGCCGGTTTGACCAGAATTCAATATGTCTTTTTCTATCCGGACACCAAAGATGTGGTGCTCGCTGGACCTGCGGAAGGTTGGGGAGAATCGCTCGATGGCCGTATGCTGGGTGTGCAGTCCGGCCAGCCTGTGCTTGAACTTCAAGACCTGGTGGTGGCACTCCGAACTTTTGCCCCAGGCGATTCCAGCTTGCCATTTGTTTACTGCTCCATCGATCCAACCCAAGAAGGCCTGGCACGCATGCAGCAGTTCCTGAGCCGCGTGGGTCGCCAGATCCGTGGACGCGGTGATACTCAATTTATTGTTAACGGACTGCGTGAAAGTCTCGGTCTGCAAATCATTACCGTTGGTGGAGTCCCTGCGACGACGCACCTCGCACAGGTATTGGTGGAAGCCGATTATCGCATGAAACTCATTGGCATCGGACTGGAACAACCTCTAGTGGGGATTTCCAGCTTTGCCTCATCAGCCAATCCGGCTGCCGTCAGCCGCAATGCTCTGCAACGATGGTACTTTGTGCCTGATTACCAACGGGTGATGGTCTCCACAGATAATCTTTCGGCCGAGCTAGTCGGCAATGGGGTGAAACTGGTTGGAGAAAACGAAGTGATCGCTCGCGATGGATCGCGGCAACAAGCTGGCGGACAAAGTCGAGCCAGCCGCAAGTTTACCCAAAGCTTTACCAAAAAGTACGCGGAACTCGCCCAACTGGCACCCGTGTATGCCCAACTTCGAAACTGTATTGATCTGCTGGTAACCGCAGCTCTTATTCAAAAACAGGATTATTACGGACGGGCGGACTGGGATTTGGGCGCACTGGGTGAAGAATCACAATATGCGGTCGAAGTTTACAATGCTCCCAAACAGGTGGCTTCAGCGGTCAACAGCATGTGGAAAGGCAACCGACTGATGACTCCCATAGGTGGCGGAGTGGAAATTCGTCCCAATCTGGCACTCGAGTCCTCCAACCTGCTGGAGGATAACGACGGCAAGTTAGAAAAACAACACGCCAAGATCAAGTTAACCGACATGCCAGCCAGCCAGTGGTGGTGGGATTGAGTCTGGCCAAGCCGAATATTTACATTACAAAATACATGTCATCCTGAAGGAGCCTTGGCGACTGAAGGATCTCTGGTACACCGCTAAGATGGGGATGAAAGCTCATTGCACCAGGGTACAAAACTGAAGACCACCGCCTGAAGGCGGAGGGTTCGCCGACAGTCGGCTAAAGCCTGACTTTCTGGTTGTGGCTTACTTACCGCAATCGCCACGAAGTGGCGAAAGCATCTAGCCGTGGGGCGTGAGCCCACGGTGGCGTTTTCAGATTATTCCCTAGC
>JBDOMT010000235.1:0-3421 GCA_039831705.1 Pirellulales bacterium | reverse complement strand
GAAAATCAGGTTGTCGATGCCCAGTACGATTTCCATCGTGACCAGGGCGAGGAAGGCAGCCCATGCGTCGGGGCTCAGGAGAAGGTCTGTCATGGCGGTTCCATCGACTGTGGCGCCGCAGATGGCGCGCCCGTCCGGTTCAAGCAGAATGGGCGGGCCCGGGTTCCGTCGGAAGTGCGTGGTGCTAGGGCCCCAGAACCGCCGGGAGCCAGGTCGCGAGCGCAGGCTGCCAGATCAGAAGCGTCAGAACCGCGATATTGATCAGCACGAAGGGCGCCGCGGCGCAATAGATCTGGTGCAGCGTCACCTCGGGTGGTGCGACGCTGCGCATCACGAAGAGCAAGAGCCCGAAGGGCGGGGTGAGGAGGCCGATCTCCATCGTCAGCAGATAGGCGAGCCCCAGCACCAGCGGGTCGATCCCCGCCGCCGCCGCGAGCGGGGCAAAGACCGGCACCGTGATCATCAGCATGGAGACCTGATCCACGAAGCAGCCCAGCACCAGCAGCAGGACGATCAGCGTGCGCAGGGCCAGCAGAAGCCACTGCTCGAAGTGCAGGCGTCGGGTTTGCTGCTTCATTGCCGCCAGCAGATCCATGGCCACCTGCTTGGCGTCTCCAAACAGCATGACCGTGTTGTCGGCGGCAAAAAGGGGATTGGCGATACCGGCAAAGCCGGGACTGAGGCTCCGCTTGATTACGATCACGGTCCGCGCATCGATGACATTGAGAATGGGCATGCCGGCGATAGGGCTGGTGGGATCGGTATTGGCGACCGGATTAACCACATCGTTGGCGCCGATGACAATTGCCACATCGCATTGGGCAAAGGTTGGGTTGATCAGGTCCATTTCCTTGAGCTGTTCGTATGGCACGTCCGCCTCGGCCAGCAGTACATTCATGTGTCCGGGCATCCGACCGGCTACCGGATGGATAGCGTATTCGACGGTGACGCCGCGGGATTCCAGCAGATTGGCCATGTCGCGCACCACGTGCTGTGCTTGGGCGACTGCCAGTCCGTAGCCCGGTACGACCACCACTCGTTGAACTCCATCGAGCAACATGGCAACTTCCTCAGGTGAAGTGCGTTTGATTTTTCCAGCGTAGACTTCGTCTGCATCAGCCGCGTCACCACGGGCTTCCATTTTGCCAAACAACACATTGGCGAGTGAACGGTTCATGGCCTTGCACATGATTTGTGTCAGGATCAACCCCGACGCACCGACCAAGGCTCCGGCGATGATCAGCACATTGTTATTAATAATAAATCCGGCACACGATGCGGCCAGGCCGGAATAAGAATTGAGCAGTGAGATAACCACAGGCATGTCGGCTCCGCCAATCGGCATCACCAGCAGAACTCCCAGGGCAAGTGCCACCAGGATCAAGGGAAAGAATTCGATCGCACTGCCATCGTGCATGCCGATGACCAATACCAGGGCCACCGCAAACAGCACCGCGTTGACCATTTGCTGACCATTGTAATGAAGCGGCTTTTTTAATTGGGGCAGCTCTTGCAGCTTACCAGCCGCGATGATGGAACCGGTGAAAGTAACCGAACCGATCAGTCCGGCCAGGGCGGCGGCAATGCCGGCTACGCTTGGATCGACTTCCGCGGGTGTCTCCTTGAGTACTTCCGCACTGGCAACCAGTACCGAAGCGATGCCGCCAAAGCCGTTGAAGAGAGCTACCAGTTGCGGCATTTGTGTCATTTGGACTTTTTTGGCCAACCAGATGCCAGCCCCGGAACCGATCGCAATGCCAATCAACAGGACCCACATGCTGGCTTGGGTGATCAGTAAGGTGACGATCACCGCCAGCAACATGCCTATGGCGCCCAACAGATTGCCGCGTACGGCTGTGCGCGGGTGGGTGATTCCTTTGATTCCCAGAATAAAGAGCACGGCGGCTACCAGGTAGCCGATATTGGTCCAGGGAAAGCTGGTGATGGTTGCTGCCTCAGGCTCAACCGCAGCCAAGGAGAGTGGGGCCAGTAATAAGAATGTGCTTATGTTCATTAAGTTTCTTTATTTCTTTTTCTGGAACATTTCCAACATGCGATGAGTTACAAGAAATCCGCCGACGACGTTTACGGTCGCAAACACGATGGCCAGGAATCCCAGAAATCCACCAAAGTAACCACTGCTCGCTATGGCCAATAATGCGCCAACCAGGGTGATTCCACTGATGGCATTGGAGCCGCTCATCAATGGCGTATGGAGTGTGGGTGGCACTTTGGCGATAATTTCAAAACCGACAAAGATAGCCAACACAAGAATGGTGAGTCCGGTGATGATGTCCATGGTGAATGCCAAATTGGGTTTTATGTAATAGTGGGTGGATCTATGATTTTTGATCTATGATTTTGAACCGATGCTTTTAATTCAAACATCTAACATCACAGATCTCACATTTATGCGATATGGTCAGCGGGTGGCGTGGTTGCGGGCTGGACCAGCGGTTCCAGGTCCAGTAGTTGACGCAATCGTTCGTTTTGAACCTGACCATCCTTGGTGGTGAGTGTGTCGCGAACGATTTCATCTTTTAGATCGATTTCCAACTGGCCTTCATGAGTCATGTGCAACAGGAAGGTCACGATATTCTTAGCATACATCTGACTGGCGTGTTGTGGGATTTCGCTGGCCAGGTTGGTGGGGCCCAAAATGGTGACTCCCTGTTCCACCACGGTCTGATCCGCTTGGGTTAACTCGCAGTTGCCTCCCCGTTCGGCGGCCAGATCGATCACAACCGAACCGGGCTTCATCCGCCGAACTCCGTCTGCTGTGACCAGAAGTGGAGATGGTTTGCCGGGGATTGCTGCTGTGGTGATGCAAACATCGCAGTCCGCTACGATGTCAGCCAGTTGGGCTCGTTGCTGTTGTTGCTGGGCTTCACTCAACTCACGCGCATAACCCCCCTGCCCCTCGGCGTCGGCCGTATCGAGTTCGAGTTCGACAAACTTTGCGCCCAAGCTTTCGATTTGTTCTTTCACGACCGGGCGGACGTCGTAAGCTCGCACCACAGCACCCAGGCGACGGGCGGAGGCTATCGCCTGCAGGCCTGCCACTCCGGCTCCGATGACGAGCACCTTAGCCGCGGAGAGCGTACCGGCTGCGGTCATGAGCATCGGAAATATTTTAGGCAAGTTGTTGGCCGCTTCCAGAACCGCTTTGTAACCCGCGATGGTGGCCATCGACGAGAGCACGTCCATGCTTTGGGCTCTTGTAATACGGGGGATCATCTCCATGGCGAACAAAATTAGGCTCTGTTCGGCAATTTCCTGAATGATTGGAAGTTGTCCCAACGGGTCGCTCATGCCAATCACGACTTGCCCCGGTTTGAGGTGCTGTAAATCAGCCCGGCCGGCTTCCGGATTGGCGCCCAAAGTGCGGACTTGCAAGAGCACGTCAGCCTGCCCCAAGGCG
>JBDOMT010000210.1:0-15338 GCA_039831705.1 Pirellulales bacterium | reverse complement strand
CCACAACCAGAAAGTCGGGCTTTAGCCGACTGTCGGCGAACCCTCCGCCTTCAGGCGGTGGTCTTCAGTTTTGGCTATACGTCCAACACCTGCATTGAAGCGACCACACGTAGTGCAGTCGATTTGGATTACCACATCACTTTGGTTAACGATGCAGTCGCGAGTTGGACTCCCAAAGACCATCACGTGGCGGTTGCCGTGAACTATGAATGCCTCGCACAGACTGTTACTACGACAGAGGCGTTAGTGCAACTCTTAGAAACGCTGGGAGGGTCACGTGCTTAATTACATCCTCGACCTTGTCGCGAACACGTATGTATCCTTCGCGATGAGAAAATATCGAACTTATCCGGCAGCAACGACAGCTGTTCTGTTCGTGAACCTTCAGCGGGCACTTGCACCTCAAGAACAAGGCATCACGCCCAGCTTGAAGCGACTGCAAGCATTGGCACGTGAGAAGGGCTTCCGCATCGTTCACGCTCCATTTGGCGGACATTCACAGCGTTACCCGTCGCCCGCTCAAGTTCGGCTGACGCAACGACTTGAGTCGATGCCAAACGGAAGGGAAATACCGCCGGAGTTTGCTCCTCGCTCGAGTGATATTGTTTGGACGCTCGCCCAACCCTGAATTCCTTCATCAAGACAGATCTGCACGAACAATTGCAAATGGCGAAAATTGGACATCTAATTGTCGCCGGGACGTACGCTAACTTAGCGATTGATTCAACCGTTCGAGATGGTGTTCAGCTTGGCTATCACGTCACTGTCTTGAGTGACTGTGTTTCAGCTGAGACAGCCTCAGAAGCACAGGCGATTCAGATCACATTGCCGCGCTATGCACAAACATTGATTTCTCTGAAGAAGTTTCAATCCTTGATCTAGTTGCTCCATAAGCGATAAAAACTGCCAATGAGCTATCAAATACTCCATTCGGTGTGTGAAGCCCCCTTGGAAATGCTTGCTAAAGATCTTGATCTCCCCCAGTGGCTGTTTCAATTGTCAGACAACGAATACCAGAAATGTTCGAAGGGGCATCTTGCCGCCGGGGCCAGCATCCTGACGGACGGCACCCAAACATCGGGGAATGTCGAATCGGTAGGGGGCACCTGATGATTCAGCATTATATCCCGAAGATTTCAATGGCAGATCATCTGAAGCTCGTCTCGCAGTCGGATTGCTGGATTTTTCATGTTTGGTATGTCCGACTCAAAATCACATGGGAACTAAAACTCATACCGACGTCAGAGACCACGTGTCTATTTCAGAACGTCGTCATGGTGGAACATAACTGGCTCATCATGAAAGTGCTGATGGCGCTCGGGTTTGGCAGCATGTTCCTCAAAAAGCACAATGCAGAGGAGACGCCACACTTTGCCCAGAGTTTGATCGAGGCGACTAAACGAAGAGCGAAAAACGGAAGCTAGCCTTCCACGCGGACAGCTAACAATCCAATGCACCCGACAGTTCTTGTGGCTAGTGAGTGCATTGCAATTATTAAAGAGCGCAATAATGTCGATCGGCCTCAACGAGTTGTCATCAGCGAACTTGAGAATTACACGGCTTTGAATAAGTAAATCATTGCCACAGAGAAGAACTTGCTGCTTTGTTTGTCAATAACAACTCAGAACATAAGAGTATCTATCTCTATTGGGGAGCAAAGTAGGGATTTTCTGCAGAGCGCCGTGAGGTGTGGGAGGGAGGTGATCCCGTAGGCCTCCACCTCACAAGAATTGATGGTGACGATCTAAAAAATTTGATAGTCACGCACGCAGACGATCGTGCTGAACTATGGCGAGGTAATGGCAAAGATCTAGAGCGTTGGACGGAGTTGCCAACGCTTGCGGCAGTTGAATGTGAAGTCTGAGACCTCAACCGAGACGGATTCCGTGAAATAGTGTTTGCTAATAAGGGTACGTATCAACAGCAAGTCTCCTACGTGTACTGGGGGGCGGATGACGGCTATTCTATTGACAAAAGAGATGAACTGCCAACGCTACATGCGAGCGACGCGTGCCTGGCCGACTTTGATAATGACGGTTGGATCGATCTCGTCTTCGCCAACGAGCATGATGGTCGCACCTACGATGTAAATTCTTTTCTTTACTGGAATGGACTTCGCGGTTTCGACCGTGCGCATCGGATGGAGCTCCAAGGACTAGGAGCTGTCAATGCGAAAGCAGCAGACATAGACCATGATGGAAATTAAGATTTACTCCTAGTAAATCGGCATAGTGGGTCAGTCGAACCCATCGATTCTTTCGTTTATTGGGGTAATCCTAAGCATCACTACTCTCAATCGGCAATGAGCGTAATCAAGAACGGCGGGCCGGGAGGCGCGTCATCAATTGCCGACCTTAACCAGGATGGATTCGTGGATATTGCTTTTCCAGAAGGCGTAATCTGCTGGGGAAGCGAAGCAGGTTTTTCGGAAGAACGGCGACAGCAGATTGGTGTGAACGGCCATGGTGTCTCAGTGACAGATCTTAACCGTGATGGTTACCTAGATCTGTTGTATTCCTACCGCAATCAATCTCGGGAAGACAAGAGCGAAGGAGTCATAGTTTGGGGTGCTAAGGGAGGATTCGATGTTGAAAAGCGTACGACTCTTCAACTGCGGGCAAGTTATTGCCAAAGCGGGAATTTTGCGGACTTCAACCGGGATGGATGGCTCGATCTTATTTTTGGCGATGTCGACTCACCAGCGGTTGATCTCTTTTGGGGAGGAGTCGATGGATTCAGCGACGAGCGATGTTCCCGCCTGACGCTCAACAATGCCTCTACCATCGAAATCGCCGATTTGAACTTGGATGGCTGGCTCGACTTCACCCTTGGTGGCGGTTGGGACTCAACTCGCTTCGGTCGTCCGACCAAACAAGCACTGATCGTATGGGGAAGCGACGTAGGTTTTTCTGAGGACCATGTGACACAACTCGAATCATTCTGTTCGCTTGAACAGAGCGTCGCCGATGTAAACCGGGATGGCTACCTTGATCTTATCATGACGAACTACCATGCCTATGTTACTCGAACCCTTCAAGTGTTCATTTATTGGGGCAACGAAGAGGGATCTTTTAGCGAATCTCGCCGCACTAGTTTGCCTGCAGAGTCATCTAGCGCGTTAACTGTTGCAGATTTGAATCAGGACAGCTGGCCAGACCTAGTCGCCGTAAATCACATTTTACAAGGCGATCATGGAGTAGGCACTAATATTTTCTGGGGCTCCGGTGAAGGTTACTCCGATACGAATCGACACTGGTTTCAGACCTTTGGCTCTCACTTCAGTCTACGCTGGGATGTCGGCAACATTTACAACCGGAGCCTGGAGGAACAATTTATTTCAGCACCACTAGAGTGCCCAAAAGGGAAGAGACCTTCGCGAATTGCCTGGAATGCACGCACACCACACGGGACATCAATAAGAGTTCGGATCCGCACAGCATCCAGCCGTGAAGGCCTTGCTGAGTCAACATGGCATGAACCATCTGGAAATGGCAGTTCGTACGAAGATTCGGGAAGCGTGTTGAGTACTTCTGGCGAGTCCCGGTGGCTTCAGTATCGAGTTTCGTTTCGAACTCCCGACGGGAGAAGTACCCCTTCTTTGGAGCAGGTTCTGATTGACGTGAATTAATGGTAAGTGATACAGGTCTCGTGCTATTTGAAAGATATCATACGTGCTCTTTTCAAAAAATATTACTTCTGGCTTAATAGAGAAGCTGCATATCGACAAGTGTCACGAACGGCAGGGGTATATGTGCCCTATGAGTGATCCTCATTGGTTGCTATAGCTGATCCGTTCAAACATTCGTGTACACTGCCAACCATAGATGTCGCACGCTTTTCAATCCATTTCGGTTGAGCACACCGAGGCGACTTTGCAAGTATGCTTCGACGCTGAAGTTGGACAAACTTCAGCACTTTATCCTTTCGCACAACTGCGGGCGGTGAACGAGACCTCAGCAGGTTAAGCGGATGGCTCCCTGCGTTGGGTTGACGCCCTTCCAAGCTGCGAAACGCAATTGGCTACTCACTTCAGTCTGGCCCACCGAACGCGTTATTACTGGATCTTAGAGACGCCACGGCGTCTATGACCTGTGCAAATTGTTAACGTGGACGATCTGGCGCGGAACAATGCTACAGGTTCTTTCACGAATGTGATCCAAACGAAAATACATTGGGGGAAGGTCAAATCGCGGGAACGACTAAGAGCCCTCCGCTGTCCGCAACGTGGCCGTTGGCCCATTTTTTTTCGATACCACAGAAGGTCTCGTGACGGCACTCACCTTTGTCTCTGCCACCACCCGGTTGCCGTTTTCAAGAACAGTCGCCCGCAATGTGAGTGGCATGTTAAGCGGGCCAATACCCGAGCTCGAGCGAATTGTGATCGTTCCCCGGGTCTCAGTCGCCGAAAGCGATATTGGAGTAGCTTCGAGCCCCTTCACGTGTACCGGCATCACCATCTCAACTGTGACCGGATCAGTAAGCTTTGCGTCTCGTTGGACGACGACGTCAATTGTTGTCTGTGAATTGGGTGGAAGATAAAGGGACGATTGTTGGGCTACGATGCTTAGTCGGCAGGCCATGACACTGATCACTGCTTGCGCTTCTTCGCCATCTGTGTAGGCAACTTGATGGCGATTGCCGAGCTCGTCGTCAACTTCGGCAATGCCCATAACCAGCAGCCGGCCTAATCGATTGCATGACATCTCTGGAGGAAGATAGAACGGAAACTTGAAACTGTCTGCGCCGGCCGGGATAACGAACGGTTGGGCAGCGCTGACGCCCTGAAGGTGGCGTCTTTGGCGATCAGCCATGCGGACGGTTATTGGCCCCTGGTAGTCACCACGTTCAACTGCAAATGGATGCCAATAAACGCTACCGGCATACACCGGCGCATAGTAGGGCCCCAAGTTCTTGAAGGAGAATGGGGGCGATAGGGTAACACCGAACAAAACGGAGTCGAGAGTTGTTCGCGTCGAGTTGGAGGCATGGATGGCCGTGCGTTGTGTCTTCACGCCGCTCTGATCGTGTGTGCCTGTAATCCGCAGACGATGTCCACCAAGGGGTGCCGATTCGGAGGGGGTCAAGGCAATGGCAGCTTCATTCTTATCGGCTGGAATCGTCAAATCGGTAGCTGCTGTATTGTTGGGCAATCCATCTATCGATAGCGAAATCGGGCCTTGGAAACTGCCAAGTCGCTCGACTCGAATAGGTAGCATGACCTTAGTGCCACGGATCGCTTTGATTGCATCATTGGCAAAATACAAGCGGAAATCGGGGGCCAATGAACCTACCTGAATTCGATAGGCGAATGCGGGGCCACCGCGCGATGCAAAATGATCCCGAATTCGTACCCAATAGAGACCGTCATCTGGTGGCGTGAAGCTAACGAATTCGTCAGCCGACGGTACGTCGCCCGATCGGGGCTCGCCCGGGGCCGGCGCTACTTGATTGCCGTCTGCATCGAGGATGGCAAGTTCAGGCTGGAGCGGAGAACCAAGCCGCCCTGCGGACAGCCGTAATTCAAGTCGATGACCAGACTTACAGGAGATGGGCCAAAGATCCTCGTCCCCCGGCTGGCCGATTCGCCCGTTAAGCATCACGGGAGCTACGTATGGATGGACGTCCCTCGGCACATTGTTGGGTTCGGTTTCCAACCGCTCCTGCAGGTCACTGATCTCGAAACGCACCGGCTGTGACTCTTGGCCATCGACGGTGAGTGGTTGTTGCACGTAATTTCGTGCGGGCTTATTAAGGTCGACTGAAACGCATGTAGTCTTCGGAGCAGCGCCTATTTGCGGGTTGACGTCATTGGGTGCCAATCCGACTTCAAACTTAGTATTTTCTCGTCGGTTAGCTCCCAAAGGATAGATCCAATCAACATGGGTTCCGCATCGGATGGTTAGACGATAGACGAATGGCTGAGCGCCCGCATAACCAACGTCGTGTATGCGGACCTCGTAATTGCCATCGTGTACTGCCGTAAAATGAATCAGAGGGTCCGTGGTTTGCGTTCCGATGTCCTCAGCAATCGCATTACCGTCGACTCGCAATTCAATCCGAGCGTCAAGGGGAGACTGCAATTCCTTGGCGCTCACGTCAATCGTGTACGACTCTCCGCGTTTAGCAGGAAACGTCCAAATGTCGACGTCGCTGCGCGGAAACACTCGCCCATTGATCGTGATCGGCAACGTGACCTCGGTCGGAATGGGATCGCCGGCGATTTCTTGTTCCACGATTTCAGGAAGATCGCCGACGACAAACACTCGCGCAGCAGTCGTCCCCTGTGATGTCCAGACGCGCCAATGCCGAATGCCGAGTGTCGCACTATCGGCGACGCTCACTTCACCCGTGTGATCCTTGGGGTAGTCTTCTGGGTTGAGAGACATCTGTCCGACCAATTGAGGCCCGTCAAACCAAACCGTCTCGCCGGCATGTAGGCGTTTTGGTGCCTCAATTCCTGGTCCGATCATCTCGAACCAGGGGGAATCTAGCAAGAACAGGCCCCCGACGGCAACGTCGACTGTTTGACCTCGCTGAGCGCCTGCCGGGAAAATATAAGAGGCGGCCGGTTCTGAAGACTGTGACCACAACGGGTTCGTCTGGAAGAGTAGCCAAGCAGTCGCTATCAACATGGTGGTGCGACTTGTAATTCGGTCGATCAATGGCATTTGGGACAAACGGTGCTCCGATGTTCATTCGACAAACGCGTTTCTACAAGAGTTTTCGAATGATCTTTCCTTCGTTGACAATCCTGAACGGTCGGCCTTCGGCCGAATGAAACTCGTCATTCGGGTTGATTCCCAATTGATGGTGTATGGTCGCAGCCAAGTCTTCTGGACCGTAGGGGTCTTCAATCGGCTTGGAGGCATGGGCATCGGTCTTACCAATGACTCGACCGCCTTGAATTCCGCCACCACCTATCGCTACGGTGAATGCTGACCCCCAGTGACCACGTCCAGCTTTGTTGTCAATGAGCGGTGTTCTACCAAATTCACCCGTCACGACGACCATTGTCTTTTCCAGCATGCCTCGCTCGGATAAATCGCGAAACAGAGTCGCCATCGCCGCGTCGAGCGCTGGTAGCAACTCTTCCTTGAGCATGCGGAAGTTCTCTTGGTGCGTATCCCAATCTACGTGTTGAATCGTTACGCATCGAACACCGGCCTCAACGAGTCGCCTAGCCATGAGACAGCTTTGCCCGAGTGTTGTTCGTCCGTATTCGTCGCGCATCGCGGGCGACTCTGCCTCAATGTTGAATGCCCGCTTCGCCTCGGCCGAAGCCATTAGTGACACAGCCTTTTCCCGAAATACGCTGACTGCATGAGCGTTTCGATTATGGACTTGCTCGGCGGCGCGTTCGAAACGGCCTAGTTGAGCACGTAGCTGAGCACGGTCATCCAGCCGGGACGGAGAAATGGCAAAAGGCGGCAGCAGGTCGGGAACAGAAAAGTTTGGTGCGTTTGGATCGGCTTGTATCACGAACGGCGCGGCGCTGGGCCCAAGGTATGCCGACCCAGCACTCTTGTGCATTTCGGGCAAGCATACATAGGGCGGAATAGAGCCTCGTGGCCCTTTTTTTTGTGCAATGATCGACCCGTGTGAAGGTCGCTCGTTGTTCGGACGAAGCTTGGCGTTGAATGCTGGACTCGGGTGGTAACCGGTCAACATATAGTGATCCGCCAATCCGTGGCTCGAGTTACGATGCGTGAACGATCGAATCAACGAGAACTTGTCTTGCTGAAGAGCCGTACGAGGCATGTGCTCTGTAACTTGGATTCCGGGCACGTTCGTTGAGATCGGGGAGAACTCTCCACGGTACTCACTGGGCGCGTTTGGCTTCATGTCGAACATGTCAATCGTGCTCGGTCCACCTCTCAAGAAAACGACGATCAGCGATACGTCGTCTTTATCTTCCCGCATTCCCGCCACTCGGCGTTCAGCTGCGTGTGTGTCCGCTTGGATTAAATTCGCGAGATTCCAACCAGCGCCGAATAATCCAGCGCTACCAACACGTAGAAAGTCGCGACGTGCAACTCCGTCACAGAATCGCGATAGGATGTGCGAATTGCGAGGCATGAAATTTCTCCAAGTCAGGGTGGACTAGACGCGCGTCTGGCTCTAGGTGACTGTTTATCAGGCGATGCTTGGTTCGGCGATCAAAATCGTGTTACGAATGCTAGTGGTTGAACGAGAATTCTAGTGTGTTGAATAAACTCCATGCAAGGTCGACGGCGGCATTTCGGCGAGATTCAGGGTATTTGGAAAAATAGCTGCGCACGACCTTGCGCTCGGTCGCAGTCGGAAATCGACTCATGAACGATAAATAGATTTCTTCGACTAGCGCGTCGTCATCCGGATGCTCTCGAACAAGTCGCGCGATGTGGCCACCTTGGTGATCTAGTTTGGCGTAGATTTCCGGCGAATTCATGATGTGTAGCACTTGGCTCACGCTCGGTGCACTGGCCCGTTCGCATTCGCAAGCGCTCTTGCGTTCGGGACGGCCAAAGAGCCGTAAAAACGGATGTTTGAGCTTGCTGTCCCACAACTCAATTGCGCGAGTTCCAGGTGCTGCTCGGTCGAAACGTTCGGCAATTCCTGTCGTCTGGCTAATCGCGTCGAGTAGCACTTCGGCGTCGAGCGGTTTTAACAGCGCGCGCGTCGCGTTGAGTGTGTCGTCTTTATTGGTGGCGTTTGGCCCCGTCGAACGCTGATAGGCGTTGGATGCCGTGATCAAGCGGATCAACTGCTGGGCGTCGTAGTTGTGGTGCTGCAGGTATTTGGCCAACTCATCCAGTAGCTTGGCATTGGACGGCGGGTTGGTAAGCCGCATGTCATCCACAGGTTCAACCAGACCTCGTCCGAGGAAGTGCGCCCACATTCGATTTGCCAAATTACGAGCGAACCAAGGATTGGTTGGCGCGGTTAACCAATTGGCTAGTGCCCGCCGCTGTTTACCCGCTTCGAATTCGAAGTCTAGTGACCCCAGCGGATGCGCTGTGACTTCCTCACCGGTTCGTGGGTGAATCGTTTGTACCGTGGTGTCGGTCGTCAGTGCATCACCAAGCGGTGCGGGTTTGCTCGCTACTTGGGCAAAGAACGCCGTCATTCCATAGAAATCCTGCTGGCTCCAACGATCGAATGGATGATGGTGGCATTCGGCGCAATCAATGCGGATGCCGAGAAAGACTTGTGAAAAGGTGCCAGCGCGATCACCCGGGGCAACCACCGCCTGGTAAAAGCCACCCTGTGGTGATTCGTCCAATAACCCGTCGGCCGTCACAATCGCTCGCGCAAGTTCGTCCATCGGACGATTGATGCTGAGACCGTCGCGGATCCAACGATAATAAGCGTAGGCGCGGCGATGCCCAAGTACCGCTCGATCGACACGCAATAAGTCCGACCATTTGAGTGCCCAATAAGTTGCGTATTCCGGGCGTTCCAACAATTGATTGACCAGTCGTGTGCGGCGATCTGTTTGTGTATCTGCGAGGAACTGTCGAGCTTCGGAGACCGTCGGAAGTGTGCCGATAATGTCGATGTAGACGCGACGAAGAAAATCCGCATCGGTGCTGGTTTCCGACGGCAGCAAATGAAGCTTCTCGAGATTTTGATGGACCAGAGCATCAATGAAGTTGTTTGTCGGAAGCTCCGGATAGGGCGATACTCGTTCGGTTTGAGGGATATAGGACACAAAGGTGTCGACGGCTCCCAGGTAAATTGCCATAATCGAAACTTGACCAGGAGCAGATCCGATCGCGACGACACCCTGCTCGTCGACCGTCGCAAGTCCCTCGTTGTTGGAACGGTATCGTGCAAGATGTGTGACGTCCTGCCGCCGGCCATCGGAATAGACGGCCGTAACTCGTAACTGTTGCTGCGCGTGGTTTCGCAATTGGCGTTCGTTGGGTGAAATCTCGATGTGCGTCACACGCGGACTATTCTCTTTGCCAAGCGGCGCGCCAGCAGCAACCCATTGTAGCAACAACTCGTACTCGTGCGATCCGGGCTGAATACGCTGTCCGCCCACATGAGGTATCGTCTGCGTTGCCTTCAGCAAAATGAGACTCTGTTCCGGAGAGGCGATCGAAACTCGCCTTCCTCGGGAGCTTAGGACGATGGCCTCGAAATCCCCGCCTGGGTCATAGCCGAATACGGAGAATCTTAGGCCGTTTTGGCCTTCCGCTTTACCATGACAAGCGGATCCATTGCAGCCGAATCGTGAAAGCAATGGAGTTACATCGTTCTCGAAACTGAATTCTCGCGGGCTGTCACGTAATTGGACAACGACATCGACAAAAATTGATTGTAGCTCATTCAAAGAAATCTGAATTCGACCGTGTCCTGGGGTCAAAGCGCGAATTAGCCCATTGTCGGAAACCTCAGAGACCTCAGGTAAGAGTGAAGTGTATTCTGCGTCCGCGGTGACGTCCTGAATTTCCCCGTCCATCGTGCGGCCGTCCACCAGTAGTTGATAGGCTTCGGACTGTCCCCGTAACTGAACGAGCGGAGCATCCACGGTAAGTGCGACGATCTGCGGAGCTGCCGATAGCGCCGCTCTCGACGGTATTATCACCAGGGAGATGATCGTAAGACAGCGGATCAACAAACGATGCATAGGTAACGCTCGAAAAGCATAGCGTCGCGGACCGCTATTCGCGGCGGCAGTTGGTTGGGCCTCCGATATCCCCCTCGAGACGAATCGGCTTAACCTGGCGGGAGGAGACAAAAGGTTGGCCTCTATCTTACCATATCTGAAACTCGGTTGAGAGACCTTTTTTTGTCCATCAACCTTTTTTTGTCCATCAACTAGGAGAACGACAGTGAAACGGCGGTTCGGAGCTGCTAACACCTTCCTCCTATCCACTCCAACGATTGCCTCCTGGATGAAGCATCTTGACGAAGAAGGCCCCGAGGCGTGGGTGCAACTCCACGAGCCAGTCAACAATTTTCCCGACTTCGTACGATATGCAGTCCAATGGCTCAAGACACTATGCCCAACCATGGGAAAGGCAAAAATTGCCCAGACACCTTGACGAGCGGGACTTCATCTGGGAGCGACGACCGTTGGTAGGATTCTCAAAGAATCGCCGCAGCTCCTGCCTCAATTCAGTTCTGCGCAACAAAGGTTAAAATTCTGGCACAATGAGATAACTCTGAATTCCAACCTCGTCACTGATCGGCATGCTATGAAGGCACGTATCATTTACACGCTTTCACTTACTGCGGCATGGGTGTTCTGTAACGCCGGGGAGATTCTCGCGGCCGAAAATTAAAGTGACGCAGAACGCCAACCGGCGGTTGTCGAACCGGCCACCGAAGTCAGCCCCGACTTTGGTCGTGATATCTTGCCGATACTTCGCCGCAGCTGCTTGGCTTGCCATAACTCAACGACCGCGGAGGCCGATGTTGTGTTGGAGTCTCCGGACGCTATGCGGGCCGAGCGCGACGAAGGCCTGCTGGTGAGTGCCGGTGACGTGGAAGCGAGCCGCCTCTGGCAAGTGGCTGCTCACCTCGACGAACCGATCATGCCGCCTGAGGACAACGATGTTGGTGCGATCCCACTCTCGCCGGCCGAATTGGGGCTGCTCAAGCGGTGGATCGAACAAGGTGCTCACAACTCCGCAGTGGATCCGATCTCTTCCGAAATTGCCTGGCGACCACTGCCGGATGCCTTCCGACCGATTTATGCTACGGCTGTGACCGAGAGCGGCAATTACTCGATCTGCGCTCGCGGCAACCAGTTGCAGGTGTATGACCTCGTGCATGGCGAGCTGCTGACGACGTTAGTAGATACAGGACTTGACTTGAAGCAGGTTGGACAACAAGGGGCCGCTCACTTAGATCGTATAGGCGCCATCGCTACCTACGGTGAGGGAGAGTGGATCGTCTCGGGCGGATACGACACGGTCAAGATTTGGCGCCGGCAGAGAAATGTCGTGACGCGAGAGTTGCCACCGGAGAGCAGCTCGATCGATTGGCCAAGCAACTCGAGCCGCTTGCCGCAGCCCTGGTCGAAGCCAAAACCGCTGCGCAAGACTCACCGGCTGTGCGCGAGGTCATCGTCGAGGTGGAAAAGGAACTGAACAAGGCACGTGCTAAGCAGCAGAAACAATTAGAAGATCAAAAGGAGATGTTCGAGTCCGCAGCGGCAGATCACAAAAAGGCTCATGAGACTCATACGAAGCAGGCCGAGCAGATGGTGAAGCCACTCCAGGAAGAGGAAAAAGCTGTTGTCTCCGTCAAAGGCGTGGCCGATACTGCCCGGAAAGTCAAACGACGCGATACCGAAGTCGTGGCACGTACCGAAAAGACGATCGATCAGATGGGTGCCGAACGTGCCTCGCACGAAGACATCCTCGCAGAGAAGCAACAGATCGAGCGTATTGCCAGCGACGACCTTGAGCAGGGAGGTGCGCCGATTGTCAGTGTGGCATTTTCACCCGATGGCAGGCAACTTACGATTGGCAATCAGAATCATCGGCTCTTCGTCTATGATGCTCGTACCGGCAAGCCACTCGATCGATATGTTGGCAAGGCAGATGCACTGGTGCACGCGAGTTATGTCGACAAGCGCCGTTTGGCAACGATCGACATTCAGCGGCAGCTGATGGTTTGGGAGACGCAGCCTCACTGGAAGCTGCATCGAACGCTAGAAGTCCGACACTCGACAGCTCCATAGTCGACCGCGTGTTAGCGCTCGACTTCAGTCCGGATGGCAAGCTGTTAGCCATCGGCAGCGGCGAGCCATCACGTGGCGGGCAGATCTCAATCTGGAATGTCGCGGACGGCAACATGATCACCGAATTAAGCCAACCGCACGAAGATACAGTTTTCGCATTAGCCTTCTCCCCGGACGGACAGCTCCTCGCCAGTTCGTCAGCCGACCGTTTAATGAAGGTTGTTCGAGTCTCGGACGGTCAGGTCGTCCGTACTTTCGAGGGGCACACACATCATGCCCTCGATGTTGCGTGGCGAGCTAATGGAAAATAATTAGCCACCAGCGGGGCCGATAAACTTGTCAAGATTTGGGATTACTCCTAGTGAAGAGCAACTGAGGACGATTAGTGGGCCAGGCAAAGAGATCACCGCCCTCTCTTTCCTTGGCACCGGCAACCAACTTGTGTCCGTCTCGGGAGACCGGCAAATCCGCATCCATAATATTGACGACGGCAAACAGGTGCGTTCCTTTTCCGGCGGGTCCGACTATCTCCATTGCTGTGCTGCCACGGAGATTGGCGATACGATTGTCACCGGCAGCGCCGACATGGTATTGCGAGTCTGGAACACAGCCGATGGCAAAGAGCGCTTCGTGTTCAATGCAGAAACAACAGAAGAATAGAATAGGGACGATGCTATCACCGCGAAAGTTTGCAACAGCTGACTATAACCGTTACACTGAGGCTGGATGGCGTCGCAAAGTTTCACCCTGCAAAAAGCTTGGACCAGCCCCATGACGAAACGATGTTCCCCAAAGATCCGATCGCATCTCACCACGATATGGCTGGTTGTGGCTTTGGGAGTAGGATTTGGTGCGAGTGTCGTCGCTGAGGAAACTCTCGCTGAGTCTGAGGCTGCAACCGATGAACGTCTCTCGTTTGAGCTCGATGTGATGCCGGTGCTTTCGGTTGCCGGTTGTAATGCTGGTGCCTGCCATGGCAAACAGGGAGGGCAGAACGGATTCCAACTCTCACTGCTCGGCTTCGATGCTGAAAGTGACTACACCGCGATTGTGCACGAGGCGCATGGCCGACGACTTGCACCGGCGGCACCTAAGCGGAGCCTCTTGCTACGGAAAGTATCGGCCCAGGTACCACATGGTGGCGGTCTGCGACTGGCCCCTGACAGTCCACTTTACGACGTCTTGCAGCGCTGGATCGTTCAGGGGATGCTGCGCAGTACTGACAGCGATCCTGTCTTGGAGCGAATTACCCTTGCTCCCGAGCAGCGCACTCTTGAGCCTGAGAGCGAGCTATCGCTCGTCACGACGGCCCACTATTCAGACGGTTCGACTCGCGATGTGACGCATTTGACAACTTACCAATCGAGTGAGTCGGCAATCGTAGCGGTCGACGACGATGGCACCTTACGGGCGGGCTCTTTGGCTGGTAAAATGTCGATCATGGCTCGCTACGTGACAGAAATCGCCCCTTGGAACACAGGTGTATACCCGTTGCCGGTGAGATCGATCCAGCCGATTACGAGCAGCTGCCAAGGTGGAATTTTAT
This sequence comes from Pirellulales bacterium, assembly GCA_039831705.1. Taxonomy (GTDB): domain Bacteria; phylum Planctomycetota; class Planctomycetia; order Pirellulales; family Lacipirellulaceae; genus JAJRWS01. The sequence continues at coordinate 1,113 of JBDOMT010000210.1, read as the reverse complement.
TGACGGTCTGGTGTGAGACAAGTTGCTCGAAATGAAGACGACCCCCAGCGGGCTTTGCAGCGATAGTAAGTTTCTGCGTCGTGCCCATTTAGATATCATTGGAAGGTTACCAACGTCGGAGGAAGCGAAAGCCTTCCTGGCAGATTCGGGCGCGAACAAACGGCCCCGCTTGATCGACCAGTTGTTGCAGCGACCCGAGTATGCCGATTCCTGGGCTAGTAAGTGGGCCGACTTATTGCGCCCCAATCCGTATCGAGTCGGCATCAAAGCAACACTGAGCCTGGATGCCTGGCTGCGTGACGTGTTTCGGCAGAATTTGCCTTACGACAAAATGACACGCCAACTTGTGGCCGCACAAGGGAGTACGTGGCGCAATGGGGCAGCGACATTTTTTCGCGATCGACGACAGCCGGATGAAATCATCACCGCGGTGAGCCAACTCTTTTTGGGAGTCCGCTTGGGCTGTGCAAAGTGTCACCATCATCCCTTTGAAGTTTGGGGGCAGGAAGACTTCTATCAGATGGCTGCCTTCTTTGCCCGGGTTGGCCGTAAAGGGGGTGGCTTGTCGCCGCCCATCTCTGGAGCGGAAGAAATTGTCTTTGTTAGCAACAGCGGCAACGTCAAACATCCGCTCACCGGCAAGAATATGACCCCACGAGCCCTCAGCGGCGCGGCGCCCGATATCGGGCCAGACGAAGATCCACGCGATGTGTTGGTCGATTGGATGGTTTCCGAGGAAACCGACTTTTTTGCCATGACTGGCGCCAATCGCATTTGGGCCGACTTGATGGGGCGCGGCGTTGTTGAGCCGGTCGATGATCTAAGGGTGACCAATCCACCCAGCAACGGTCCGTTACTGGAGGCGTTGGCGGCAGAATTTCGCCGAGTTGAATTCGATCAAAAGGAGCTGATCCGTAGCATTACGGGCTCTTACGTCTATCAACTCGACTCGCTGCCAAACGAGCGTAATATGGCAGATACTCGCAATTATTCACGCCACTATCGCCAACAGCTGAGAGCAGAAGTTTTGCTGGACGCGGTATGTGATGTGACGGGAGTCGCCGAAGAGTTCATCGGCCGAAAAGCGGTTGCGGTGCCTCTCGGTTCACGAGC
>JBDOMT010000378.1:0-15356 GCA_039831705.1 Pirellulales bacterium | reverse complement strand
GTTCCCCTGTCACATTGGCGTGAAACGCGTCAAATCCTTTGTTTTCAAAGGGTTGGCGCAAATCTCATGCCAAAACGTATCGGGTCAAATGGGAAATGCGGGACAATGGTGGAACGCTGATCTTGCCCACTGGGCCGGCGGTTTTGGTAAAAACAATCAACCACCCGATGTTCAATTCGATTTCGGGCGCATCTCACCGGACGGGCATACGATCGCTGCCGGAGAGTATCATACTGGACGGGTCCGTTTGCTTGATCGTGAAACGGGCGAAATGGCAGCAATGACACCCGAATACCGAGAGACACTCTCTGACCTCCATATCGGCCCCGACGGTCAGGCATTGGTGACCGGCTATAACAATGGCCAAATTTGTTGTTTTCAGTTACATGAACCGGAAGGTGCGTCTCTCATCATTACCCCGCACACACATGCATTCTTGGCCCATGAGGGAGTGACACGGTCTGTCCGTTTTGTCAATCCAGAAACCTTGGTGACTTGTGGTACTGATGGACGAGTGAAGATTTGGAAGCCATTCCAAGTGCCTTGGAGAAAATCCCTGCGTTCCGATTTGGAGGCGCCCCACAGTGTTGCATTTTCTCCAGATGAAAAACGTCTGTTGAGTGCCTACGCATCAAAGTCAACTCTAAGCCTCTACGATTCGGAGACTGGAGACCGTTTGATCAAACAATCCATTCATGCCCCCGTGCAAGCCATTTGGTCCCCCGTTGGTCGGCAAGTGGCTGTTCGGTCTCATGCCAGTAACCAAGTGTACTTTCTCGACGCTCAATTGCGAAATCAATTCACCTTGGATTGCCCACTCAATATCTCTGCAATGGATTATTCTCCGGACGGGAAATTTCTGGCCACCATCGACCGAGATGGGATTTTTCTATTCCGTACTAAAGATGGGAAGTTGACAGACAAATATCCTCTGACAGACACGGGAGAGGTTGTACGCTATTCCCATGATGGGAAGTGGGTGGCTTATGGAGGCCGTAATGAGCTACTCGGTCTGTGGGCTTTGCGCAGCGATGGAAGGTCTGTAAAGCTACCCAACATCAGCGATACTCTTTGCCTGGCATTTTCCGCCGACGACCATATCTTAGCCACTGGTCACTCGGATGGCATTGTGCGGTTGTGGCAAGTTGAGGGGGCAAAGCTACTGGCAGAGTTGACGGGCCATAGTAAAAGCGTAAAAAGCGTGCATTTTTCACCGGATGGTCACACGCTTGTCTCTTCCACGATCGAATTTACATGCCGCGTGTGGTCCATTCCCAAGGGCCGCTGCTTGGGAGTCCTCGATCATGCCATTCACGCATTGTCGCCTAGTGGCAAGAAAATAGTCACAGGCTACTCAATTCATGATCCCATCTACCCAACCACGTTTATCCAGTCAATTGATTGACTGCCAAACGGGCCAACTTCCGTCCCGTGGTTGACAAAGCAAACGTATTCAATTCCACCGCTGACACCCAGCGCAAAGATTTGTCGGCCGTACGATGCAATCGACCGCCCAGACAGCGCGCCTCATAGCAGTCGAGGGTGATGCGATAGCGGGTGACGTCATGCCGGATGGTCTGCAACAACCGACCCGGCTCAATCTGGATGCCGGTCTGCTGTTGCACCTTCTCCGTTAATTCCCATTGCAACTTGGGGGCCCGCCGGCTGTCGATTTCAAAGCGGGGAAAATCCCATAGCCCGGCCCAACGTTGGCCATCGGCGCATCGCCTGAGCAGTACCCGGCCTTGCTTGCGCACCACCACGGCCGCCTCACGTAATTCGGTAAAGGTTTGCTTCGGTTTAGGGCGAGGAATTTTGGTTTGCAGTTCGTGAATTTGAGCCGCACACAGGGTTGCCACAGGACACTGGCCGCAGTGAGGGCTCGAAGGCGTGCAGACGAGAGAACCGATTTCCATCAGCCCCTGATTGAAGGCTGCCACCTGTTTCCGCGGCAAGATGTCCCGGGCCGTTTGCCAAAGCAACCGTTGGCCTGCCCCTTTGCGGGGATCTTCGCGGTAACCCACCAATCGACTGAGCAGTCGAATGGTATTTGCTTCCAGAATCGGTTCACGCAAGCCCATTGCCAATGAACCAATCGCACCCGCCGTGTATCGGCCCACACCGGGCAATTGTTGCAATTCTTGGACATCGGTGCGAAATTGGCCTCCCCACTGATCCACGATCATTCGAGAGGCCGCATGCATCTGCCGCGCACGCCGATAATAGCCCAGCCCCTCCCACATCCGTAGTACTTGTCCTTCGTCCGCTTCGGCCAGATCGTACACCGTGGGGAAAGCAGCCAGGAAGCGTGCAAAGTAGGCCTGGACGGTGGCCACCTGGGTTTGCTGGAGCATGATCTCGCTGACCCACACCCGGTAGGGATTGGGTTGGCGACGCCAAGGCAGGTCGCGCGCGTGCCGCCCGTACCAGGCTTGGACACGGCGGCGCAGGCGGCCTTTCCAAGACGGCGTCAATTCACCTAGTAGCATGGTCGGTCGGTGCATGCGCTCCATCGTACTGCGATTCGATCTGCACCAAAGGCGCCGTTCCACACTGGGGACAACTGCCACATACACACTCGGTACGACTCACAATTCGTTGCCAAATCTTACGCACAAGATACCCGGTGGCCAAACCAACCAGTGTCAACGCAATAATATTTTGCCAGTCAAACATGGATGCTCTCAACACTCAAACCAATCGAATTCCCACTTGATAGGTTACCAGTGCTCCAAAGTAGGCCAATAGAGTCATGTAGACAAACGTAAACAGGGGCCACCACCAGCTCCCCGTTTCACGATAGATCACCGCCAGGGTGGCTGCGCATTGGGCACAAAGGGCAAAGAACACCATCAGCGACAGGGCCACCGGTAAATTGTAAACCGGCTCACCCGTATCGTCCCAACGTGCCTGACGCAGCCGCTGTTGCAATTGATTTTGATCGGTCTGCTCGCCCACGTCCAGTTCTGGACCCAGATGATAAATGACCCCCAACACGCCCATCACCACCTCCCGTGCCGGGAAGGAGGCAATTGCTGCGCAACCTATCCGCCAATCCCAACCGAGCGGCCGCACCACCGGCTCGATCCAATGTCCCGCTTGTCCCAACAGGCTGTAACGCTGATGCAGACTAACCACAAGATGATCACGCTGATCAGGATCGTCAAATCGGGCCAATTGGCGTACGACCTCGTCGTAAGCAGGAGTCCCAGGCTCGGCAAGTTCCACACTGGATACCAAGACCTGCCGCTGGTTATCAATAGCCTCGTCAACCTGCTGTTGAGCCCGCGGGTAATAAGCCAGAGCCCAGACCACAATGGTCACCGCAAAAATCACCGTGCCGGCCCGTCTCACAAATCCCCAACCGCGTTCGAGCATCCGCTGCAAAACCAAGCGCCCCGATGGCAGCTTGAAACTGGGCAATTCCATCACAAATGGAGGCGTCTCACCACACAGCAACGTCCGTTTAAGCAGCCATGCGACACAAACGGCCGTGACAATGCCCAGCGCATACATGGCTAAGAGCGTCAGGCCTTGCAGACCTACCAATCCGCCCAGATACGAGTGTGCAGGCACGAACGCGCCAATTAAAATCACATAAACCGGCAACCGGGCCGAACAACTCATGAGCGGCGCAATCAGGATTGTAGCCAACCGATCGCGACGGTTTTCGATGACCCGTGCAGCCATGATTCCCGGTACCGCACAGGCGAAGGAGGAGAGTAATGGGATGAAAGATCGGCCGCTGAGCCCTACGCCGGCCATCAAGCGGTCCATCAGAAATGCCGCTCGGGCCATGTAACCGCAATCTTCCAAGGTGGCGATAAAGAAAAAAAGAATCAAAATTTGTGGCAGAAAAACCAGCACCGCGCCAACACCGCCGATCACTCCATCGACCAGAAGCGAACGAAGTGGCCCGGGGGCGATTACACCTTCCACTCCCAAGGCCAATTGCCCAATACCCGAGTCAACCATCGCCATCAACGGATCGGCAAACACAAAGACGGATGAAAACAACAGGCTCATCACTCCGATCAACACACTCGTACCCCAAACTTTATGAGTCAGGAGGGCATCGATTCGGTCGCCGGTTGTTGGTCGTTGGGAATCGGGCCGCTGGACGATCCCTGCCAGCGTGCGAGCTACCCAATCGTAGCGAGCGATCGCCTCGACCGCTGGCACGGGAGTCCCCGCATCGGACAGTGTTTGCCTCACTGCATGGAGATGTTCTATCTGCTCTACCGGAGAATCCGCCAGTAATTCGTGTTCCAGGTAGCCATCGTTATCAAGCAAGAGTCGCTCGACCAAAAAATGGGGCAGCTCCTGCTCACGATCCTGATTGAGTGCGCTGGTTAATTCGTCAGTCAATTTTTTAAAGTTGTCGGGAAGGGGATTTTCTCGCATCGTTTCCGATAACACCATTGCGGAAACCTCCGATGCTTTTTTCTGGCCTAGCCTATCCTGGCCCCCATTTTCCCGGACTGCCCCCTTTCCTTGGACTGCCCCCTTTCCTTGGACTGCCGTAGCCAGCGCCTCCTTGAGTTGCTGCAAGCCAATACGTCGGTTTGCCTGAACTGCGATCACTGGTACACCCAACCGCTCGGCCAGAGTGGGAATGTCGATGTCGATTTGACGCTGCTGGGCAACGTCAATCATGTTGAGTACGACGATCGTTGGCAGTCCCAGCGAAAGTACCTGGCTGACCAAATACAAATTACGTTCAAGACTAGACGCATCGACAATCGACAGTACCACATCGGGGGCCGGTTGGCCGGCTAGCCGACCCAGCAGCACTTCCACCGCGACCATTTCGTCAGGCGAATGGGGGGCCAGGCTGTAGGTGCCAGGTAGATCGATGAGCTCCAACGTCAGGCCCGCGTACTCCAACTGACCTGTCTTTTTCTCAACCGTGACCCCAGGGTAGTTGCCGATTCGCTGCCGCACTCCAGCGAGGGCACTGAAGAGGGTCGACTTACCCGTATTCGGATTGCCAATCAGGGCGACACGAAAGGTGGAAGCAGGCTTGATTTCGGACATGGACAGACTGCTACCGGGTTTCCATATCAATTTTCTCAGCTTCGCTCCGGCGCAAGCTCAACCGATAGCCGCGAATTTCAATTTCCAGTGGGTCACCTAACGGCGCGGCCCGGAGTAGGCAAACTTCTGCTCCTGGAGTGATTCCCATTTCAAGCAGTCGCTGACTCACCTTATCGGTACCCGTCACACGCACAACCCGACCTCGACCACCCATTTTAAGTTGCGCCAGCGACAGGATGTCACCCGCTTGTTGATTATCCGCGTGCTGATTATTTGGTGTGATCATTGCAGTTACTTTCGTATACCACGAGCACCGGGTCGTCGGTCGATGAGAACCACGAACAACACAAACAGCGCGAATATGGCATGATTTGATATACCCAAGGAAAGAGAAAGGCATGAATCATACTGGGGCCATGCTATTGAGACTTGTTATCAATAGTTATTGCAATTGTATCGCCCCCACGCCAACTGATCAACCACGCAAATCTCGAGAACAGATATCAAAACGGAATTCTGCTGCTGTCATTTCTTGGCATAGGGCGCGCAAACTGTCGGGAAGCTGTAACTCTCCGAGAGTACGAAATGAGACCTGTGAGTTTTCCACGGCCTGGCCTTCCCGTAGACTCTGCACCTGATGATCCGGAGCATCAACCATGAGGCGACCAAAAACCAAGAACCGGCATCCCAGAGAAGCCAATTCATCGAGCGTCTGGTCTCGTTGCCGCTGATTGTGGTGGTAATAACGCAATTCGCCAATGCGGGTAATCGTATCGGCGCCAACAACAAACAGGCTGCCTGGGAACAGACGTGCCTTGTCAAGGAACGTGGGGGCAGCGGTGAGCACAACCCCCTGGCAGATTCCTGGCTCCTGATCCGTTCTATTTCGTCCGCCAGACGGATTGCCCAAAGCCTGCAACTCAGCCAATCGTCTGGCGATTTCCACAAAATCGAGTGTCGGTTTGTCGACATTGCGTATCGACAGCTCCCAGTGCACGGTACGTTGCAAGTGTTCAGCAGCCAAATGGGCAATGCGTAAGTGACCCACATGGGGAGGATTAAAAGCACCAGGAAACAAGATGGGCGGACTGGCCAACGGCGAAAAATTTTCCTGATCCGTTCGCAGGGACTGCCCCTCTTTGGTCCCGATAGGATCCCCCGCATGCCCCACCCATTGCCGCTGCCCCAAAAGTAATTCAGTCCAAGCGGACGGTGCCACCTGTCGGGTTGTTTCCAGCCTTTCATCACTCTTAAGCAGTTTCTGAACCGCGGGAAAATTCGATGCAATTTCTACCGCACACGCCTGGGCCAGCATACACAGCAGCATATGAGCTGCTACCTGTTCCTCCTGAATTCGGTTCCGTGCCCCCTTGTGAAGCGTGAGTGAAATCAAGCCGGTATGGGAGGCCGTTTGTACGGCCACATGAATCCGATGAGCACCCTGCTTAGGCCGATCGGTGGCTAAACTGGCCGTGCAAGCCAAACCCACCCATTGTTGCGGGTTGGCGGCAGGTGCCAATTGACGGGCCCTCTCCCAAGCAGCCATCGCCATCGCTCGCGCCGCCGGACCGCTGCAAGCCTGCCCCGTCCATCCTTTCAACCAATCCTCAAACGCGGACGGTGCATAAGGGATGCGCGCCTCCAGGATGGTACGTGATGCACCCGGCACCATCAGCAATTGACTGATGGCATGGCTCCCTCCTCCCGTCACTGCCACCACCGCCTGATAGTCACTGGCGTGGATGGCCTGAATGAGCTGGATGACCTCGCTATGGATACTGGGTGCAGAGTCGTTCACCGGGGGGGTCTCAGTTATGTGTGGAAAGTATTCCTCGGGCGTCCTTGATTCATGTTGTTTTAATGCAACATGTTGCATTAAAGCCGCAGTCACAAACTATCAGCACGCATGCTGCTTGAGTCATCTGCCTGCAGGCAAGATCCATTGTAGCCAGCCGTGGCTTCTGAGCCCACTCGGCACAAACTTTGCGGATTGGTTAGCCTGGATATTTCATCAACTTCGTCGCGAGAGGCCGAAGAGTGCTGTGGATGCAAGGCAAACGATGATTTGGGTGCGGAACGTATTGTCTATACCTGAGCACACCCAAATCATCGTTTAACGCTGCAGACGTAGTGCTATTCGGACTCGCAGCAGAATGTTTATGAAATATTCGGGCTAGTCCAGTGACAGACCTGAATGGCCCGCATCGGCAATTTGGGTCTCTTTTCCACCTTCAGGTTTCCAGTCTCTCTTCCATCCATACCGAGTATTACCATGGCTGATGTGGTTGAAATCAATTCGCTCGAACAGTTGCAGTCGTACCGCATGGTGTGGAATAGCCTGCTGGGAAAAACGGCTCAGGCAACCTATTATCACACATTCGACTGGTTCGTGAATTACTGGCAACATTTTGGCCAGGGGCAACAAATGCGAGTGCTGGTCATACGAGCTGCCGAAAAGCCTATCGGAATTGTGCCCCTGTGTGTGCGTACCGAGCGTTTTCAGGTGGGAAGCGTACGGGTACTGACTTTTCCGCTGGACGACTGGGGTACCTGGTATGGGCCCATCGGACCCAATCCTTCGGCTTCTCTGTTTATGGCCATGCAACATGTGCGTGCTACCCCGAAAGACTGGGAGATGATGGAGTTGCGTTGGACAGGTGCTGTCCAGGAGCAGTTGAATATCACCAAACGGGCGATGCGGGCCGCCGGATTTCAACCTCACAAAAGAAGCTATCAACAGGTATCCGTCATTGATCTGAAAGGTGACTGGCAGAGTTATCTGGCCAATAAAACTTCCAAGTGGCGACACGAACTACGGCGTCAAACGCGCATCATCGAAGCCAGTGGCAAGGTAGAATTTATCCGTTATCGTCCCGCCGGTGCGGCTCAGGGTGACGGTGATCCACGATGGGATCTGTTAGAGCAGTGCATGGGAATATCCCAAAACAGTTGGCAAGGCAAGTCAACCACCGGAACCACACTCAGTCATGAGCAGATCGGTGACTACATACGCGACACTCACGCCAGCGCAGCACGAATAGGCATGCTAGATCTCACCATGCTGAAAGTGGATGGTCAGCCGGCCGCTTTCACCTACAACTATCATTGCGAAGGCCGCCTCTTTGGCCTACGCATCGGTTACGATGCGAACATTTCCAAGCGAGGATTGGGCAACGTGTTGCTGGCTCGAACTTTGGAGGACAGCTTCGCGAGAAATGATCGCAGTTTCGATCTGGGAGTAGGCGATTTTCAGTTTAAGCGGGGCTTTCGTACCGGCGTGGATACCAGCTATCAGTTTTCTCACTACTCATGGCTGCCATTGCGAGCACAAGGGGTACGCCTGACTCGATGGCTAAAAGACCGCTGGCCAAGCCAAAGTGGAGAGCAGACAGCAGGAAGCGGGAAGCAGTTGGCATCTTAGCACCTGCCACTTTCCGCGTTAGACCATCTTCCCTCGGGCAAGGACATCTGAGATGCAGCTGGCCTGATTTCTCGATCAGCCACAACTCAGATGCCTGCCTCCAAGGGCGCCGTCCCCCCATCCCCCGCCAAGGACTAACGCGTTAACGTCCATCAGCGGGCGGCAAATAACATAGTCTGCGTATCATTGAGGCAATCAGATTCCCCAAACAATTCTGTGAAATGGAACAAGCCTGTGAGATGAACCGCAAACAAATTCACCCTAGTGCTTGTCAAACTTATCTTTTTGGGTAGACGCAGGAATAAACCTTTGCCCTACCAGTACTTATGGCTGCGGCTAACCCAAAAGTAAGGCTTGACCAGACACTCATTTACTTATTGCTGTGGCTCACTTATTTGCTCTGCCGACTGCTCCTTGAGAGCGGCTGCTTCGCGTGCCAGCTTGAACTCAGGGCCAGGAGCATAATACTGCACGTCGTCACTCAAGTAGAACCCACTGGGCAAGGTTTGCCCGCCCACGTCGATCTGACAACCGGTTGCTGCCAGTGATATCAACATAAGGAAACCACCGAGGAATGCAGTCGCCTGGCGGCGACCTTTGTCTGACAAGATCATGGCGATCATTTCTCCGTGCGTACTATGCGCGACCCTGCTGCTAACCAATTTGGCCCGAAGCCGGGCTTACGTTGCCGGATCCATTCCGGCCGGTAGAATCGTTATCGGCAACTCAATCGTTAAACTTTGGCTATCCTGCAAAAAAGAGTCTCATGTATAAATTTCAGCAGAAGGCTGAAATCAGCTGACCTATGGCTACATGCTCTTGACTCTTGAATAGAGAGACTCAAATTTTAAAGGAGAGAATTACCCGTTAATGTTGCTAGCATCATATGCTGCACAACATGGCATCCGTTATGCCGTGGGAGTGCACCCTGGATATTATTCGCAAAAGTTCGCCCCGAAGGGCCGTACGGTGTAGTATTTTGAAAGTGGCTAAAAACATGGATACAAGCACGAAGCGCCAGCGAGTGGGTCGGTGCAGTTGCCGTGGAGCCACTCACAGGCGCTTCGTGCTAGTATAGTGGTTCAATAATTCTTCACAGCGTTACCCGATGGGCCACTCACATGTGGAAGCACCAATACCATGGAACAGAAATATGGCCAACAACCCACCTGAAAAATCATTAGGTTCACGCACGGCCTCATTCCGGAAAGCCCATATCCTGCAACTGCTAGCAACCATGCTGCTTGCTGTTGTTTGTCTATCCTCTGCCCATGCGCAGCAGCGTGACACAATTCCTACGCAGGAATATTTTGCTGGCGTGGAATTGCTCTATAAAGGCCGCTACGAGGATGCCGGACGCAATCTGCGACGCGCAGTCAAGGGTGCCATCAAGACGGTCGCCAAACGCTGGATCGATTCGATCTGCTATCACGCGATGTTGGGCGAAGTCTATTACCACCAGGGACGCCTGCCTGAAGCACTCGAACAGTTCAACTTTGCCTGTGAGATGTTCGTGCAAAATCCCAAATGGCTATTGCGTGTACGTTTTAACTCAACTCCACGGGCTCTCACCAATCCACGCCCCCTGCCTTGGGGCCGACGAACTCGCACCTTTGCCATGAGCCAATTGCCGAGCTCCATGCTGATTGGCCTGGGGCAAGTTGACAATAGTCAAGTCGCCCGCCAAGGCGGGGTACTCCAGCAAGCTGAATACTGGAGGATCGATGTGATCGAAGTCCTCCGTACCACAGCCCTGGCCATCCGTCGTCGCAATGAGTTGTTGGGACCGCTGGGACCGCACGACGGCACTTCACGTGCGCTGGTCCAAGCCCTACGAGGCCGCCCTGCCCCCCCCAACCATTGGTCTGGAACGTGGATCGATTTACTCTTGGGGCTGGCTCAAGTAGGAACCGGTGAAACGCGGCAAGCGATGCGCCCCTTAGAACGTTCCACGCTCTTGCAAGGCAAATACGATCATCGACTCACCTGTGTCGCCCTATTGGAGTTGGGCCGACTGCAAATGCTAGCCGGCGACCATCAGGCCGCGGCTGTCACTCTTGCCGAATCAGGTTATCTGGCCTTTTACTACGATGACCTCGGCGTGATGGACGATGCCTTTCGGCTGGGAACAACCAATCAGCTGGCTGCTGTGCCTAGCCAGGCCAATCCGCAACTCGCGCCCGCGGCTGCTTGGGCACGCCGTAAAGGGTTGGACCATCTCTATGCCAGACTGCACTTGGGGATGTCGGAACAATGGATGGCCGCAGGCAACTGGGATGCTGCAGCCACTGCACTAAGTACGGGGCAGGCCCGTTTTCGTCGTGACATGCTCGCCGGCTTACTGGGAAATCAGTCGCAGTACCTTGAGACTCGAATCGCCTACCAGCAGGGTCGCAGTTCGGCCGATGCGTTGCTGACCAAAGCGGTGACGAATCAGATGGGTATGTCGATACGAAATTTGCAAATCTCAACGATCAATGCTCAATTCAATTCACGTCAGCTCTCCGCGCGGAAAGTGGTTGGCCTCTATCAGTTGCTCCTGGCCGATCCTGCGGCTACCGACTGGTCGTTCCAACCCTTAGAAACTCTGGCATTTCTAAAAAGCAATCACCAGGATGCTTTTGAAAACTGGATCGCTGCACTTTTGTCTCGAAAAGATACCCCGACGGCGTTGGAAGTTTCCGACTTGGCGAAACGTCGACGATACCACCAGGCCTTAGCTTGGGGAGGCCGCCTGTCGGCGTTGCGCAATGTGCTAGCCCATGGAAAAAACCCAAACACCGATCGGGCCAAGGGGCAGCGCAATGATCTGTTGTTGAGATACCCGGGTTACGATCAGGCTCAAAAAGCGGGCCAGCAGGCCGTGACGCTACTACGAGCCCAGTGGTGGCCCAACCAGGACCAACCTACTGATCGAAAATTGGCACGTGCTTGGAAAACTTGGGCTGATACGATTTCCCACCGTGAGGCAATGTTGCGTAGCATTGGCCTGGAGCATGTCGCGGCTGATTTTAGTTATCCGCCACAGCTTACCATGACCCAGATCAAAGGGCGTCTGCAACCAGGCCAGGCTCTTTTGGTTTTCCACAATCTGCCAGGTGGAATGGTGGGTTTTTTACAGACCACCAAGGCACACCAGTCCTGGAATTTAGGCGCTCAAGGTCAGCTGAGAGAATTGCTAGCCAAATTTTTGCGCGCATTGGGAAATCATGATGCCAATCGGTCCATCACGGCGGACGAGATTACCTCTACCGACTATCAAGAGGCCGGCCAGCAACTCTACTCGGCTCTCTTCCGAGGGTCTTCGATCGATCTCAAGGCAATTCATGAATTGATCGTTATCCCCGATCATCTGATATGGTATGTGCCCATTGAAGGATTACCTGTGTCCATGGACGGGCGTGTAGAGCCCATGATTTCTAATCTGCGCATTCGCTACGCACCCACGGTGGGGTTGGCCCTCTATCGAACAGGAGAAGAACGTCGACGCCTGCAGCGCACCGGCCTCCGTTTGGGCAATCTATTGCCTGGAGAGAGTGACGAGGAACGTCAAGATATGGTTGCCACTTTGAACGCAGGAGTCACGGGCCCAATCGAACTGAAATCTCCACTGCCTGCCCCGGCACCGCTGGTAGGCTCGCTACTCGACACTCTGGTAGTGCTTGACGACATCGAAATCCATACGGGTCAACCCTGGTCTTGGTCACCCCTGTCAATAGAACGTGGTGCCCACGGATCTCTCAGTCAATGGATTGCATTGCCACCATTTGGACCACAGCAAATCTTGCTACCCGGGATACGCACCCTGGCGGAACGTGGTTTCAAGGTTTCGCGCAGGCGAAAAGGTAAAGAGAGCGATACCGCCATTCCAGGTGCAGATTTATTCTTCGCCAGTTGTGGCCTGATGTCCTCCAATGCCCAAACCGTACTACTGAGTCGCTGGCGCGTGGGGGGCCAGTCTACGCTGGATCTGGTTCGAGAATTTTTGCAGGAACTGCCACATACGAGCGCTGCCGATGCATGGCAACGAAGTGTGCAGCTTGCCATGGAAATGCCCATTGATCCTTTGACGGAATTGCGAGTGAAAAGCGATTCTCAAAATCGACCTCTCACCGCCAAGCATCCGTTTTTCTGGAGCGGCTACCTGGTGGTCGACACAGGAGCGACGCCACGACCTGAAGAGGATCCGCCAGCCGAGGGTAAACCAATCGCGACCCAAAAGCCGGAATCTGCAAGGGAATTGGCAGACAAAGGTGAAGCTGCGTCTACCGAGTGATGGATTATTCGGAGAAGGGGGGGCTAGTCCAATTGCCTGAAAAAAGGTATTCTGAGCGGCCGTGAGCGAACCTGTTACCAAACCTATGAGACCATTAAAACCGAGCCTATTTCAGTCATGACCAAACCGATTAGTCTGCAACAGTACGGAATCACCGTTACCAACATCCGCCGCAATGCTGCACCGGCTGTACTTTACGAAGATGGCCTGGCTCACGATTCTGCCCAACTTACCTCCAGTGGGGCGATTGCCACCAATTCCGGCGACAAGAAGGGCCGTAGTCCCAAGGATAAACGGATTGTCGAAGAGCCTTCCAGCGCAAGCGATGTCTGGTGGGGCAGTGTGAATGTTCCGCTCAGCACCGATTCTTTTGCCAACAATCGACAACAGGCAATCGATTATTTAAACAGCTGCCAGCTTCTGTACGTCATGGACGGATTCGCGGGCTGGGATCCCGATTCTCGAATCAAAGTTCGGATTGTCTGCTCACGGCCTTACCATGCCTTGTTCATGAACAATATGCTCATCCGCCCTTCCGCTGATGAGCTGGTCAGTTTTGGCGAACCCGATTACGTCGTCTTCAATGCTGGGGAAGCGGACGCAGATACCTCGGTCGAGGGTGTTGATAGCAAGACCAGTGTAGCACTGAACTTTGCCGCAGGCGAGTTCGTGATTCTTGGAACCCAGTACGCTGGCGAGATGAAAAAGGGCGTCTTCACCATCATGCACTACTTGATGCCTAAAAAGGGCATCTTTTCCATGCATTGCTCAGCCAACGAAGGGCCCGAAAAAGATGTCTCGCTCTTCTTCGGTCTGTCGGGAACCGGCAAGACCACCCTTTCTGCAGATTCGGCCCGTGCATTAATCGGCGACGATGAACATTGCTGGAACGACAATGGTGTATTCAATATTGAAGGGGGCTGTTACGCCAAGTGCATCGATCTGTCAGCCGAAAAAGAACCTGAAATATACGGCGCCATTCGTTATGGCACCGTACTGGAAAATACCGTTCAAGATCCGGAAACTCGGGAAGTCGACTACACCGACGTATCACTGACTCAAAACACTCGAGCCAGCTATCCCATTGAGTTCATCCCCAACGCTAAGATCCCCTGCGTTGGCGGGCACCCACAAAATATCGTATTTTTAACCTGCGATGCATTCGGCGTACTGCCACCGGTCAGTCGCCTGACACCTGAACAAGCCATGTACCACTTCATCAGCGGTTACACAGCCAAAGTGGCCGGCACCGAAGTAGGAGTCACTGAACCGGAGGCTACTTTTTCAGCCTGTTTTGGAGCGCCATTTCTGGTACTCCACCCGGCCCGATATGCCGAACTGCTGGCTGAAAAGATGCGGGATCACAGTTCGCATGCCTGGTTGGTAAATACCGGCTGGAGCGGCGGAGCCTACGGTAAGGGAAAACGGATGAGCTTGGCCTACACCCGGGCAATCATCGATGCCATTCATGATGGCACATTGCTCAATGCGGCTACCGTCGTCGATCCTATCTTTGGCCTGGAAGTGCCGACCGCATGTTCCAACGTACCCAGTGAAATCCTCATTCCCATAAATACCTGGGATGATCCGGCAACCTTTGACGCCACCAGCCAGAAACTTGCCAAATTGTTCATTGACAATTTCAAGACCTTTGAAGCAGGCGCATCGGAGGCCATTATTGGAGCCGGGCCAAATTTGCCTGCGGGAGCCCAAAGGTAACCAAACGGACTCCGATTGGGATAGTTCACGAATGGGAGAGTTCACGAATGGGGTTGGCCAAGAGGTTGGGATGGCTCAGCATCAGTACTTTCAACATCTAGGCGGCCTAAATTTACCATCTTGATATCTGGTTAGGCGGGGAATCTGGGGCGCCATGAAATGTCCGTATTGTCGATTGGATAACGACCGGGTTATCGATTCTCGATCCTGCCAGGACGGTTTTGCGATTCGTCGACGCCGCCAATGTCTGAAATGCAAACGTCGTTACACAACGTATGAGCGACTGGAAGAATCGACCATCAAGGTGGTCAAGAAGGATGGCTCACGCGTGCCATTTCAACGTGACAAAATCAAGCGTGGCCTGGAGCGGGCCTGCTGGAAACGGCCTATATCCGACCACGAAATTGAACAAACCGTGGCCGGAATAGAAAACGACGTCTACACAAGTTTTGAGAATGAGATCGACAGCCATCGTCTAGGAGAACTGGTCATGGACCACTTGCGAAATCTGGACGAGGTAGCCTTCGTACGTTTCGTAAGCGTTTATCGCCAATTCGAAGATGCAGGCGACTTTGTAGAGGAACTACGACCTTTCCTGGCCAACCCCAAGAAGACCCCCAAATAGGTCACCAGAAAATTTCAGCAAGACGTGTGATGCCAGCCATTGTCACCCACCTGGACAGCCCTCAAAGGGCCCTCTAGAATCGAAAGCAGACAAGGGGCGGTAGCTCAGTTGGGAGAGCGCTGCGTTCGCAATGCAGAGGTCGAGAGTTCGAATCTCTTTCGCTCCACTTGTTATAAACCGTTGTCGATGAAGCCTTTACGCTGACCGTCCTCTGTTGGACGTGCGACTGATTTTTTCGGAAGTGTACCCCAATGGGGTACGTTTTGAGAAAGGCAATC
>JBDOMT010000058.1:0-15413 GCA_039831705.1 Pirellulales bacterium | reverse complement strand
ATTATGCCCGCTTTGCCCGGTATCGAAGTACGCTTCCGTAGCCTAGTTCTACTGAAGTGATCGCCTGAAGACGAGGGTTTTTAGATCCCCGTAGGAGACAATAATTACTTGGTATCTGTTTGCGATAACTAAATTCACCACGAAGGACACGAAGAGCACGAAGCATATTGAGGATAGACTGCACAAGATCTTGGATACGGTTTGAAGATATTAAGAAAATTTCAGCCTGTGGCAATCTTCGAAGTGCTCGTTTTTCCAACCTTCGTGCTCTTCGTGTCCTTCGTGGTAATGCTTTGTCGTTTTTCATTGACAGGATGGTTAGACTTAGCTCGGCCGTGGGACGCCGAGACCAGACCTAGGGTAGCATCAACGTTCGTAAAACTCACGCTGGCGCAACCCTAGGCTTTGGGTATCTAGCCGCTTCGCGGCAAAACTGGCAACCCGCCCAACCACAGCCGCTAATTCGCCCGACCGCATCAAATGGAAGTCACTAACTCGCCGTTGCTTGTCCTATTTGCAGAGCGATTTCCATCGCTCGTCGGCCGTCTTCTGGTTTGACGTCGGGTAGGTTGCCTGCTTTTATGCATTGCACAAAGTAATCGTTTTGCTGTTGTTGTCCCCACATCCTGGGTCCCGACTCTTTGAGGTTCCAGATGGTCTTTTGAGGACTCTCACCGTATAGGGTAACCAGGTCGTTGTCCGACGCGCTGAGCATACAGGTTGAGTCGCCAATCACTTCCAAGTTTGATTTCGAGGCGGCGTGATTGACCGAGCCACTGTATTGCAGACAAGCAACCATACCATTGGCCAAGCGCAAAGTGGCGTAGGCATCGTAACCGAGTGTGCCGCCGGTTTTTACAAGCGGTGTGTATTTGACCACGGGTTCGACGCTGGTGATTTCAGTATCGAACAACCAACGGATCAGATCGATCGACCAAACCGACAGAGTAAACAACGGACCGCCGCTTTTTTCGATTTGCCACATCCAACAATCGGCTGGCCATTGACTCGCCAGGTCGCTGGCAGGAATGAACTCGCGATAGAGTACGCCAGTCGGGTTGCCCAATACGCCCTGGGTGATCATCTCCTTGGCCTTGACGTAGTTGGAGGTAAAACGAAATGTGAGGCTTGGCATCAGCACAATGCGCGATCGACTGGCTGCGTCGATTAGCTGGTCGGCTTCTTCCAAGCTGGGGGCCAGCGGCATTTCGCAAATGACGTGTTTACCGGCTTCGAGCGCGGCCAGCGACGCGGGAACGTGCAGTGGCGTGGGCAGTGCCACGATCACGGCATCGACCTGCTGGTCGTTGATCAACTTGTTGTAGTCGTCATATGCCGACTCAACTTTGTGTTTTTTGGCGGCCTTGTTTCTGCGTTTTTCATCGACATCGGCTATGGCTACCAGGCGAGCGCCTTCGATGTTGGCGATAGACGGCACATGGGCGCCGCGTCCGACAAAACCACAGCCAATCACGCCTATTCCAAGATCTTTCATGGATGTATCCTTTGTGTGAAATTCCCTAGACTGAGACTAATTCCCGGGCTAGTTTGACCGCGCCATTAGCGTTTTCGCTATATCCGGCGGCCCCGACGGAATCAGCATATTGTTGAGTAATCGGTGCTCCGCCGATGATCACTTTGCAACGGTCGGACTGGTCGGAATTGTTCATGGCTTGGATCACATCTTTGATTGCGGGCATCGTTGTGGTTAGTAAAGCGGACAACGCGAGCACGTCGGCGTTAGCTTTACGCACTTCAGAAACAAACTTGTCTGCCGCGACGTCAACACCCAAGTCGATCACTTCAAATCCACCGCCTTCAAGCATCGAGGCCACAAGCCCCTTGCCAATGTCGTGCAGGTCGCCCTTGACCGTGCCGATCACGATCCGACCAGCGGGTTCGATACCGCGTTCCGCTAGCAAAGGGCGCAGAATATCGAGTGCGCCTTTCATTGCACGACCTGATATGAGTAGCTCAGGGACGTAAAATTCTCCTGCTTCAAAGCGTCGTCCCACTTCGTCCATCGCTGGAATCATCCGTTCAATGACTAAATCCTGAGGGTTTAGATCTGCGGCGACAGCCTCTTTGGTGATCTCAACTGCCATGTTGGCGTCTCCCGTCAATATGGCTTCGTACAGATTTTCTAGTTCTGGTGTTGGCAACATAGGTTTATCCCATATTTTCATGGCATTGGTGATTGAATGGCAACTTATTCGTTTTCTGTTTGGATTATCCGATGCGGAAATTGGATTATCCGATGCGGAAACGGGGATGACTTTTCTCGAGATTACCGCCGCGTTCAATGAAAATTTGGCTCAACATGGTGTCAACCATTGCGACTGCCGGAAAGGCGTATTTTGCGTCTTCCACAGGGCCATACATCAAAAAATCGGCACCTACGCCAACGGCCAGGGCAAGGGCGGAGGCCGTGCATGGTTTCTCGGCTGCTTTACCCATTTTGTTCTTCAAGCCCTTCCACATCGAAACCGCATTGTGAACGCCACCGCCAACTGGCAGACCGAATTCCTGCTTGACGTCGAACATCGCGCTACACGCTTGCCCCATCGTCGCCAAATCCATGACGCAAGTGTCTACAAGGAGCTTTTCGATGCCCGCCTCTTGCAGACGCGGTAATAGTTCCCGCACGGCTTGGACCCGCCCTTTGCCAGTGAAATCCTGTAGGTAATAAGTGAGCAGGATCGCGCTTTTAACTCCCGCTTTGTTGATCGCAGTGAGTTCGTCGTCATCGATACCTGGTTGGATTGAATTGTAGACGGTGCGGTCGGCGAGACCGGCCTTGGCAACGAACTCCAAACCGGCCATTCGCACTTCGACCGTTGTGCCGTCAATGAGTAGGGGTGCTGAGGTAACTTGTGCGGTGAACTCCAGATGTTTCTCAATGGCTTGTGGTGTTGCACCAACGACGTCGAGCATGCATGGATTACCGGTTAGCTCTGAGAATTCATCTTGCACACGGATTCGCTTTTCTGCTTCTTCAGCATCGAACTCTCCAGTCTCCTCATCCACGTTGACTTTGTGCCCGTGATAAAACACGCTGCCAATCAGAACCGTAGGATTCGCTCCTGGACGTCCACCGACTCGTACGTCTCCCACTCCGAAGATACTCTGTTCGTTCCGAAACTCTAGCAGCCCGCTAGTTGCAAATTTCTCGATGGTCGTGGTCATATTGCCCTCTATAGGTAAAACGATGTTTGGATCAAATTATCGGCGCATGTTGCAACTCTTTAGATCGCAGCGATCGCAAGGGGAGCTCAATGTCACCAGGTCGTCTGCCCGCCCCAAACCGATCAAGCCTGACACCGATTTGATCGGCTTCATTAAACAAGCGGAGGTGAGGTCGACATTGATATCCTGGGCCTCAAATAGCGAAAACAAATTTTGCTGTTCGGTTAACTCCATTCCACAGTAGCCGGGGCTATAGGGAAGCGTTGGCGCCAAGCCAAAGGCCCCAGCTTGTTGGCGCAGTTGTTCCATCACGGCGGCCTCGGCGGCCTCGGCACGTTCCGCTCCAACGGCGTTGAGAATCATAGCTTCAAAATCTTCGCCATTGCGCAGCAACTCGCTCGCTCTACGCTCGACGGCTGGGCCGGCCGTAGCAATAAACACACCCATGCTCTTTGAGGCACCGAGGAATTCGCCAATAGCGCCATGAAATTCGATAACGCCCGATGTAGACTGAATGCTAAGCCTGCGCTTATTTAGTTCAATGATCGGTTGAACCAAGTAAATTGCCCACGGAGTCGCCAAGTGAGTCGCCTCTTCGGTCCAATGCTTAATGATGTGTGCGATGCGATGGTTCGGCTCGACGTTAACCGGATAGCCCAGATAGCGCAGCACTTCAAGGTAGTCGACCTCTTCGTCGATGCGATCGATGACGCACGGTTTCAGCTCGAATCGCTCGCTTGTCAGAGATGGTATCATCGCATGTTTATCGAAGCTTGATTTTCTGTCGAGACGTCCTTTAGAACGAAACGACCCCTTTAGAACGAAACAACGCAGTGCCAAAGAAACGAATAGGTCCAGGCGTCGATCTCTTCCCAATTTTTCTGAACGAGTTGCTCATTGCCCGTCATTTCGGGAAGTTTCTCGCGTTTGTCGGGCCAAGGCTCAACCGTGCCGGCTGGTCGCGGGTGAGGCCGACTTAGTGGATCGAATGTATCAGACATGGGTGAACTCCTTGTTAGGTTCGTCAGAGCGTCAATAGACGCCATGTTCGAGTGTGTAATCGGTCATCGCTCTTACATTTTCGATACTCGTGTCGTTCTGCATGATTGCACCAGCATCCATGATGTAGCCGCCATCGACGGCTACCTCGTCGATTATCCGCTTGCAGTAGTCGCGCACTTCGGCAGGTGTGCCAAACGATAACAGGTAATTGGGAACCCCACCGCTGATAGCAAAGCGATCGCCCAAGGCCGAGTGTGCCTCGAATACATCGTCGCGGTCGCAATGGTAAATGATCGACCCCGCCGGCAATTCACGAAAACTATCCCAATGATGTTTCCATTTACCTTCAGCATAGAAGAGAGTTTGATGGCCATGCGCCCAGAGCTCTTCAATAATTGGTTTGAGCGTCGGCCAGAAAAACTTGTCGAACTGCGCCGGTGAAACAAAAGGCACACAGCCACGGTGCATCCAAATTGTTACAGGAACCTGTTTGTCGGGATCGGCTGTCGACAAGGCAACGTGTAGCATATGAGGCATCATTGCCTCAGTCGCGGCAAGCACCTTGTCTGGTCGCTCAAAGAGATCCATGGTTAAGCCGATGTAGCCGCGAAATTTGTCGGCGAGGATGTCGAACGGCGACTTGAGGATCCCGGCAATTGCCGAAACCGTGCCGGTTTGCTCACGCAACCGTTGAATCTGAGGGCCGTAGGCAGTGAAATATTGCATCATCGCCATGCCGCCTTTGAGCCAGGCGATGTTATTCTCAACCGTATTCACTTCACCAGGGCTGGTAAGGTGGCTGTTGGTGCGAGGCATCCAAACGTTGAGTAAGTATCCGGTGGGATCTTCGATTAGCGCGTCGTACTCATCTGGCTTCATCCAGGCTTTGTCTTCCGGCGGCTCCAGATACTGAAAACCGGTGTCTCGCTCCAAACCCACACCAGGTACAGCAAGATATTTCGTCCCGAGTACCTGCGCGATGGTGCCCCACACGTAGACCATGTTGGCGACGACTGCATCCCATTCAAAATCTTCGGCGCAACGTACCGCTGCCTCGAACGCCAGGCTGTAGTCTTGAGTGACTTGCTGGCAATCCATGCCGGCATACTTCGAAGTGAATTCCGCTACGAAGGGGCGGATAGGAATCCGGTCCGGCTTTTCGTTGCGCATTGCCGTGGTGTATCGCGCGAGTCGTTCCTGATACCGCTGTTCAACCAACGCTGACTGCGGGGTTTCATAAATTTGCTCAGATGTCACGGGTCGACTCCTGATTTTGAGTTTCCCAAACTTTCGCCCAAACTTTCGATGTCGATGTCGATGTCGATGTCATTATTCATTGACAATCGTTCAATGCCCTGTGGCTTGCTGCCCTTGTGTTGCAGAGGCTGTTTTTAGGACTAACTGAATCATGACTTATGTATCTACTTATCCGTTTTAGGGTGCCAAAAAAACCGATCCTTCCTTGTTATTTCGTTTCTATAGTACGTGATTATATCCAAAGCATCTATTTCAAGTATTGTACGCCTAAGATCTTTTTTGGTATAATTTGACAGTGGCCATTTTCTCATCACCGGCTGATTTTCAAGAGAATTTTTTTGCGACCCGTCCCCAGGCGCGGTCAGTTATGGCGCTGTTTGAGTACTTGCCGAGCATCTGTTTTTATGTAAAAGACGTCGAGAGCCGGTTTACCCGCGTCAACGCGGTTTTCTTGGAAATCTTCGATTTTTCAGACGAATCTGAGGTTCTGGGCCGATCGGATCACGATTTCCACCCCCCGACGATGGCCGAAGCCTACATTGCGGAAGATCGGCGCGTGATGCGCGGAGGCAAACCGATACCCAAGCAGGCTTGGCTGGTGCCCGATATCAGCGGCACCCCCAAATGGTATCTTTCGAGCAAAATTCCCCTGTACGGTACTGACGATCAGGTGATCGGCATCGCCGGCGCCATGTATCCGATCGAAACCCCTGCAGACCAACAGACCTACTTTCAAGATCTCTGGCCGGCCATTAGCCATATGGGTGAGAAATTTCGTGATCGAGTTTCTATGCAGCAAATGGCCCAGATGGCTGGCATGTCGTCGACCCTTTTTAACCAGCGGTTTCGCGCACTACTGCATATTACCCCTTCTGATTACATCTTGGCACTACGAGTGCAGACGGCTCGACGCTTATTGACTGAAACCAATCTTAGTATTGCTGAGGTGGCAGCCGATACCGGTTTCTACGATCAAAGTCATTTCTGTAAACGCTTCCTTGAGATCGCTGGAATCACGCCGCTTAAATACCGTCAACGGTTTCGATAACAGTTCGCCGAGCTAAGAGGCCTTCTTGAGCTTCGTCGGCTGATCCTCGGTCACTTCGATCGGTGCATGGTCGGAGAGATGAAACATTGCCGCAGAAGTCGACTCCTTGGTGGTAGGCGTATAGTCAACACGCCTGACTTCTGCTTGCTTCTCAGGTAATTTGGACATGCCAATCCAACCTTTCCACCAGAAAAAACTCAGCAGCGTAGCCGCAGTGGTCAGCATGGTCAGCCAGACCGCCGGATAGGCCCAACGGAAGGAAAGTTCCGGCATGTTTTCGAAGTTCATACCATAGATGCCTGCGATAAACGTGAGGGGAACAAAAATGCTCGACATGATCGTCAGCACCTTCATCACTTCGTTGGACCGGTGGGCCACTGACGAGAGATAGGTATTCAACAATCCAGTGGCCATGTCGCGATACATTTCCACAACTTCGGTGGTCTGTACACAATGGTCCAACGTGTCACGCAAATAGGTGCGTACCTCCTGCTGAATGAGCCCGTAATCGCCTTGCACCAGAGAACTAACCGCGTCACGTTGCGGCCAAATCGTCCGCCGCATGTTGACCAGTCGGTTACGAATCAGATTCACCCGGCTCAGTAGTTGCGGATGTGGATTCGAAATCACCTGGCTTTCCAGATTTTCCAATTCCTCGCCAATGGTCTCCAGCGCCGGATAGTAGCCATCGACTACCGTATCGAGGATCGCATAGGCAAGATAATCGGGGCCCGATTGACGCATTGGGCCCCGATTCTGTTCCAGCCGATCACGGATGGGGGCCAACATTTCGGAGTAAGTATCTTGAACCGTGACCACATAATTGGGCCCCACAAAAATACTCATCTGCGGTAGCCGAATATCTAGCGCCCCCTCCTCGATCTGCACCATGCGTGCAACAATCAGCAGTTGCTCCCCATGGAGGGCAACCTGAGGACGCTGAGGCACGTTAATCACGCTTTCCATGGCCAAGGGATGGACACAAAACTGCTCAGCAATTGACTTCAACAGTTCGACATTGCCAAACCCTTGGATGTCGATCCAAGTGACATGCGATTCATCGATGCTAGCAGTGAAATCTCCGCCCAGTCCATCAAGCCCGCCAGCTTCCATGGTAAGCTCCTCGATCCCCTCAGAATTGTAACGCGTCACCCGAATCTTTGTAGGCTGCGCATCCGTGGAAATGACCAAGGTGCCGGGACGGGCACCAACTTTAGTGTGTTGCTTTCGAAACATGGCGGGAGTTGCGATCTGATAGCAGGAAGGATGACAGAGAAATCTGCGTAAACTGCAGAAACCTAATCCTTCCACGAAAACCGGTCAAGATCGCTCCCTCGGTGAAGCGATGATCTCAAAACAGCTCGGCAATGGGGCGACCGGCATTCTTGATGAGGGGGATGGGGCGGCCAACGGGGTCGGTCCAGTGGGCATTCAGGTCGATTCCCAGGTGTCGGTACGTGGTCGCTGCCAGATCTTCTGGACTGACCGGACGCGATGCAATGGAGCCCCCATGCGGGTCGGTCGAGCCTATGACCTGGCCATGCCGCAATCCGCCGCCGGCCATCACCATCGACATGACCGGCAGCCAATGATCTCGGCCCGCCTCCTTGTTGATCTTTGGCGAACGGCCAAATTCACCCATCATCAGTATCAGGGTACTGTCGAGCAGGCCGCGCTGTTCGAGATCATTCACCAAGGTGGCCAACACCTGGTCGACTCTTGGCAGGAGCGGCGTAAGGCCTTTCACGATGCCACCCCAGCGAACATTATCCCCGTGATGATCGAAGTACCCCCACGCGCCACTTACCAGTACGAACGTGACTCCCGCTTCAACCAGCCGTCGCGCTAACAGGGCTTTTTGTCCAATACTCTCCTTGCCATACGCATCACGGGTTGCTTGAGATTCTTCCTCAATATTAAATGCCTTTTTCACTTTTCCGGATAGCACCATTTCGTAAGCTCGACGCGTGTTGCGATCCATCTTGTCCAAGAGTGGATGGTGGTCAGCGCGTTGACCAAAACGATGCAATTCGCGTCGCAAGTTCTCACGATCTTCTATCCGAGGCACGGTAATACCTTCAGGCAGAGCCAATTCGTCCGCCATTCGAAGTCCCTGAACAGGCGCATACTCGGAGCCCATGTGGCCCGCTCCCCAGACGTCGCTTGCCCAACTGTCTGCCAAACCAACGAAGGCTGGCATACGAGGATCGTTGGGGCCACGAAACTTGGCCGCCACCGATCCCATGGAAGGATATCCGGCCCCATCCTTGCCATCGTTGGTTCGTCGCGCGAGTGAATTTCCCGCCTGCATGGTAATGGGCGTGTGGTTGCTCGCGCTACAATCGACCGATCGCAAGATAGTTAACTTGTCGGCAATCGAAGCTTGTCGTGGCAAGTGTTCGCTGAAATGTACGCCAGGGATTTTTGTGGGAATAGTCCCATAGGGACCACGAATATTCTGGGGCGCATGGGGCTTCGGATCCCACATGTCAATGTGGCTGGGCCCCCCGGAGAGCCAGAGCAAGATCACCGACTTTTTGTCTGCCGTCGGACTGAGAGAATTCGTCTGAGCTTGCATCAGCCCAGGAAACAGAGCCCCACCCAGGCCGGCCGCCCCAACTTCAAGAAACCAACGTCGCGACCCTACCCTTATCAAGGGTTGACCGGCCAAAGGTCGACCAGCAGCGTACGGGTGCAATGGAAATGGCCACATAGAACGAAACCTAGCTGAGGATTGTGAAAAACACATACAGCTTCCTGCTGCAGTATAACATTATGTTCTCCATGTTGCCAACGACGAAGATTCCCTGCCCGAGTTTATGAAATATTCAGGTTAACCAAAGTCTTCAGTTGTGCAAACCTGGGAGGCTCTGACGATACAGCGAAAGTTTATCAAAGACGAGTACCATGTATGCAGCGCATGTCACACATGCCGTCGCCCTGCGACTCAAAACAATTTAGGCCCAAATACCTGGGACGGAAGTCCCAGGCTATCACATGTCACCGCTCTGCGGTTGAAAAAAGTTGTCGGTGGTTGCGCTGTGGTTCAAACAAGATGTATTCCCATTCAAACTGAATTCGCGGAGCGACGGTACGCGCTAGCCCGATATAGATCATAAACATTCTGCTGTGAGTCCGAATCACACTGCGTCTGTGGCGCCACGCATCAAGCCAACAGCTTTTTCACCACTCGGGCCGGAATGACACCGGTCAGACGTTGGTCGAGTCCCTGAAACGGGTAGGAAAGTCGAGTGTGATCAAAGCCCAGCAGGTGCAGGATGGTGGCGTGCAGGTCGCGGACGTGGATCGGATCTTGCGCAACATTAAAACCCAGTTCGTCGCTGGCGCCCAACGTTAATCCACGTTGAATCCCACCACCTGCAAGCCACATGCTAAACGCGTTGGGATGATGGTCGCGGCCATCGTTGCCATTGCCTTGGACCATCGGCGTACGGCCAAATTCGCCACCCCATATAACCAACGTTTCATCCAAGAGTCCGCGTTGCTTGAGATCCATAATCAGCGCCGCGGCAGCCTGGTCGGTATCTTGACAGTTCTTTTTCAAGCCACTCACCAGGCCGCCATGCTGATCCCAGGCCTCGTGGAACAACTGCACAAATCGTACTCCACGTTCAACTAGTCGCCGCGCCAGCAGACAATTATTGGCGAACGAAGGTTTACCCGGCTCAGCTCCATAGAGGTCGAGAGTCGATTGGGATTCCTGGGTAAGGTCGATCAATTCTGGAGCGCTCGACTGCATCCGATAGGCGACTTC
Organism: Pirellulales bacterium; assembly: GCA_039831705.1. Lineage (GTDB taxonomy): Bacteria > Planctomycetota > Planctomycetia > Pirellulales > Lacipirellulaceae > JAJRWS01. The sequence continues at coordinate 5,145 of JBDOMT010000058.1, read as the reverse complement.
GTAGGAATTGATCCGGGTGGCAATTTCTGGATCACCTTTGACCTCCAGTCGCATGGAATTGAGTTGCCGTAACGTGTCGAGCGAATCGCGCTGCAGACGTTTGTCGACTCCGGGCGGACTGGACAGATAGAGAACCGGATCACCAGCGCTGCGGAATGTGACCCCCTGATAGACGGTCGGCAGAAAGCCGCTACCCCAGTTGGAGTTGCCACCACTGGGTCCCTTGGAGCCGGAGCTAAACACGACAAATCCGGGCAAGTCGCGTGATTCGCTACCCAAACCATACAAGCTCCATGCGCCGAGACTCGGTTTGCCAAATTGCTGTGAGCCAGTATTCATGAGAATCTGGGCGGGAGCGTGATTGAAGGCATCGGTCTGCATCGAACGGACGATGGTGATGTCGTCCACCACCCCAGCCAGATGGGGCAACAGTTCCGAAAGTTCCGCGCCGCATTGGCCATGCTTGGCAAACTTGAATTTAGGGCCCATCAGCTTCGAAGCGGGATTGATAAACGCCGCCCGATAACCGGCCAGAAGTTCGTCCGGAGGTAGACTGCCATCGTATTTTGTCAATTGGCGTTTGTGATCCAATAACTCCAGATGACTGGGGCCTCCGGCCATGAACAAGTAAATCACGTTCTTGACGCGCGGCGCAAAGTGAGGATTTTTTGGCAATAGTGGGTCGATGGCTGCGGCCGTGTTGGCAGCCTCAGCCCGATGATTCCAGAGCAAGTCGCCCGGCAGTTGGTTTTTGAGCAGGTGACCCAGTGCGATCGAGCCGAGACCGACACCGCACTGCGATAAAAACCAGCGACGACCAACCTCGCGCGGGGAATGAAATGGGGACGGATGCGGCTGGCTGCTCATGATAATTTACTCTTTACTGATCGTTTCATCCAAGTTCAACAGGACCCGCGAAACGGCCGTCCAGGCAGCCAACTGGGCTGGACTGGTACCACTGGGTAATTCGGGGATTTGTACACCCTCTGCCACTGCGAACTTCCACGGATCGAGGCTCGACTCGGTAAATCGGTCTTCTTGTTGGTCATAGAAGGCCAACAGCACGGCCTTTTCCTTGGCGACCGGCGGTCGGGACGTACAGTGGCGGAAGGCATACTCCAAACGATCCTCTTGATGCGTACCTCCATCACGCACGGTTCGCAGTGCAAGCATCTGCGCACAGCGAACAAACAGCGGCTCGTTGAGCGTGGTCAGTGCTTGCAAAGGCGTGTTGGAACGGAAACGACGAACACAAGAGGAATCGGCCGGGGGCGCATCGAAAGTCTGCAGCGATGGGAACGGTACCGATCGATAGAAAAAGGTGTACAAGGCGCGCCGATAACCGTTGGCACCAGGCTCTGTGTCCCATACCTTGGGCCCGTAACTGGCCGGGCGCTGAAATAAAAATGCAGGGGCGATGGGATAGACACTCGGGCCACCGATCTGATCGTTCAACAATCCACTGACTGCCAGGGCAATGTCGCGAACCAGTTCCGCGTCGACGCGAAAACGGGCGCCTCGAGCGAGCAGTCGGTTGTCCGGGTCACGAGCCAACAAGTCGGGACCCATATCCGATGACTGCCGGTAAGTGGCCGAGGTGACGATCAATCGGTGCAAATGCTTGAGACTCCAGTCGTGATCCATCAACTCCACCGCTAGCCAATCGAGCAACAGGGGATGCGATGGCGGTTCGCCCTGGGAACCCAGATCGGATGGTGTGGCGACCAATCCAATGCCAAAATAGGCCTGCCAGAGCCGATTGACGATGGCTCGAGCTGTTGTCGGTGAACGTCGATCGGCCAACCAACGGGCAAAGGTCAAACGATTCGGAGATTCATCCGACCCGCCCTTATCGGACAACCCATTCTTGCCAGATAGATCGTGCAAAAAGGCGGGCACACCAGGGACAACCTCCTCTTGCGGGTTGAGAAAATTGCCCCGTTCCAATTGGTAGGTTGGGCGTGACTCATGCCGTTCGGTCAACACCAGTTGCGAAGTGCCGGCCGGGTAGTCCTGCCAGAGGTTTTCAATCTGCTGATTGGCTATCTGCCACTGAGGTTCGGTCGTCCGCCAATGGCTGAACAAACGGGCCGTGTGTGCGTGCGTTCTCTCCTCAGCTCCCGTCATGAGCAACTGAGAAATTGCTGGAGGCAATGGTCTGGATGAGGGTGCGTGTGTGTCGATGAACGCAATGCGAAAACGGCCCAGGTTGTTGGTCTGCCGGTCGTCGCTATTCCAACCACCATGCATTTGCGCCAACGTGATCCACAGCTCGGCCCCTGGCGGACAATCGATCGGCTTTTCAAACGTGAATATCGCCTGATGGGCCTGGTTCCGCTGGCCAGGACCTGCGTCGAGTTCCCAGGCAGTCTCCAGCCGGCCGTCAATCGCAAATTCGATGGGACCGGTGATCCGCTTTTCTTTCTTTTTGTCGTCGTAAATCGAAGCCAATGGCTGCGGTGGGAGCGACAGGTCGGCTACGGCGGTTTTTATTTTTATGTTGGTTGTTGGTTCTTGACCAGCGGAATGCACAATTTGAACTTTTACCTCACTCAGTGCACAAGTCCCCCACAACGAACGGCCCGGACCGCCCCCTGGCAGATTGTGATCGGTCATCAATTCCAGACGCATGGCACTGATTTTTCGGGGGGGATTCTTAACACGCATTCTCGGCTGAAATTTGGTTGGAGCGTAACCTTGTGCCAGATAAGATCCGTCGGCCTGTGGCAGGAATTTTTGCCCACCGATTGAGGTTTCGTCAAACTCCAACTGGGCAACATGCGCGCCCATCTGCCGAGTCTGGACTTGCTGTTTCTCCCAAATCGCCATACGTTGAATCCAGCCAGGATCTTTTTGTTGCAGTTGCAGCTCGATCTGATCGATTGCTGTAATTATGTTTTCCCGCTGCTCCTGATCACCAGGGGTGTAAACCCTCATCTGCCCCTCGTGACAGTTATTCAAGAAAGCAAACATCCGGTAGTACTCACGCTGCGTCAAAGGATCGTACTTGTGACTGTGGCACTGACCACAGCGGACGGTCAGGCCCAATATGCCGCTGCCTATTGCGTCCATCCGGTCGAACATGGCTTCCATGCGAAACTGTTCCGGATCGATGCCTCCTTCCTCGTTAATCATCGAATTCCGTAAAAATCCGGTGGCGACACGCTGGGCTTGGGTGGCATCAGGCAGCAGATCGCCAGCGATTTGTTCGATGAGAAAACGGTCGTAAGGCATATCGCCATTGATGGCATTGATAACCCAGTCGCGGTAAAACCACACATCGCGAGGTTTGTCCTTTTCAAATCCGTCAGAGTCGGCGTAGCGAGCCGCATCGAGCCAGATGCGGCCCCAACGTTCCCCATAGTGAGGTGAAGCGATTAGTCGTTCCACCTGGCGCCGGTAGGCATCAGGGCGCTGGTCGCGCAGGAAGGTATCGATTTCTTCCAAGGTCGGCGGCAAACCGATCAAGTCAAGCGAAAGCCGCCGTAACAGAATAGTGCGCTCAGCTTCAACCGAAGGCTGCAACTGCTGGGCTTGCAAACGAGCCAGCACAAACGTGTCAATGGGGTTGTGAGGCCAGTTTGAATTTCTCGTGTCGGGTTGAATCGGACGGGTTGGTGCCGTGAATGCCCAATGAGTCGACCAACGAGCCCCCTGTTCAATCCAACGGCGCAGCAGGGCGATCTGCCCATCGGTTAACTTTTCACCCGCTTCTGGCGGAGGCATGCGCTCGTCCGCATCCTCCGTGAGAATGCGCCGTAGCAGTTCACTCGCTTGCGGTTTACCCGGCACAATCGTAGCACCGTCCAGCGCGCCTTGCTGCGTGTCCAGTCGCAAGTCGGCCTCGCGGTGACTTGCATCGGGCCCATGGCACGGATAACAGGCGCCTGACAAGATCGGACGAATGTCGCGGTTAAAGTCAATTTCTTCCGCTGTAATTTCACCAGCCACACAGGTAGCAAGCAGTGCGAAAATCACAGTCCAACAGAGGAGCATTCGGATGAAGTTCGTCAGCGCGAGTTGCGATCCGTTCGGCCTGCCAGCTGCTATCTGATAAACAAATCGGTCACGCATAGCTTTGGAAAGTTGTGGTACCGGCACGAGAGATCCCACGGATAAAATGTACATGTTGAAATGATCGATAAAAAACAAATCAGATTTACTCTACACAAAACCATTCTACCAAGGCGCAATCATGAGTGGCAAGCGAACAGGATGATATCAATCAAATAGACGGTTAAGGCAACTCCCAATCTAATTTATTAGCGTTTAATAGCGGTTTCTCTCAGGCAATTAAAAACCGCTAATAAACGCTCATCGATAGGAATTGCCACACTTGATCATTTGGGCGATTACGATAACAGACACAGTCGTTTTCACTTGACATCAAAATCTGTGGTGCTCATTGAACCTGCTCGCTAAGCTCCATCTCCTGAGCCCCGACTGAGGAACGCCAACTTTTCAGTTTCTCGTACAGTTGCCTTGCCAATTCCGGTTTTTTGTCGACCAGGTTGTGCTGCTCGCTGATGTCTTGGTGTAAGTCATACAACTCAATCGCACCTGGAGCTTCAGCACCGCCAGCCAAACTCTGCTCAAACCATTCGATAAGTTTATATCTGCCACGACGGATTGCTCCGCTGGGACCGACGCCACTGCTGTGGTAATGGGGGTAATGCCAATAGATGGCATCTCGACGTAGATCACCCAATCCAGTGAGAAGTGGTAACAGGCTCACACCGTCAATCCTCGATTCGCTAAAATCTTGGCCCGCAATTTCTAATAATGTGGGAAAGAAGTCCACACTGCTGACTGGCGTCGTAGATACAGATCCTGCCTTAACCTTCCCTGACCAGCGCACCACCAAAGGCACACGAATGCCTCCTTCATAAAGTTGCGCCTTGCCACCTCGCAATGGCTTGAGCACTTCCCGTCCCCACAAACAGCCATTGTCCGAGAAAAAAATGACCAACGTGTTGTTGCTCAACTTGAGCTCATCCAATTTTTCGAGAATCTCTCCACCACTTGAGTCCAGCGTTTCCACCATCGCCCCCACAGTTGGGTTGTGGTCAGGTCGATCCGCTCCCGGTTTGGCCTGATAACGGGCAATTTTTTCCGGGCGTTCCAGAATCGGAGCATGTATGGAGT